>CAZENI010000116.1:0-18639 GCA_964513055.1 uncultured Opitutus sp.
GGTCGCACTCGTGGCGCTGGCCCTGGTCGCCTGCTGGTGGACCGACGTCACGCTCCTCGAGGTCGTGCGCTCGAAATACTCCTCCCGCGTTGCGGGCATGATGCTGTATCCGGAACGCATCAGTCTGGTCTCCGTGCTGACCATCGCGGGATTCGATGCGAGGCTGGCGCTGCCGGTCTGCTCCCTGGGTGGAGTGGCGCTGGCCGCGTGGGTGCTGCGGTCAGGCCTGCGGGAGGCCGGGACGCTGACGCAGATGGCTTTCGTCGGCGTCGTGAACCGGCTTTGCACCTACCACAACGCGTGCGACGACCTGCTGCTGGTATTCGCCCTCGCGCTGCTCGGCCGGCGGGCCTGGCGGAGCGACGTCCGGACGGACTGGATACCCTTCCTGCTGCTGGGGGCGACGCTGTGGGCGCCGACGGTGGCGCTGCAGTCGACGCCGGCGCGGGTGCTGGTCGTCGCGGCGTGGATCGTCGTGGCGATCAATCTCGCGCAGCGGCGTGCGGAGGAGCGGGCGTAGCCGCGGGAGAGCCGCCGGCGCGGGACGGGCGCGTCAGGCCGTCGCGGGAGCCCCGGTGGCGCAGGCGCTCGACAACGGAAACGTGCTCTGCGGATTCAGCACCTGCAGGTAGCTCGCGAGCGAATGATAGCAGAGGATGCTGTGCTTGATCGCCGGAGACGTCTTCGAGTCGATCTCCTGCCCGGGGCCGAGCTGGTCGTAGAGCGGCGGGACCTTGGGCACGAGGTCGGGCTGGTTGAAGACGCGGAAGTTGTTCGGGACGTGCGCGGCGAAGGTCGCGGCGAACGCGCCGAAGCCCGTGCGCGGCGCGGCGAGGGTGTAGAGCGAGAGCGCGGTCGCGCCGTCGTTCACGGCGGCGTCGAGGGCGAGCAGGTTGGCCACGGCGCCGCCGAGGCTGTGGCCGGTGATCACGAGCTTGCCGGCGGGCGCGAGGCTCCGGATGAAGGCATGCAGGTCCCGCGGGGTCGTGCCGTCGGGCATCAGGCCGGCGAGGGAGGAGTAGACGCTCATGAAGCCGTCCTCGACGTGCCCGGCGGCGGGCACGGGCGTGAACGGCGTGGGCAGGAACTCCGCGTCGATCAGCCACTCGATGATCTTGTCGGTGCCGCGAATCGCGATCACGCAGTCGGTCGGATCGGTCGTCGACTGCGCGACGAAGCCGTAGAACTCGCGTTCGCTCTCCTCGGCGAAGTGATCGATCGCGGTGAGGTAGAACGCGAGCTGGTAGCCGGCGGGAAACTGCACGTCGGGCGTGACCGGCGGGGTCAGGCTCGCCGGGGCGTTACCAAACATCAGATACGCGGTTTGCACGAACGCGCCGTAGCGGTAGGCGCTCGTCGGGGAGTAGGGGACGGGAGTGCTCATGAGGCGGAGGTGGAGGGCGGGGCGGGCGGGACGGAGGAAGATGCGGAGGAGGCGGCGGCGCCCGTGGAGTTGGCCGTGCCCGCGGAGCCGGGCAGCCACGGAATCCGGGCGAGCCGCTGCCGGGCTTCGGACTCGAGCGAACCGATCTGCGCGCCGAAGTGGCTCTTCAGGTCGGCTTCGAGCTGCGCGTAGGCTTGCTGCGCGGCCGCGTCGCCCTGGGCGGCGCGGATCTTGAGCTGCTGGATGGCGCCGAGCGCGCTGTTGGCGATGCCGGAGAGCCGGCGGTGGCGGATGAAGACGGCCCAGACGATGGCGGCGACGGAGAGGCCGACGATCAGGAAGACGATCCACGGCTGGATTTCCGCGACGAGATAGGCGGCAAGGAAGAAGCCCCCGGAAGCGAGGCCGAGGTGCAGGCCGATCGGCGGATAGACGCGAAACGCGACCGCGGCGGCGACGCCGGCGAGGGCTCCCGCGATCACGAGGTAGAACATCAGTTTCTTCTTCAGCGCCTGGTCGTTCGCCAGGCGCTGGTTCTCGGCCGCGAGCTTCTGCGCGAGAGTGGTCTGCGCCTGGTTGCGGGTGTCCTCGGCGGTCTGCAGGCTCGTCTGAAGCTTATTGCGCGCGTTCTCGAGGGTGGCGAGCTGCGTCTGCGCGGCGGTGCGGGTCGATTGCTCCTGTGCGAGCTGCGCCTGCAGATCGGCGGCGGCCTTGAGTTGCGCGTCGTGCATCGCCTGGAGCTGCGCGAGATCGGACTTGGTGCCGGCGACCTGCAGCTTGAGCTGGGTGGCGGAGTTCTGCATGCCCTGCGCGTCGCTGCCGCCGAGGTTGGCCGCCGCGATCTGGAGCGATTCGGCGACGGCCTCGACGTAGGGGTTCTTCTGCGGGTTCTGCTGGTTGGCCTGCGTGGCGGCGTAGACGGCGTCGGCCGCCTGCTGCCGCTGCTGCTGGAGGGTCGCGATCGTCTGCTGGTAGTTGGAGGCGATCGAGGTCTGCACCGTGTCGATCTTCGAAGTTGAACCCTGGATACCGGACTCGAGCTGGTTGATGCGGGCGGTGAGGGAGGCGATCTCGCTGGTCTGCGGGGCGGTCGGCAGCGCGGTCTGGCAGCCGGTGAGCAGCAGGGCGAGGACGAGGACGCAGGGCAGGGAGGGCCGGAGGGGGCGCGAGTTCATGGGTGGGAGGGGGCGGCGCCGCGCAGGAAGCGGCGGCCGATTCGGAGCGGCGAGTCTTTAGACTACCGGAATCCCGGTAGTCGAAGCCGTTTACGGCGCAACCGGGCGGCCGCCATACCCGCGTGTGGCGAACCGAGTTTCCCCCGTTCCTGGAAATCGAGTTTGCCCGCGGTCCCCACCGCCGCGCCCCGACCGTTTCGCCCACCACCACCCATGAAGTTCACGTCCGGTTTCAAGTGTTGTCTCGTCGCGGCCAGTGTCGCCGCCTCGTTCCCCGCCGCCTCCGCCCTCGCGCAGCCCACGCCGCTCCTGACGGACGCCTATTCCCAGAGCGGCGGCCTCCCGCGCTTCCCTGACTTCGGCTACATGATCGCGCCCGGCACCTACACCGGACGCGTCTTCATGCTCAGCCAGAACTACCCGATCCGCGAGCCGCAGCCGGATGCGGGCGTGAAGAAAATCCTCGCGATCGATTTCAAGCAGGACTGGCGCGCGTATCTGATGGCGGTGCGCGACTATGTCTTCGAGGGCAACATCGAGGCCGCCGGCTACGAGGACGATTTCGACTTCGAGGATAACAAGGTCCGGAAATGGTTTCACGTGCCGTGGCAGCACTGGGGCCCCACGGGCCGCGAGGGCTACCATGGTCTCACGCAGGAGGGCCCGGTCTCCGTGCAGATGCTGGCGCCGCAGCAGACGCAGGCCACGCACGCCTACGCGGTGGGTTTCTACAACGACCTTGGCGGCTACACGATCGGCCGCGTCTGGGCCGACGCCGAGCGGCCCGATGTCGGCTACATGAAGAACGGCCGCGGCTTTCCCGTCGGCACCGTCGTCGCCAAGGTTCTCTTCGTCACGCTCGACGAGAAGCAGGTGCCCTACCTGAAGAACCCGCTCGCCTGGAATGCCTACGTTTACGCGAAAGACGTCGATCCCACGCTGCCGTCGACCGACACCACGCGCGTCACCGCCAAGGTGAACCTGATCCAGATGGACATCATGGTGCGCGACGAACGCGCGAAATCCACCGGCGGCTGGGTGTTCGGCAATTTCATCTACAACGGCAACACCAACAAGGCGGACCGCTGGGAAAACCTCGTGCCCGTCGGGATCCAGTGGGGCGACGACCCCACTGTGAACGTCAATCTCACCAACCCCACGCCCACCGAGACGAAGATCAACCCGCTGCTCAAGGAGACGATCATCAATCCCAACAAGACCGAGCTGCCGCCCGTGCATCTCGGTTTCGGCATGCGCCTCAACGGCCCGGTCGACAGCACGGTCTCGAGCTGCATGTCGTGCCACTCGACCGCGCAGTATCCCGCCGTCTCGGCCATCCTGCCGTTCCTCAATAATCCGCCCGTCAACCTGCCGACCGATCCGAACACGCCCGCCTCGCCGCAGTGGATGCGCTGGTTCCGCAACGTGCCGTGCGCGACGCCGTTCGACCCGGGCAAGGCCGTGAGTTTCGACTACAGCCTGCAGCTCTCGAAGAGCATCGAGAACTTCATCGACTACAAGAACTCCACCGTCCTCGGCCAATACGCCGTGGAGTATTGGGAAAACGGACACCGCGTGCGCCGCGGCTCGTCCCAGAAAGCCCCCGGGACCACGAAGCGTTAAACCCGCCCCGCCACCTCCCGTCCCGCCTTCCCGCCATGAAAAAATCCCCCGTGACCGCCGCTCGCAACTCCAAGGCCTCGGCGAAATCCACGGTTCCGCCCGCGTCGGGCGCCGCCGCCGCCCCCACCGCCGCGGCCGGTGCGCCGCCGCCCGGCCGCATCGAGCACATCGTCGTGCTCATGATGGAGAACCGCTCGTTCGATCACATCTTCGGCTACCGGCCCGACGTCGCCGGGCTCAAGGGCACCGAGTCCAACCTCCTCAACCCCGCGCAGCCCGAGTCGCCCGCGAACCCGGCCTTCATCGTCAACAACGGCGCCCCGTGGGCCGTGCTCGCCGGCCAGGGGCCCGGCCACTCGCTCGCCGCGGCCAATGTGCAGCTCTGCAACAACAAGCTCGGCCCCGGTCCCGCGAGCCCGCCGGCGAACAACGGCTTCGTGTCGAACTACAACACCGAGCTGATCTACGGCGACCACGTGAAGAACCCCACGCCGGCGATCCTGCACGTCGCGATGCAGTCGTTCCCGCCGACGGGACTGCCCTCGATCAACGCGCTCGCGGACGCGTTCTGCGTCTGCGACCACTGGTTCTCCGAGGTGCCCGGGCCCACGCAGCCCAACCGCCTCTTCCTCCACGCCGCCACCTCTTTCGGCTACACCCACAATGTGTGGTCGCAGAAATTCGACGGCCCGACGATCTACGGCCAGATCCAGAAAGCAGGCCTCACCTGGGCGACGTATCAGAACGACGATAACGAGGTCCTCGAGTTCAACGAGGTCAATGGCGAGACCGCCAACTTCAAGGCCTACGCGACGCAATTCGCCGCCGACGTGAAGGCCGGCAACCTCGCGAACTACGTCTTCATCAGCCCGCAGTTCATCACCAGCGGGTCTTCGCCCGCCAATTCGCAGCACGCCCCGCAGGACGCCCGCTACGGCGACCACTTCATCGCCGATGTCTACGAGACGCTCCGCGCCAACGCGGCTCTCTGGGCGAAGACGCTGCTCGTGATCTGCTACGACGAGCACGGCGGCTTCTACGATCACGTGATCCCGCCCGCGACCGTCAACCCCGACGGCCTCACCTCGCCGCGCCCGGGCGATCCGTCGTATGTGTCCGCGTTCGATTTCACGAGGCTCGGTTTCCGCGGCCCCGCGGTGTTGTGCTCGCCGTGGATCAAGGCCGGCCGCGTCGACTCCACGCCCTACCAGCACACGTCGGTGATGGCCTCGGCCCGCGCCATCCTCGGCGTGAACGCCCCACCGCTCACCAAGCGCGACGCCGCGGCGAACACCTTCGACCACCTGCTCGCCGAGCTCTCCGCCCCGCGCACCGACACGCCGCTCACGCTGCCGCGCGCGCCGATCCCGCCCGTCACCGCCGCGCCAGACGATCCGGATCATCCCGCCAACCACGCGCTCGATCCGACGCAGAAGGATGTGCTGCACCGCGCGCACACCCTGACGCAGGCGTCGCATCCCGACGGTCCGGGCCTGGACAACCTGCCGCAGACGCAGGGCGATGCCGCGACGTATATCCGCCAGCGATACGCGAAGCACTTCGGCATCGGCGCCGCCGCCGCGCCGAAGAAATCCGCGCCGGCGAAGAAGCCGGCGGCGTCCCACCGGAAATAACCCACCCGGAGTCCGCCGCGCCGCGTCTCCCGCGGCGCGGCGCTGGCTCCAACCGTCGGCGGCTGCCCGGCCGACCGTGTCCGTTCCCTTCCGCCCATGATCTCCTCCGTTCCGTTTGCGCGCCTGTCCGGCGCGGCGCTCCTCGCGTCGCTCGCCTGCGTCATTGTTCCCGCCGTCCGCGCCGCCACCGCCGCGCCGACCGCGCTCACCGCCCCGCAGGCCCGCGACCAGTTGCGGAAGGAGTGGGCGGATTTTCTCTCGCGCTCCGCGACGCCATTGTTGAAGGCCGCCACGCTCACGGAGGCCCAGCGGCCCGAGCCCGAGCGCGCCGCCCTCGCTGCGGCGGCCACCGTGAGTTTCCAGCAGCCTGCCGAGGTCTGGTCCGTCGACGGCACGCTGAGCGTGACGCTCGTCGGCATGAAGGCGCACAACCGCATCGGCGACGACCCGGTGTATCTGCGTTCCTACAACGGCCAGCTCGTCGGCCCCACCCTGCGCGCGAAGCCCGGCGACCGGCTGCGGATCACGCTGCGCAACGACTTCAAGCCCGAGGCCGATCACCCGGGCGAGATGAACACGCTGCACGCCTTCAACGTGATGAACCTGCACACGCACGGGCTCAACGTCTCGCCCTCCGGCATCAGCGACAACGTGCTCCTCGATGTCGGCCCCCAGTCGTCGCAGGACTACGAGGTCGTCATCCCGCGGAATCATCCCTCGGGCACGTTCTGGTATCACACCCACCGCCACGGCTCGACCGCTGCGCAGGTGTCGAGCGGCATGGCCGGGGCGATCATCATCACCGGCGGCATGGATGACGTGCCGGAGATCGCGCGGGCCCGCGAGCGGATCCTCGTGCTCCAGCAGATCGCCTACCTCTACAAAAACACGTTCACCGACAAGGGCGCGGACGGGAAGGAAACGACGGTCACCTACGATCTGCCCTACGGCGTGATCGAGGCGGAATACGAGAACCGGATCTTCCCGCCCGGTAGTTGGGACAAGCTCGGCCGCCACACCACGATCAACGGCGTGAAGCTCCCGGTCTTCCGCGCGCAGCCCGGTTCCGTCGAACGCTGGCGCGTCATCCACGCGGGCATCCGCGAGGCGGTGAAGTTGAAACTCGAGCGCGCGCCGGGCGCCAGCACCGCGCTGCCGGAGTCGATCGTGTTGCACGAGATCGCCGCCGACGGCCTCTCGCTCGGCAGAGTTTCCCCCGAGCAAGTCGTCGAACTCTGGCCCGGCTACCGCTCGGACATCCTCGTGCAGTTCCCGAACGTCCCCGCCGGCGAGTATCTCCTCGTCGACGAGGCCAGCCCGCAGTCGCTCACCGGCCTCGCGGAGAGCCGCAAATACCTCGCGCGGATCATCGTCGGCGGTGACGCGAAGCCGATGACGCTGCCGCAGGATGTGCAGCTCGCGAAGTTCCGCCTGCCGTCGATTCCCGCCAGCACGCCGGGCATGGGGCAGCAGACCGTCAGCTACGGCATCTTCGTGGATCCGAATCCCACCGGGGGCGTAACGGTGACGTTCAACGTCAACGGCCGCCCCTTCAGCATGGAGCGGGCGCGCGAGCTGACGCTCGGCGCGGTGGATGACTGGACGCTGATGACGCGCAACCGCGGCATCGCGGCCAACCCGCCGAGCCACCCGCACCACATCCACGTGAACCCGTTCGAGGTGTATTCGATCAAGGACGACAAGGGCGTGGAGCGGCTCAAGGCGCCGATCTGGCGCGACACCATCATCACGCACGAGGGCTGGACGGTGAAGGCTCGCTCGCGCTACGAGACGTTCACCGGGCTCTTCGTCCAGCACTGCCACATCCTCGACCACGAGGACCAGGGCATGATGGAGCTGGTCGAGATCAAACACCCCTTCGGCGCGAAAAAGACGACCGCCGCGCTGGACGCGACCGGCAACCCGTCGCTGCGCGTGGCGCGGCCGTTCGCCGCGCCCGCGTGGGAGCTGAGCGACGCCGCGGGCCGGGCGCGCCGGCTGGCGGAATTCCGCGGCCGGCCCGCCGTGCTTTTCTTCTTCAAGGGCCACGGCTGCCTGCACTGCACGGAGCAGATCGCGCTCTTCCGGGCCTACCACGAAAAATTCCGCGAGCTCGGCGCCGACGTGATCGGCGTGAGCACGGACGAGGTCGCCGACCTGGCGGCGGCGCTGCAGCTGGCGCCGACGCCGTTCCTCCTCGTATCCGACGCGGCCCGACAGGCGTTTCGCGCCTACGCGTGCCAGCAGGGCGACGAGACGCTGCACGGGACGTTTGTCCTCGATGCCGCCGGAGCCGTCCGCTGGAAGACGATCGGCGAGTCGCCCTTCGTCGCGATCGACAACCTCGTCGCGGAGGTCGCGCGCCTGGCGCCGCGCGCCGCGCCGGGCGGGACCGCCACTGCCGCCCTTTCCCCATGAGCCAACGCCAGCCTCCGTCATCCCCGGGCGCGGCCGGGAAGATCGTCCGCACGGCTGTTCCTTCCGCGATCGGCCTTGCGCGCGGCGCGAACGAGCACGCAGCCGCGGGCGGTGCCGAAACCGGGCTGCCGCTGGATAAACTCCCACGCGCGCAGCCGCGCTAACGGCCCGCCCCCATGTGCTGCGGTCTGCCAGATCACGGTCAAAACAGGAGCGCCACCGCATGAGTGACTCCGCGAACTACGAGGTGGTGATCGTCGGCGGCGGACCCGCCGGCGCGGCCGCGGCGATCACGCTGGCGCGGGCGGGGCGCCGCGTGCTGCTGGCCGAGGCGCTCGCGCAGCCGGCGGCGTTCAAGATCGGCGAGTCGCTGCCGCCGGCCGCGCGCCCGCTGCTGCGGGAACTCGGGGCCGAGGCGGCGATGCTGGCCGGCGGCCATCTGCCCTCCGCCGGCTTCGTGGCGGCGTGGGGCGATGCGCAGGCGGTCGAGCGCGACTTCATCCGCGAACACCACGGCTCCGGCTGGCACCTGGACCGGCCGCGTTTCGATGCGGAGCTCCGCGCGACGGCGGCCGCCGCGGGGGCGGACGTGCGGCTGGACTGCGCCTTCGTGCGCTGGCGCCGCTCGGACGAGGCGGGCCGCTGGGACCTGCGGTTCGCCCGGCGCGAGGGCACGCTGCATGTCGCCACGCCCTGGGTGATCGACGCCACCGGCCGTCGGGCGCTGGTGGCGACCCATTACGGTGCGCCCGCGGTGGGGGAGGATGACCTGGTGGCGTTCTGCCTCGTGCTCCCGGCCTGTGAGGGAGCGGCGGATACACGCACCTTCATCGAGGCCGCGGAGGACGGCTGGTGGTATTTTACGGGGCTGCCGGGTGGCCGGCGGCTGGTGGCGTTCTGCACCGACAGCGATCTGCCCGCGGCGGCGGAGATGGCGGTCGCGGCACGCTTCGCGCGGCGGCTCGCCGCCACGCAGCACCTGCGGCAGGCGGTCGGGGATCCGGCGACAGCGGCGGTCGAGCGCGTGCGGCGCTTTCCGGCCGGCAGCGTGACGCGGCGCGCGTTTGGCGGCGAAGGCTGGCTGGCCGTCGGCGACGCGACACTGGCGTTCGATCCGCTCTCGTCGCAGGGCCTGATTCACGCCCTCCACACGGGACTCCGCGGGGCGCAGACGATCCTCGCGCTGGCCGCCGGCGACACCGCGGCGCTGGGCACCTGGCACGAACGGCTGCGCGCGATCCACGCGGGCTACCGCCGCCACTTCGCCCAGTGCTACGCCGCCGAGCGGCGCTGGCCGGACGCGCCGTTCTGGCAGCGCCGGCACCGGATGGCCGTTTCAATTCTCCCCCCGGCCGCTCCGCCGCCGCGTTTCTCCCGACCGTTCCTCGCCGCCGCCTCGTAAACCGATCCTCCCATGAGCACCACGCCCCACGCCGTCTCGTTCTTCCTCAATGGCAAAGCCGTCACGATCCAGGACCCCGCGCCCGACCTGCTGTTGATCGATTATCTCCGGGCGCCCGGTGTGGCCCTCGCCGGACCGAAGAAGCCCTGCGGCCAGGGCGGCTGCGGCGGCTGCACCGTCATCCTCTCGCACTGGAACGAAAAGGAAAACGCGCCCGAGCACCGCGCGATCAACTCCTGCCTGCGGCCGGTCTGTGCGCTCGGCGGACTCGTCGTGACGACCGTCGAGGGCACCGGCGCGGTGCGCAAACCCGACTCGGCCCACCTGCTGCACTCGCTCACCTCGTCGCGCGCCGCCGCTCCGATCGGCGCGATGGCCTCGCCCGTGCTGGCCGAGGCGCAGGAGGCGGCCGAGGACAAGCGCGCTGCGGTGCTCTCGGCCGTCGCCGCCGCCCGCTCGAAGAAGTCCGCCCCGGCGATCGTGAAGCTCGTGACCGACGTCGCGGACCATCCCTCGGAGCACACGCACGACGGCATGAACCCGGTCGCGCACCGGCTCGCGTTGAACAACGGCAGCCAGTGCGGCTACTGCAGCGTCGGCTTCGTGATGAACATGTCGGAGTTCATCACGAACCATCCGAAGGCGACGAAGAAGGAGATCGAGGAGGCGTTCGATGGCAACCTGTGCCGCTGCACCGGTTACCGCGCGATCCTGACCGGCATGAAGACGTTTGCGTCGGACTGGACCCGGAAGGACGAGGCGAACCGCATGAAATGCCTCGAGGACGAGGGCTGCGCGGCGCAGCTCCCGGCGGGTGTCGCGATCCCGTTTCCCGCCGAGGCCCGCGGCCCCGCCGAGCCCGTCTCCTCCGAGGCCGATGGCCAGGCGTGGCGCACGCCCGCGACGCTCGCCGAACTCGCGGCCATCCTGCACGCGAACCGCGAGCGGAAGGTCCGGCTCGTGCACGGCAACACCTCGTATGGGATTTACAAGGACGAGTTCCCGTCGACGCGGCTCTTCGTCGACCTCCGGCTCATCCCTGAACTGCAGGGTGTGGGCGCGCGGCACGGCGACGAACTCGTTGTCGCCGCTGGCACGACCTACAACGATCTGATCGCCCGCCTTGGCGCGGAGCTGAAGGCGCGCCAGCTCGGCGAGACGACGCCGGCGGGCGCGCTCGAGTTCATGGCGCGCCGCACCGCCGGGCGGATCGTCCGCAACGCCGCGTCGGTCGGCGGCAACACCATGCTCGTCCTGCGCCACATCGCCGCGGGCACGGGCGAGCCGTTCCCCTCGGACCTCTTCACCGCGCTGGTCGCCGTCGACGCGAAGATCTCCTATCTCGAACTCGACGCCGCCGGTGGCTTCACGCCGCACACCGTGACGGCCGCGGCGCTGGTCGACGCCGTGGTGGCGGACGAGACGCTGGTCGATCGCCTCGTGCTCACGAGCTACACGCTGCCGCTGGGTGGAGCGCAGGAGGCCGTGCTCGCGCAGAAGGTCGCGCTGCGCGAGGTCAACGCGCACAGCATCGTCAACGCCACGACGCGCTTCACGTTTGCCGGCGGCCTGAAGGTTGCGTCCGCGACGCTCGTGTTCGGCGGCATCGCGCCGTATCCGTGGCGCCCGCGCCGGACCGAGGCGGCGCTCACCGGGCGGAAGCTCTCGCTCGCCGGCGTCGCCGCCGTGGCGAAGCTCCTCGCGCAGGAGGTCGGCGCGGAGCTGGACCGCTGCGCGGAGCGGATGGCCGAGGCGCCGGACGAGGGGTTCACGAAGGAATACCGCACGCAGCTCGCGGTGGCGTTTCTCTACAAGGCGATCGTCAACGCGCTCGTGCGCGAAGGCGCGGCGATCCCGCCCGCGGTGAAGTCGAGCGGCGAGATCCAGTGGGGCCACTGGCCGGTGAGCGACGGCACGCAGCACTATGTCACGCAGGCGTTCAAGCAGCCGGTGGCGCAGCCCTACATCAAGATCACGGCGATGTATCAGACGTCGGGCCAGCTCCACTACACGCACGAGCTAGCGGTGCCGCCGCTGACGGCGAACGGCGCGTTCGTGCAGAGCCGGCGCGCGCTGGCGAACTACCGATTCGTGCTGCCGGGCGGCGGCGAGACCGTGACCGCGGCGGCGCTGCGCGACCACCTGAGCGCCTACGCGCGCTCCTTCATCGATCTCATCACGCACGAGAGCATCAAGCACGGCGGCGTGAACCTGCAGGGCATGGCCCACGACCAGCCGCTCTTCGCGATTGAGATGGTCAGCTACGTCGGCCAGTCGCTCGCGATGGTGCTCGCGACCAGCGAGCAGGAGGCGATCCGGATCGCGGAGTATGTCTCGGCGCACTGCGTCGCGTATGCGAAAGTCGACGAGCCGGGCTGGACCGGGAAATGGCGCGAGCCGATCATCGATCTGTTCGACGCGATCAAGAAGGACAGCATCTTCCCGGACGCGCCGGTGTCGGTGCCGTTTGTTTCCCACATCTGGCGGATCACCCGGCCCGGGAGCCGGTTCGACTGGGCGGCGAAGAAGGATCCGCTCGACCGGCGGATCGTGCGGCGCAAGGCGAAGGTCGGCAGCGCGCCGTGCCTCGTCGTCGAGTCGACGCAGGCCAACGGCGGCCAGGTGCATTTCTACATGGAGACGCAGGCGTGCGTCGCCATCCCGGTCGACGAGGGGCGGATCAGCGTGCACCCGTCGACGCAGAGCCCGATGGAGATGCACCAGACGACCGCGATGGCGCTGGGTCTCCAATACCACCAGGTGCAGGTCGAGGTCGCGCCCGTCGGCGGCGGCTTCGGCGGCAAGACCGAGCAGGCGCGCTTCGTCACGGGCGCGACGGCGGTGGCGGCCAAGGCGACGAAGCGCCCCGTGCGCGTGGCGGTCCCGCGCGACGAGGATTCCGCGATGATCGGCAAGCGCCACGCGTATTACGGCCAGTATCAGATCGCGGTCGACCGCGGCGACGTGCGGCCGGAGGACAAGGGCATCATCCACGGCTTCCAGTTGAAGATGTGGGGCGATGGCGGCGCGTTCTACGACTGCTCGTTCATCGTCTCGAACTGCATCCAGCTCCGCACCGACGGCGCCTACAATGTCGCGAACTTCGAGAGCCAGATCGACGTGTGCCGGACGAACACGGCGCCGAGCACGGCGTTCCGGGCGTTCGGCGACATCCAGGGAAAGAACATCGTCGAGAACGCGATCGACGACGCGGCGTTCGCGCTCGGGATGACGGCCGAGGACGTGCGCGAGCGGAATCTCTACGACCGCGGCGACGTCACGCCGTTCGGCCAGGCGCTGTCCTACTGCTACATGAAGCAGGTGTGGGCCTACGTGAAACAGGTTTCCCAATCCGACGTGAAACGCGCGGCGATCGCGGAGTTCAACCGGAAGAACAAGTGGCGCAAACGCGGCCTCGCCATCATCCCGGTGAAATACGGCTCCGGCTACAACCTGCTCCAACTTGAGCAGGCCGCCGCGATCGTTGTCGTCAACCAGGCGGACGGCACCGTCGTCATCCATCAGGGCGGCGTGGAGATCGGCCAGGGGCTCGCGACGCAGGCGCAGCAGGTCGCGGCCTACGTGCTCGGGATCCCGATGAGCATGATCTTCATGGATAATGCCAAGACGGGCATCACGCCGAACCCGACGAGCACCGGCGCGTCGACCGGGACGCCCTACGCCTGCGAGGCGGTGAAGCAGACCTGCCAGCAGCTCCGCGCGCGGCTGCTGGAGTTCGGGTATCAGATGCTCAAGGACGAAGGCGACGAGTGGTGCAAGGGGCAGGGGATCGACTTCTGGAACTACACCGCGGAGCAGGGCGGCTGGGCGGTGAAGGTGGAGGCAAACGGCACCAAGGCGATGATCTGGCAGTTCCTGATCCAGCTCGCGTTCGCGAAACGCGTCAGCCTCGTGGCGTCGTTCACCGCGAAGATCCGCGGCGGCTCCGTGCCGGTGCCGGCGATGACGTTCAAGCCCGAGGCGCTGCAGCCGGACCTCCCGGGCATCGAGCGGATCAAGAACGCGAAGCTCGGCGGCGGCGTGGACTCGTTCGTCGGCTTCACCTTCTCCGCCGCCTGCTCCGTCGCGGAGGTCGACATCCTGACCGGCGAGGTGAAAATCCTCAGCGCCGACATCGTCTACGACATGGGCTGGAGCCTGAATCCCGCGATCGACATCGGGCAGGTCGAGGGCGCGTTCGTGCAGGGGCTCGGTTACCTGCTGACGGAGAAGCTCGTGTTCGAACCGGCCGGCGCGGACAAGGGCCGGCTCAACACCACGAACACGTGGCGCTACAAGATCCCGGCGGTGACGGAAATCCCGCTCGAGCTGAACACGTATCTCTTCCCCCGGAACCTGGCGTCGGTCGCGTCCATCCCGGACGACCCGAACGAGATCTTCTCCGCGAAGGAGGTCGGCGAGCCGCCGCTGGTGCTGGCGAACAGCGCGTTCTTCGCGATCAAGGCGGCGATCCGCGCCTCGCGGCTCGAGCGCGGACTCGACGGCCTCTTCCGCCTCGACGCGCCGGCGACGGTGCAGGAAATCCGCCGCGCGTGCGCCGTGTCGACGGCGGACCTCGCGTGATCTCCCCGCACGCGACTCCGCCTCCCCGCCTCCCGTTCCGTTCCCACCCACCCACGACGATGAAAACTCATTCGATAGCTCCGACCGCCGCCCGGCTGGTCGCGTTCGCGTCCGGCCTGTTCCTCTCCGCCTCCGCCGCGTCCGCCCAGGCACCGGCGGCCGACGCCTACCTCGGCGCGTCGCCACAGGCGCTCACCGCGCGGAAGCAGAAGGGCCAGGGGTTTCCCGACTTCGGCTTCATGGTGAGCCAGCAGGAGTATGCGGCGAAGTATTCCGACCAGCCGGTGTTCCGGCTGAAGGCGGACTTCCCGACGAAGCTGCCGACGCAACTCCCGGCGTTCCTGAAGGCGATCGACTTCAAGAAAGACCCGCTGGCCTACATCAACGCGGTGCGGGACTTCGCGTTCGAGGGCAACCTGCCGGACTGGGATCCGTTCAAGAACCGCATCCGGCAGTGGTATCACATTCCGTGGCTCCACCCGGCGACGCCCGGCCCGAACGCGTATCCGCCGAATGGAGGCACCGAGGGTTTCCGCGGGCTGATCAAGGAGGCGTCGGTCACGCCCGGCCAGCTCGGGCGCGGGCAGCTCGGCAAGGACGGCGGCTACTCGGTCTACGCCATCACGCTGATCAACGACTTCGCCGGCTACAGCATGGGCAAGATGTGGGCCGATCCGCTGAACCCCGATCCCAAGGTGCTCGACAAGCGCTGGAAAGTCGACGGCCTCCCCGGCGGCTTCCCCGTCGGCACGGTGTTCGCGAAGCTGCTCTTCACCGATGCGCCGCAGGGCGTGGATCAGATCGACTACCTGCAAAATCCGCTGACGTGGAAGGCGTATATCACGGAGAATTTCTGGACCTCGGCGACGCGGCAGGTGACGGATGTGCACCTGCTGCAGATGGACATCGCGGTGCGCGACGCGCGCGCGGAGGGGCCGGGGATGACCGGCTGGGTCTTCGGGACCTTCGTCTACAACGGCCAGCTCAACCACCCGAACAAGTTCATGAACCTCGTGCCCGTCGGCCTGATGTGGGGCAACGATCCGGACGACAAGACGAACACCACGAACCCGTTTCCCGTGACGGAGACGAAGGTGAACCCGAAGCTGAAGCAGACGGTGATCTTCGATGGCAAACAGCTCCCGCCGCAGCACCTCGGGTGGAACGGCCGGCTCAATGGTCCCGCTGATCTGAATACGACCTCGTGCATGTCGTGCCACATCATGGCGCAGTATCCCGCGCTCACGAGCCTGGTGCCGGACGGCGCGGTGCCGGACGGCGGGCTGGCGCCGCCGGCGCAGGGCGGATCAGACGCGTGGATGAAGTGGTTCCAGAACATCGAGTGCGCGACCTCGACCGATCCCCGCGCCTACTCGACGGACTTCTCGTTCCAGGTGGCGATCGCGTTGACGAATTTCTTCAACGTGAAGAGCGGCGTCGTGCAGGGCGCATGGGCGAGCGACTACCTGCTCGCGCCGCACCCGATCGGGCGTTCGCCGAAACGGAAGAAGTGACCCCGCGGCGCGCGGATTCCCCGCAAGCGCGGCCACTACCGGAATCCCGGTAGTCAGCGCGATTGGCCCGCGCGACCGGCGCGCTTCTGCTGCACCCGTCGGCCAGAGCGATCCCACCCGTTCCCATCACCGCTGCTCCGGCCGAAGTGCGTCCCGCGCAAGCGTCCCTCCCACCTTCGCTCGTTGTCCGGTTCACCCCGTCCCATCCCCGTCATGCGCAAACGTGTCAGCTCCCCCGGCCCCAAGCGGATTTCGGTCAACGCCATCGCCGGCTCCTATGTGGTGCTGCTCGGCTTCGACGCCGCGCCCGCCGCCCGCAAGGGGCTGCTGGGCTTTGCGATCAACCGCAACGATCTGACGGAGAAAGAGCAGTTCTGGCTGAAGGGATTCCGGACCTTCGAGGCCACCGATCCGAACCCCGCGCCGGGCAGCCTCGTGTCGACGCAGGAGCATCCGATCCAGGGTTTCCAGTGGGGCGACTACACGGCCAAGCCGGAGCACACCTACGTCTACAAGGTCGTGCCGGTGTATGGCACGCCGAAGAACCTGAGCTACGGTCCGGCGGTCGAGGTGAAGGTCACGACCGAGAGCGAGGAGAACGACGAGCACGCGATCTATTTCAACCGCGGCGTGGCCGGCAGCCAGGCGTATGTGCGCAAGTTCGGCAACAAGACGCCAGAGGAGGCAGGACCGGAGGCATTCAAATGGCTCTCCCGTGGGCTGGAGGAGTCGATCCTCGAGTTCATCGGACTGGCGAAGGACAAGCGCTTCTCCATCCGCGCCGCGGCGTATGAGTTCAGTTACCACCCGGTGTTGCAGGCGTTCAAGGACGCCGCCGCGCGCGGCGCCGACGTGAAGATCGTCTACGACTGCCGCGCCAAACCGAATCCGCAGGGCACCAGCAACGAGGCGATCGACGCGGTGGGCATCCGGTCGCTGATGATCCCGCGCAAGGCGAACGCGAGCTACATCGCGCACAACAAGTTCATCGTGCTGCTGAAGGACGGCCAGCCGGTGCAGGTGCTGACGGGATCGACGAATTTCACCGAGGGCGGGATCTTCGGGCAGTCGAACGTCGTGCACATCGTCCGCACGCCCGCAGTGGCGGCGCAGTATCTGGCCTATTGGACGATGCTCGCGGCCGACACGGACGCGAAGCAGCTCCGCTCCTGGACCGTGCAGCAGACGCCGGACCCGGTCACGCCGGTGAAGCCGGGCGTGTATCCGGTTTTCAGTCCGCGCAGTTCGGATTCGGCGCTGGCCTGGTATTCCTCGCAAATTGACGGTGCGGCCAAGGTGGCCGGGTTCACCGCGGCGTTCGGCGTGAACAAGCGGTTTGCCGCCGTGATGAAGGCCAACACGAAGAACGTGCGCTACGTCCTGCTCGAGAAGACGGGCCCGACCTTCAGCGAGTTCAGCGGGGTGAAGAACAATTTCATCGCGCTCGGCGCGGTGCTCAACTCGGACGCGGTGGGCGACCAGAAGCTGCAGCGCTGGGTGGCCGAGCGGCTCAGCAACCTGAACAACTTCGTGAAATACCTGCACACGAAATACCTCTTCGTCGATCCGCTCGGCGACAATCCCACCGTGATCAGCGGCTCGGCGAACTTCAGCGACGCCTCCACGGTCAACAACGACGAGAACATGCTCGTGGTGCAGGGCAACACGGCGGTGGCCGACATCTACCTCGGCGAGTTCATGCGGCTCTGGCAGCACTTCTTCTTCCGCGACATCGCCAACCGCTACGCGCGCGTGCAGGCCGTGCGCGCGCAGCCGGCGGCCGCGGGCGCCCCGGCTGCGGCCGCCGCCGCGAGCGGACCGACACCGTATCTACAGGCTGATGACACCTGGACCGACGCCTATTTCGGCAAGGATTTCCGCAAGACGACCGAGCGCACGCTGTTTGCCTGAATCGACCGATCCCGCTACCCGATGGAAACGCCCACTGCTCCGACTCCGCCTCCCCCGCCGCCGCCGATGATCGGCGGCCCCCTGTGTCACGACGCCAAGGGCCTCGGCCCGGGACTGATCCCCGGTGAGGGCCTGCTGCTCAGCGCCGAGCACCGCGAGTTCCTCTGGCGCATCTTCGTCGAGATCGGCAAGTGCTGGGGCAACGTCCGCTGGGAGTCCTCCAACCTGAAGAGCTCCTGGCTCGAGCTCGTCGAGGCGAAGACGACGGTGGCGCCGAGCTACACCGGCGAATACATCAACGCCGTGCTGGCGGTGCGCGAGTTGATCGCGCTCTACGGAGAGAAAGAGGCGTTCCGGCAGTTGTTCCTGAGCAACCAGATTCCCCCCGGGCTGCCGCTCACGCGCCTCGCGCACGCGAAGGTCTACGTGATCGACGAGTTCATCACGATGCAGGTGATGGCGAGCGGCTTCAAACACTTCGGCGGGGTCAACTATGCCGGCTACGTCAAAGGGTCGCGTTACAGCCTGCAGCCGCAGGTGCGCGCCTTTTCCCCGACGATGGCTGGCGCCGAACCGGAGAACCGCTGATGTCACGCCAATCCGAATCCTACGACTACGTGCTGATCGGTTCCGGCGTCGCCGGGCTGACGATCGCCAAGCGACTGCTCGAGGCCGATCCCGCGACGTCCATCCTCATGCTCGAAGCCGGCCCGGAGATTCCGGCCAAGAACCGCCGGAGCTGGTGGGACTACATCACGCTGAAGCAGCGCACGCCCTACGACTTCACCTACGATCAGGACTGGGAGTCGAAGTCGCTCGGCAACATCAACTGGCTGACGAGCGGCACGCGCGTGAAGGCCTACGGCGGGTCCACGATGCACTGGGGCGCGTGGGCGATGCGCTTCAAGCCCGAGGATTTCCACCTGCGGACCAACACCGGCGAGGGCGGCGACTGGCCGATCACCTACGACGATCTCGAGCCCTACTATTGCGA
>CAZENI010000117.1:0-18421 GCA_964513055.1 uncultured Opitutus sp.
GAGGAGCGCGCTGACGACGTTGACGACGCGGGAGGCGTCGAGGACGTGGATGACGCCCGGGGCGTATTCGGGCGCGACCTTGACGGCGGTGTGGGCGGGGCTCGTGGTGGCGCCGCCGATCAACAGCGGCACGGTGAAATTCTGGCGCTTCATCTCGCGCGCGACGGAGACCATCTCGTCGAGGGAAGGGGTGATCAGGCCGGACAGGCCGATGACATCGACCTGCTTCTCGCGCGCGGTGCTCAGGATTTTTTCCGCCGGCACCATCACGCCGAGGTCCGTCACCTCATAGTTGTTACACGCGAGCACGACCCCGACGATGTTCTTGCCGATGTCATGCACGTCGCCCTTCACCGTGGCCATGAGCACGCGGCCGTTGGGACGCGCGGTGCCCCCGCCGGCGATGTGCTTGCGCTTCTCTTCCTCCATAAACGGCGTGAGGTAGGCGACGGACTTCTTCATCACGCGGGCGGACTTCACGACCTGCGGGAGGAACATCTTGCCGGCGCCGAAGAGATCGCCGACGACGCGCATGCCATCCATGAGCGGCCCCTCGATGATCTCGAGCGGACGGGCGTATTTCTGGCGCGCCTCCTCGGTGTCGGCGTCGACAAAGGCGTCGATGCCCTTCACGAGCGCGTGGCTGAGGCGCTGCTCGACGGAAGCGTTGCGCCAGGCGAGGTCTTCCTTGATTTCGGTCTTCGAGGCGCCGCCCTGCCGGGCCTTGAGCTCGTCGGCAAACGTGACGAGGCGCTCGGTGGAGTCGGGGCGGCGGTTGAGGAGCACGTCCTCGACGCGTTCGAGCAGGTCGGGCGGAATCTCCTGGTAGACGCCGAGCATGCCGGCGTTGACGATCGCCATGTCCATGCCGGCGCGGATCGCGTGGTAGAGGAACGCGGTGTGCATCGCCTCGCGCACGGGATTGTTGCCGCGGAAGGAGAAGGAGACGTTGGAGACGCCGCCGCTGACCTTGGCGTGCGGGAGCGTGTCCTTGATGATCCGCGTGGCCTCGAAGAAATCGACGGCGTAGTTGTTGTGCTCCTCGATGCCGGTCGCGACGGTGAGGATGTTGGGATCGAAGATGATGTCCTCGGCGGGGAAGCCGACGCGCTCGGTGAGGAGCCGGTAGGCACGCGTGCAGATGCGCACCTTCTCGTCGCGCGTGGCGGCCTGGCCCTGCTCGTCGAAGGCCATCACGACGGCGGCGGCGCCGTAGCGGCGCACGAGCTTCGCGCGGCGCAGGAACTCGGCCTCGCCGTCCTTGAGCGAGATCGAGTTGACGATGCCCTTGCCCTGCAGGCACTGCAGGCCCTTCTCGAGCACGGTCCACTTGGACGAGTCGATCATGATCGGCACGCGGCAGATCTCGGGCTCGGCGGCGATCAGGTTGAGGAACTTCACCATCGTCGCCTCGCCGTCGATCAGCCCCTCGTCGACATTGACGTCGAGGACGTTGGCGCCGCTCTCGACCTGCTGGCGGGCGATGGCCAGGCAGGCATCCCAGTCGCCGGCCTTCAGCGCCTTCGAGAACTTGGGCGAGCCGGTGATGTTGGTGCGTTCGCCGATGACGAGGAACGTGGAGGCGGCGGAGGTGGGAGTGGAAGAAGACACAGAGAAGGAAACCGCTGATAGACGCTGATGATCGCCAATGCCGCGGCGCCACAATCAACAGCGACCGTCGGCGCCCATTGGCGGTTTGAGAGTTTACGCCACGGCGAGGGGTTCGAGGCCGCTGAGGCGGAGGGCGCGGGCGGCCTGGGGAAGCTGGCGGGGAGCGAGGCCTTTGACGGCTTTGGCGATCGCCGCGATGTGGGCGGGCGTGGAGCCGCAGCAGCCGCCGACGAGGTTGACCCAGCCGTTGCGGGCGAACTCGCCGAGCACCGCGGCCATGTCTTCCGGCGACTCGTCGTATCCGCCGAAGGCATTCGGCAGACCGGCGTTCGGGTAGCAGGTGGTGTAGCAGCCGGCGATGCGCGCGAGCTCCTCGACGTAGGGGCGCATCGCGGCGCCGCCCAGCGCGCAGTTGAGGCCGACGGAAAACGGCTGCGCGTGCGCCACGCTGGTGAAGAAGGCGCCGATGGTCTGGCCGGAGAGCGTGCGACCGGAGGCGTCGGTGATGGTGACGCTGATCATCACCGGCACGCGGGCGGCGTCGCCGCGGGCGTCGAAGATCTGCTCGATCGCGAAGAGCGCGGCCTTGGAGTTGAGCGTGTCGAAGATGGTCTCGACCAGCAGCGCGTCGACGCCGCCGTCGAGTAGCGCGTTGATCTGCTCGGTGTAGGCCGCGACGACATCGTCCCAGGTGACGGCGCGGTAGTCGGGGCGGTTGACGTCGGGCGACATCGAGAGCGTGCGGTTGAGCGGCCCGATCGCGCCGGCGACGTAGCAGCGGCGGCCGGGCGTGGCGGCCTCCGCCCGGTCGGCGGCGCGCCGGGCGCACGCGACGGCGGCGAGGTTGAGATCGCGCACGATCGGCTCGAGGCGGTAGTCGGCCTGGGCGATCGAGGTGCTGCTGAAGGTGTTGGTCTCCACCATGTCGGCGCCCGCGGCGAAGTAGTCGCCATGGATGCGCTCGACGACATCGGGCCGGGTGAGGCAGAGGAGGTCGTTGTTGCCCTTGAGGTCGTGGGGGTGGGACCGGAAGCGTTCGCCGCGGAAATCGGACTCCTCCAAGTTATAAGTCTGGATCATCGAGCCCATCGCGCCGTCGAGCACGACGATCTTGGCGGCGAAAAGCCGGCGGAAATCGTCCGCACGGGCGGCATCGCGAGTGGAGATGGAACTCATGGTCGGACGAACGTAGGCGCGGGCCCGGGCTTGGCAAGTCACATATCGACGCATCGGAATTCGTTGATGCGTGATGTCCGAGAATGCGCTTGCAGTGAGCGCGCGGGAGGAGTGGCGTGCGCGGGCCAGTCGTTCTTTTTCCCGTTCCGGTCAGCAGGGAAGGCCGTGAGAACCGGCCACAGTTGCGCTGCGGTAACGCATCACAGACCCGCACCGCGTTTCGGTTCCGGCGCTCACGCGCAGGACTGGGAGCGCGGGCACAGCCAGTCGGGCAACCGGCGAAGGCGCGGGCGAGGCGTCGCGACACGGGTCGCGCGAGACATGCGGAGTCCGAACATCTGCCCCGGAAATGCTCACGCGGAGGCCAGGCGCCGTTCGGCAGAAAGGCGCCCGACTCCGCGAAAACTTCATCGCCAAAATGAAGCGTGAGAGTGGCGCTGCGCCGGCAACGGCACGCGGTCCTGCTCTTGTCGCCGCCGTGTCCCTGTTGTCCTCCATGAAATCCCTCCTGTTCGCCGCCGGCCGTGTGCTCGCGGCTTTTGCGCTCATCGTCGCGCTGCCCCGCAGCGGGGCGCAGACCACGCCGCCCGCGGCGCCGTCCGTTCGACCGGCCCAGGGTCCCGATCCCGTCGTGGGGCTCGCGCCGTTTCTCACCACCGCCACGCGCACGCCGGTCGAGCCGCACACCGTCGGCTCCGTGGTCGACGTCATCTCCGCCGCCGATCTCGCGCGGCGGCAGGTCAACTCGCTCGCCGGCGCGCTGGGCGCGGCGGCGGGCGCGCCGCTCTTCGCCTCGGGCGCGCCGGGCGCGCTCACGTCGCTCTTCCTGCGCGGCGCGAACTCCAACCAGACGCTCTTCCTCGTGGACGGGCTGCGACTCAACGATCCGAATACGGACTACGCGGTGTTCCTCGGCGGCTCGTGCGTGAGCGCGTGCGACAGCCTCGAGGTCTCGCACGGGCCGCAGAGCACGCTCTACGGCGGCGAGGCGGTCGGCGGCGTGGTGTCGCTGCGGGCGCAGCGCGGCGCGGGCGCGCCGGGCGGGCGCGTCGCGCTCGAGGGCGGCAGCTTCGGCACGGTGCAGGGCCTGCTTGCGGCCCAGGGCGAGCGCGGCGCGAGCGCGTGGAATCTCTCCCTGCAGGGCGGGCACACGGACAATGAGCGCGCGAACAACGCGTTCGACTCGACCAACACGGTCCTGCGGCTCGACCACACCGTGAGCGCGCGCGTGAGCGTCGGCGGCACGGTGCGCTGGTTTCACGGCGTCTACGGTTCGCCCGGCGATCGCTACACGAACGATCCGGACAACACGGAGCAGGAGGACAACGTGCTCGCGACCGCGTTCGCCGATCTGAAGCCCGCGCCCGGCTGGACGGCGCGCGTGGTGCTGGGCGGGCAGGACCGGCGCTTCGTGGCCGAGAGTCCGCGGGCCGGGCGCGCGACCGCGGTCACGGTGGTGAAGAACCGCCGCGGCGTGCTGGACGCGCAGACGAGCTTCACCGGCGTCGAGCGGCACCGGCTGACGGCCGGGGTCACGACGGAGGCGAACCACACGCGGAACACGGGCTTCGGTGCGATCAACGAGAAGCAGACGCTGCTGGCGGTGTTTGCGCAGGATGAGTTCTCGCCGCGCGACGACGTGTATCTCACGGCGGGCGTGCGCAACGACGATTTCGATACGTTCGGCCGCGCCACGACCGGCCGCGGCACGGCGGCCTGGCTGGTGGCGGATCGCGCGGTGAAGTTGCGGGCGAGCTACGGCACCGCGTTTCGTTCGCCGAGCTTCCTCGATCTCTACGGGCAGAGCACGTTCTACACCGGCAATCCGAACCTGCGGCCGGAGCGCGCGCGCGGCTGGGACACGGGCGCCGACTGGTATCTGCCGGCGCGGCGCGGCACGGTCGGGCTGACGTGGTTCGACACGAAGTTCACGAACCTGATCGCGAGCACGGCGGATTTCCGCAGCGTCGAGAACATCCAGCGCGCGCGGACGCGCGGCGTGGAGTTTTCCGCGCAGATCGTGGTCGCGGCCGCGACGGAGGTCCGGGCCAGCTACACGTATCTCGAGGCGGACAACCTGACGGCGGCGGCGCGGCTGCTGCGCCGTCCGCGGCATCGCGCGAGTGCGGATCTCTGGCGGAAGTTCGGCCGCGACCTCAGGGGCGGCGCGGGCGTGGCGTGCACGGCGGCGCGTGAGGACGTGGACGCAGGGACGTTCCGCCGGATCGACGGCGAGGACTTCACGGTGGTGCGCGTCTTCGGCGCGTGGCAGGCGACGCCGCGGCTGGCGGTGAAGGCGCGCCTCGAGAACCTGCTCGATGAGCGCTACGAAGAGGTGCACGGCTACCCGGCGCTGGGGTTCGGGGTGTTTGCCGGTGTGGAGTGGAAGTTCTGAGCGTGCCGTGGAAGGGAGCGCGCGGCTGACCGATGGGCCGCGCGCGAGCCGGCTGACGCTTCGGGATTTACGCGACCGGAGAAAACGCGTGGATGGACGCATGTGGAATGAACTTTCTCCGCGGCGGCGTTTCGCAGTCCGGGCATGCGTGCCTCCCCAACCTTGATTCCGGCCGCGTCCGCGTGACGCGACCACCCCTCCCATGGAGCTTCGTCATCTCAGGACCTTCGTCGTCGCGGCGGAGACGCTGAACATCTCGGCGGCGGCGCGGCAGCTGCGCGTGACGCAGCCGGCGCTGAGCCGGCAGATCCGCGAGTTGGAGCACGCGGTGGGGCACCCGCTGTTTGTGCGCCATCCGGGCGGATTGCGGCTGACGCCGACGGGCGCGGTGTTGAAGGAGCGCGGGGCCAAGGCGCTGGAGGCGTTCGACGACGCGCTGCGCAGCGCGCGGGGCGAGGGCGCGAAGGAGCCGGCGGTGCTGCGCATCGGCTACTACGGGACGATGAGCGTGTGGGCCAACATCCTCGCGCCCGCGCTCGACAAGATGGGGCGCAAGTTTCCTGATACGACGTATTCCGTGGTCGAGCTGACGTGCGGGCAGTTGGTCACGGAGCTGCGCGAGGGGCGGCTCGATGTGGCGGTGCTGGGGCCGGGCGAGTATCCGAGGATCCCGGGCGTGACCATGGAGGTGGTGTGCCAGTTTCCCGCGATGGTGCTGGCGCCGATCAACCACCGGCTCGCGAAGAAGCGGCAGGTGGCGATCGAGGATTTGCGCGACGAGGAGATTGTCAGCCTCTCGCACGAATCGTCGCCGGGGCGCGACCAGGCCCTGATCGCGGCGTGCCGCGCGGCGGGGTTTGCGCCGAAGATCACGAACTTCGGGTCGAGCCTGCCGGAGGCGATTCCCGTCGGAATCAAGCGCATGGGCGTGGGCGTGGTCGGCAATTTCGCGATGAACGCGCCGTATCCAGGTGTCGTCTACATCAAGTTCAAGCCGCCGGGGGTGATGTTCGATCTGCACGCGGCCTGGGTGGAGGGCTCGGCGGCGGCGGGTCATCTCGGCGAACTCATCGGGGTGGAAGCGCGCCGGGTGGTGGCGCGCGTCGGTGCGGGCGTGTAGTCGAATTGTGAAAAAGGGCCGGGGCGGGGCGGACGGCCGCCCCGCGAGGCCCGCGAGTCTTGCGCCCGGCGGCGACTTTACTAATGAAGTCCGCCTCGTCGCTTTCGCCGGATCCCATCACGCCATGCCACTTCCTCCCTGTCGCGGTCGCGCGCACCGCTAGCCCGTCATGGAACTGCGCCTGCTTCGCACCTTCGTGGCCGTGGCCGAGACGATGAACATCTCGGCGGCGGCGCGGCGCCTGCGGGTGTCCCAACCCGCGTTGAGCCGGCACATCCACGCGCTCGAGGACATGGTCGGGCATCCGCTTTTCGTGCGCCACCGGACGGGCCTGCGGTTGACGGCGACGGGCATGACCCTGCGCGACCACGGGATGAAGGCGGTGGCGGCGGTCGACGAGGCGCTGCGCAATGCGCGCGGCGCCGGCGCGCAGGAGGGCACCGTGGTGCGCCTTGGCTACTATGGCATCAGCATCTGGGAAACGCTGCTCGCGCCGGCCGTGGAGACGTTTGCCCGCCTGTTTCCGCACGTGACGCTCAACATGGTGGAGGAATCCTCCGTGCACCTCGCCTCCGACCTGCGCGAGGGACACCTCGACGTGGCGCTGCTCAGTGCCGGCGACTACGAGCGGATCGCGGGAGTCGTGACGACGGTGGCGTGCACCATCCCGGCCATGATCGTGGTGGCGGCCAACCACGCGCTGGCGAAGAAACGCCTCGTCGCCCTCGAGGACCTGAAGGACGAGGAGATCATCGGTTTCAAGCACGAGGATGCGCCCGGGCGATATCGCAACTTCCTCGCCGCGTGCCGCGACGCGGGCTTCACTCCGCAGGTGACGTATGTGGCGTCGATTTTTCCCGAGCTCTGCCTGGCGGTGAAGCAGCGGATGGGCGTGGGGATCATCAGTTCGTTCGCCAGCCCCGTGCCGCATCCGGGCGTGGTCTTCATCAAACTGAAGCCGCCGGGCGTGCGCATGGAGGTCTACACCGCGCACGTGGCGGGCGCGTCGCCCGTGGCACTGGAGCTCGAGAAACTGATTGCGAGCGAGGCGCGGCGGGCCGCGGCGCACGCGGGCGGGCAATAGAAGGGTGCGGCGCGGGCCCGCGTATCCACTCGGGCAGCATGCCGGTTTCGCCCGCTCGCGCCCGCCGCCACGAGGGCGGACCTTTCGCCCGCGGTGGGGGCGATGCCGAAATGACATGGCCGCTCTAGCGACACGGCATTGGCCAACCGATGGCGTTACTGCTAGTATGTGGCATGAGCTGTTCGTCACCTCGTAAGCGGAAACCCGGAGGACGCTTCGCCGCGGGCTCTCGGCTTGCGATGGTGCCCGACCCGGGGCCGGCCACGGCCGCCCGCTTCAGATCATCGCGCAGGGCCGGTGGCAACACCGCCGGCTGAGCGCGAGACGCGGGATCGGTTTTCCGCACCGCGTCCGACTCGATCCGATCGACTCCTGATTTTCGCCCGGCACTCCGCCGGGCGCGCGGCTCTGCCGTGTCCACCCTCTCCAACTCTTTCCGATGACAAACCCAACGCTGCTCAATCCCTTCGCGCGCTGCCTGGCACTCCTGTGTGCCGCGCTCGCCTTTCTCAGCCCGTTTGCGCGGGCCGCCGACACGGTCCGGCCGCCGACGATCTATGCCTTCAACCAGACCGGCCCCCTCACCATCAATCTCGGTGAGAAGGTGGGCTTGAACTGGTCCGTGGGCGGCGCCACCGAGGTGTCACTCTCGCCCGACATCGGGGTCGTCACCGGCACGTGGGTCGAGGTCGTGCCGACGCAGACCACGACCTACACGCTCACGGCGCGCAATTCCGCCGGCAGCGTGACGAGGACGAAGAAGATCACGGTGGTGGTGCCGCCGGTGGTGGAGTCGTTCACCGCCACGCCCGAAGCGATCATGGCGGGCGCCTCGGCGCGGCTCAACTGGTCGGCTCCGGGGGCAACGTCGTATCAGATTGTCGCGGACGTCGGGTCCAGTCCCGGGCAGTTCTTCACGACCACGACGACCGTGCGTCCCTCGGTCACGACGACCTACACCCTCACGGCGCGCAACTCTGCCGGCACTTCTTCGACGAGGACGCTGACGGTGCCGGTCACGCCGTTGCCGCCGAAACCCACGATTGCCTCGTTCACCGCTGCACCGGCCTCCGTGGTGCGTGGCAGTCCCACGACGCTGAGCTGGGCCGTGAACGGAGCCACTTCCCTCTCGATCTCGCCGGGCGTCGGCGCGGTGACGGGCACGAGCGTGTCGGCCACGCCGACGGCGAACACGACCTACACGCTCACCGCGACGAACGCGGGCGGAAGCGTGACGAAGAAGGTCACGGTGACGGTCACCGCACCACCCCCGGTGCCGCCGCCGGCAATCGCGGCGTTCTCCGCGACGCCAGCGAGCATCACGGCGGGCGCATCCACGACTTTGAACTGGTCCGTCAGCGGAGCCGTCGCGCTCGAAGTCACCGCGAACATCGGCGCGAGTCCGGGCGCGGTCACGGGCACGAGCGTTACAGTGACGCCCGCGGCGAGCACGAGCTATACGTTGCGTGCGACGAACACGGAGGGCGTGAGCGTGACGCGCACGGTAGTGGTGACCGTGACGGTGCCGGCGCCGGTGATCAGCGCGTTTGCCGCTGCGCCGGCGAGCGTCATGCCCGGCGGCTCGACAACGCTGAGCTGGACGGTGGCGGGTGCGACGCAGCTCTCGATCTCGCCGGGCATCGGCGCGGTCACCGGCAGCAGCGTGGTCGTGACGCCGACGGCGGGCACGACCTATGTGTTGACTGCGACGAACGAGGGCGGCAGCGCGACGCGCTCCGTCGCCGTGACGGTGACGACTCCGGAGCCGTTGCCGGTGATCGCGGCATTTGCGGCGGCCCCCGCGTCGATCGCGCCGGGTGGCGCGGCGACGTTGAGTTGGTCGGTGAGCGGCGCGGCGTCGGTCGCGATTGCCGCGAACACGGGCGCGAGTCCCGGCGTCGTCACCGGCGCGAGTGTGTCGGTGAGCCCGACGACGAGCACGACGTATACGCTGACGGCGACGAACACGACCGGTGGCAGCGTGACGCAGACGGTGAGCGTCGCCGTGGTGGCGCCGCCGGTGCCGGTGAACCTGTTCGTCGACCCGCGGTTCGAGGCGGGCGTCTCCAACGTTGTCGCGCAGGATGCGAGCAGCTCGGTCACTCAATCGGCCGTGGCTCCGCTCGAAGGCGCGCACAGCCTGCGCGTCTCCATCGCCGGCTACGGCAACAACGTGTGGTGGATCCACGAGTTCGAAGGCGGACGCGCGAGCCACTTCCTGGTGCGCGCGCGGGCGCGATCGGATGTCGCCAGCTCGTCGACGCTGATGTTCAGCGCGATGGTTTATTTCGCCGACGGCACGACGACAATCACCCAAGTGCCGGTGAGCGGCGCGGCGGGCGACAAAGGCGTGATCACGGTGCAGACGGCGATCGATCCGGCCAAGCGGCTGCAGTCGGTGCGCCTGCGTCTGATTCAGGAGGGTGGCGCGCCGGTGTCGTTCACGTTTGACGAGGCGGAGGCTTACCTCGAGGTCGTCGAAGCGCCGCCGGTGGGTGGTGGCGGAGGTGGCGGAGGTGGCGGAGGTGGAGGCGGTGGCGATGGTGGCGGCGGCGGCGGGGGACCGATCGGTTGTCCGCCGGTGGAACCGGACGCCTCGGTGTATCCGGGTTTCACGTATCATCTCCCGGCGGCGCGTCCGTTCATCTCGCTGGCTTCCTACACGCAGGCGGCCCAGACCTCGGCGGCCTACCCGCGCTTCCGCGCCGCGGCCGATCGGGCGGTGGCGGGCAATCCGCCCTATGGTTATTCCGCCGTGTCGTCCGTG
The DNA here is from genome assembly GCA_964513055.1 of uncultured Opitutus sp. Lineage (GTDB taxonomy): Bacteria > Verrucomicrobiota > Verrucomicrobiia > Opitutales > Opitutaceae > ER46. The sequence goes on from CAZENI010000117.1 coordinate 10,154, forward strand.
ATGATGTATCGGATCACGGGCAATCCCGTCTACATCAACGACGCGATCACGCGGGTGGAGCGCTTCGTGGTGGCGGCGGAGGCGGCGATCGCCGCGGGTGGGCGGCCCGCCCTCGCGGGTGATTCCTACCTGGAGATCGGCTGGTTTATCGAGCAACTGGCGATCGCCTACGATTCCGGTTTCGACCGGCTCACGCCGGAGCAACGGGCGCGCTGGGCCGCGTTTGCCGACCAGGCGCTCTTCAACCTGTGGCATCCGTCCGATGCGACGTGGGGCGGGGTGGCGTATCCGTGGACCGGATGGTCGATCTGCGATCCGGGCAACAACTACCACTTCCACTTCCTGCGGGCGACGATGCTGTGGGCCCTGGCAACGAAGAGCGCGCCGCTATTGGAGTTTCTGCAGGGCGCGAAGTTCCAGCCGCTCATCGCCTACTACGCGGCGCTGCCCGGCGGCGGCTCGCGCGAGGGCACGGGTTACGGCACCGCGCAGAAGGATCTGTTCGAGAATTATCTCATGTGGAAAGACTCCACCGGCGAAGACTTGTCGGACCTGACCTCACACACCCGCCAGACGATCGACTACTGGGTGCACGCCACAGTGCCGACGCTGGATCGGTTCGCGCCGATCGGCGACCAGTCGCGGTCGTCGGTGCCGAATCTCTACGACTACCAGGAGAATCTCGTGCACACGGCGGTGGTGCTCAATCCCGGCACTCCCGAGGCCCAGCGCGGCACGTGGTGGCTCAATCACAACTCGGTCAATGGCGTGGGCGACTTCAATCTGAAGGGTGACCTGCTGCCCTTGCCCGATGCCCCGATTGCGCCGACGGCGCGAGTGTATCACGCGGAGGGGGCGGGCGTGCTGTTCGCGCGCTCTCACTGGAACACCGACGCGGCCTGGTTTTCGTTCGTGGCCGGCAAGTATGACCAGTCGCATGCCCACCAGGACCAGGGCGCGTTCACGTTCTTCAAGCGGGACTGGCTGGCCGTCACTGCGAACATCTGGTCCGACAGCGGCATCAACCAGGAGACCGTGTTTCACAACACGATCCGGTTCGAGCGCGCCGACGGCAGCGTGATTGCGCAGAATCCGAGCGACACCGTGCAGTCGACGATGACCTACACCCAGACGGGCGGACAGGTGACGGCGACGGCCGATCTCAGGAACGCATTCAGCCGCAACGCGAGCCTGGTGCAGCAGTGGACGCGCAACCTGGAATTCAGTGGCGACACGCTCCGCATCACTGACACGTGCGCCGTGGCGCCGGGCGTGCGCCCGGTGTTTCAACTGCAGGTGCCGGTGCTGCCGGTCGTCCAGGCCGACGGGTCGCTCCGCGCGGGCAATCTCCGCATCGTCCGGCTCCAGGACGCGACCTTCACAATCCACGCGCTGCCGACCGGATTCAGCCGGGGCTACCGGATCGACTTCACCTCCAGCGTGGGGAACTCGTTCGCGATCGAGCTGAGCGGGCTGTAGTTCAATCCGAGGACGCGCAGGCGCGGTCGGGCGAACACGGACGGGTTGCCGAAGTGGGCAACCCGGACGTGTTCGACGGCCGGCGGCACTCGGAGAGAAAGCGAGTTGCCTGCGGGCTCCTTGGTTTGCCCGACATCGGAGAGAAGTCGGAGAAGGGAAAGAGAAGGTTGCGGCGGCGCCGAAGTTTGGCACGCGTCCGACGCAGGGCGGATCTCCCTGCGACCGAATCCATGATGAATCCAGACATTCGCCGAGGCGTTGCGACGCGGTCGTGGCACCCCAATTTTGCGAGTTCCTATCTGCTCTTCACGCCAGTCGATCTGGTGCGGGAGATTTACATCCGGTTCGCCCGGAGGGACCGGTCGGGCGTGCTGGCGTTGCTGACGCCGGATGTCGAATTCACGCAGACGGCGGAGCTGCCGTGGGGCGGCCACTATGCGGGGCACGAGGGCGCGCGGAAGTATTACTTGAAGTTAAACAAGTATGCCGACGCCACGCCGGAACCCTCCGGCTATGTGCTCGCGGGTGACGAGGTCGCGGTGACGGGAAAATTGCGGGGCCGGGTGCGCGCGAGCGGAGAGGCCTTCGTGGTCGACCTGGTGCAGGTCTGGACGGTCTGCCGCGGGCGGGTGCGGCGGTGCGAGACGTTTGCCGACACTCCGGCTCTGCGCGCGCTGCTCGGAGGGCGGGGAGCTGAGGTGAGGCGGGAAGGCTGAACTGCGGGCGGAGTGCGCCACCCGTCCCTCCCTTGACCGCGGCTCGCGGGTGCGGTGAAGCTCCGGGATGCGCTCCGCCCTGTTTCGTTCCGGCTGCTGGTGGGTCCTGCTGGCGGCGGCCGGTGCCGCGGAACCGAATCCCGCGAGCACGCGGATCACGGCGGACTACGTGCCGGACGTGGCGGCGCTCGTGACGCCGGCGTCGAGCGAGCTGCGCGAGTTGGTGGAGCGGTTTCGCGTCGATCGCGCGGAGCTGGAGCGTTTCTACGACGTGAAGGGATCGGCGGGGCGCGAGCGGCGCATGCGGGAGTTCCTGGAGACGTGGCGCACGCGGCTTGCGGCGATCGATTTCGATAAACTCGGGGTCGAGGGCCGTATCGACGCGACGCTGCTGCGGACGCGGCTGACGCACGAACTGCGGTTGCTGGCGCGGGAGCAGGAACGCACGCGCGAGCTGGCGGCGGTGCTGCCGTTCGGAGCGGAGATTGCGGCGCTCGAGGAGAGCCGCCGGCTGCTCGAGCCGATGGACGCGCGCGGAGCGGGCGCCGCGCTGGAGTGCGTGCGCGTTTCGCTCGAGAAAACGCGGGCGGCACTCGAAGCCGGACTGAAGACAGCGGGTGACCGGGTGGCGAAGGAGAGCGCGGAGCCGGCGGCGAAGCAGGAGCGCGTGGAGCCGATCACGGTGTCGAAGGTGGTGGCCGCGCGCGCGGTGCGGCGGCTCGACGAGCTGCAGGCGACGTTGAAGGAGTGGTTCACCTCCTTCGACGGCTACGATCCGATGTTCAGTTGGTGGACGCGCGAGCCGCAGAAGCAACTAACGGAAGCGCTGGCCGACTACCGGACATTTCTCCGCGAGAAGGTGGCGGGCATCGATCCGAAGGCGAAGGAGGAGCCGATCATCGGCGATCCGGTGGGGCGCGCGGGGCTGATGGAGGAGCTGGAGAACGAGCTGGTGGCCTACACGCCGGAGGAGCTGATCGCGATCGCGGAGCGGGAGTTCGCGTGGGTCGAGACGGAGTTGAAGCGGGCGGCGCGCGAGATGGGGCTGGGCGACGACTGGAGGGCGGCGCTGGAAAAGGTGAAAGGGAACCACGTGGAGCCCGGGCAGCAGCCGGCGCTCGTGCGCGAGCTCGCGCTGGAGGCGACGCGCTTCGTGACGGAACGCGAGCTGGTGACGGTGCCGCCGCTGGCGGCCGATGTGTGGCTGTGGCGGATGCTGTCGCGCGAGCGGCAGAAGGAGGCGCCGTTTTTCCTCGGCGGGAGCGACATCCACATCGCCTTCCCGACGGATGCGATGACGCTCGACGAGAAGCTGCAGAGCCTGCGGTCGAACAACCGGCATTTCTCGCGGGCGACGGTGTTTCACGAGCTGGTGCCCGGGCATCACCTGCAATATTGGGCGAAGGCGCGGTTCAACCCGCACCGCGAACTGTTCAGCACGCCGTTCTGGATGGAAGGCTGGGCGCTGTGGTGGGAGTTTCGACTCTGGGATTTGCAGTTCATCGCGACGCCAGAGGATCGGATCGGCGCGCTCTTCTGGCGCGCGCACCGGTGCGCGCGGATAATATTATAGCTGAAATTACACCACGGCGAATTGACGCCGGAGCAGTGCGTTGACTTCCTGCTCGCGCGCGTGGGGCACGAGCGCTGGACGGCGACGGGCGAGGTGCGGCGGTCGTTCAACGGACTCTGGTCACCGCTCTACCAGGCAGCCTACATGCTCGGCGCGCTGCAGATTCGCGACCTTCACCAACAACTCGTCGTCAGCGGGAAAATGCCGGAGAAACAGTTTCACGACGAGATCCTGCGTGGCGGCACGATGCCGATCGAGATGGTGCGCGCGCGGCTCACGCAGCAGAAGCTGCCGCGGGATTTTCGGGCGGCGTGGCGGTTTGCAGAGGGCGGGAACCGCTGACGAGAGGCGGGGACGCCGGGGGCGGCGGAGCTACTGCTTGAACGCGGCGTCGCCGGCGTTGCCGCCGCTGAGGATGTAGGCGAGGAGATCCTTCAGTTCCTCGGGGTTGAGGCTGTTGATGAGGCCCGGAGGCATGAGCGAGACGGGGTAGGTCCTGCGGGACTTCACGGCGGAGGCGGGCACGCGGGTCTTCTCGTCGGGGGCGAAGGGGTTGCTCAGCAGGAGCAGGTCGCCGTTGTCCTCGCCGACGACGCGGCCGACGAGGGTGGTGCCGTCGGCGAGGTCGAATTGCTGGCTGTCGTATTGGTCGCTGATGACCTTCGAGGGCTCGATGATGTTTTCGAGGAGGTCCGGCACGGTGTAGCGGCTGCCGGCGCCGCTGAGGTCGGGGCCGATGCCGGCGCCCGCGCCGTTGAAACGGTGACAAACGGCGCAGGCGGTGGCGGCGAAGAGGCCGCGGCCGCGGGCAAAATCGCGCCCGGTGAGCCGGCCCTGGGCGAGGGCGGTCGCCTCGGCGACGGTGTAGCTGCGGCCGGGGCCCTGCGGCGTGACCGCGCCGGCGGCGAAGGCGGCGGGCACGGGTTTGGAGAGGGCGTCGAGGGCGGCGCGCTCGGCGGCATCGGGCACGCGGGCGAGCGCCTCGGTGCGGATGTTCTGGAGGAAGCCGGTGAAACTGGTGCCGCCCTTCCAGGAGGCGGTGCGGGCGAACCAGGAGAAAAACTCGAGGCGGAGCCGGGGCGTCCAGCCGGCGGTCGCGTGGCGCAGCGTGTAGGCGTAGGCGATCTGCTGGCGGTCGGGGCGGCTGGCGCCGACCTCGGCGATGGTCTTGCCGTAGGTGTCGTTGCGGGCGGCGAGCGCGGCGCCGCCAAGGAGTTCGCCGGTGATGGTGACGGGTTCGGAGACGCTGAGGAGCGGGACGGCCTGCGCGACGGCGGCGGGGGAATCGAGGTAGACGAGGAGGGCGAGGAGCTCGCGGTTGACGAAGGCGTCGGCGTGCGGGAAGAGCGGGGCGAAACGGGCGGCGACGCGGGCACAGGTGGCCGCATCCGGTTTGCCCATACGCGTGAAGGCGAGCTGCCAGGCGCGGAGGAGGGGGAGATGGAGGGCGGCGGGCAGGCGGGCGAAGTCGAGGCGGCCGAGGGCCTCGAGCAGGCGCGGCTGGAGGGAGTGCGGGCCGACGCGGGCGAGGGCGACGAGGGCTTCGATGGCGGCGACGGGGTCCGGTTCGTGGAGCGCGCGCTCGGCCCAGTTGTCGGGGAGCTGGCGCTCGATCGCGACCCGGGCCGCGAAGCGCACGAAGCGATCGGGGTGCGCGAGGTGGGGCCAGGCGGTGGCGAGGGCGGCGGGGCCGGTGCCCTCGGCGTGCAGGGCTTCGAGAGAACGGCGGAGCGCGACCGCGGCGGTGACGGGTGCCGGTTTCGCGGGCGCAGTGGACTCGGCGCCGACATAGGTCACGCGGTAGAGCGCGGACTGGGTGCGGCGGCCGCCGACGATGAAGTAGAGGGCGCCGTCGCGGGGGTTGACGACGACATCGGTGAGCGGGAGCGGCTTGCCGGAGACGAGTTCCTCCTTGTCGCCGCGGTAGGTCGCGCCGTCGGGGCGGTGGTGGACGGCGTAGAGCGTGCCGTAGGTCCAATCGGCGGCGAAGAGGGCGTGCTGGTATTTCGCGGGGAATCTGGCGCCGGTGCCGAACGTGGTGCCGGTGGGCGAGCCGGGGCCGAGGTCGAGCGTGGCGGGGAGGCTGTCGACGTAGTAGTCGGGCCAGCGGCCGGCACCGGAGCGCCAGCCGTAGTCGGCGCCGCTGATGACGTGGTTGATGCGCGTGGGGACATACCACGGCGTGCCCTGGTCCCACTCCATGTCGGAGTCGTAGGTGAAGAGCTCGCCGTTGAGGTCGAAGGCGAGGTCGAATTGGTTGCGGAATCCGAGGGCGACGAGTTCGACGGTGGCGCCGTCGGGCGTCATGCGGCCGATGTAACCGCCGGGGGCGTATTTGTTTTTCGCGTGGCCGCGGGCGTCCCACATGCGGGGCAGGAGGTGGTCTTCGTCCCAGCGGACGGGGCGGGCGCGGTCGAGGCGAACGGGGAGATCGGTGTGGTTGCCGTTGGCGAAATAGATCCACTGGCCGTCGGGCGAGAGGGCGAGGGAGTGGGGGCCGTGTTCGCCGGTGCCCTTCATCTCGCGGAGGTAGTTGAACTCGTCGAAACGGTCGTCGCCGTCGGTATCGCGCAGGCGCCAGACGCCGTGTCGGGCGGGGACTTCGCCGACCATGACGTAGAGGCTGTCGTGGGCGTAGAGGAGGCCGTGGGCGCCGACGGCGGGCGAGTCGGCGCCGTCGGTGGCCTGGGCGCGCTTGGGCGTGGCGCGCGGGGTGGTGCCGGGCGGGACGGCGGGGGCGGGAAAGGCGAGCGGGATCTTCTCGATCCGGGTGCCGGTGGTGGTGCCGACCGGCGGCGGCGTGAGGCGGTAGAGATCGCCGTATTGGTCGCCGGCGGTGAGGCGGCCTCTGGGATCCACGGCGAGGGCGACCCAGGAGCCTTGTTGCTCCTTCGGCACCGTGTAGAGGAGCTCGACCTTGAATCCGGGGGCGACCTGAAGATCGGCGGCGGCGGTGGCGGCGGGAAGGGAAAGGAAGGCGGGCGCGGTGGGCGGCGTCTGTGCGGGGAGGGCGGATACGATCAGACTGGCGAACAGCACGGCAGACGGGCGGGCGAGGAAGGGGCGGGGCATGGCGGGAACAGAGGACGAGCGGAACCGGTGCGGCGCGAAATGGGAAGCGCGCGGGCGGGAAAAAACGACGAGGCCCGCTCGGAGGAGCGGGCCTCGGGAGGCGGGGCGGCGGACGGAGTTACGGCTTGAACATGGCGTCGCCGGCATTGCCGCCCGCGAGGATGTAGGCGAGGAGGTCCTTGAGTTCCTCCTCGTTCAGCGAGTTGATCAGGCCGGGGGGCATCATCGAAACGGGGAAGACCTTGCGGGACTTCACGGCGGAGGATTTCACGCGGGTCTTTTCGTCGGGCATGAAGGGGTTGGCCATCACGAGCAGCTCGCCGGCTTCCTCGCCGACGACGCGGCCGACGAGCGGCTCGCCGTCGCTGCGCTCGATCTGCTCGCTGCCGAACTGATCGCTGATCACGAGCGAGGGCTCGATGATGTTCTCCAGCAGATCGCGGATGCTGTAGCGGCCGCCGGCGCCGCTGATGTCGGGGCCGATGCCGCCGCCCTCGTTGTTCAGGCGGTGGCACATGATGCACATGGTGGCGGTGAACATCGCCTTGCCGCGCGCGAAGTCGCGGCCGGTGAGCTTGGCGGGCATGGCGGCCATGGCGTCCTTCACGGTATAGGCCTTGCCCGGTCCCTTCGGCGTGATCGCAGGGACGGCGAACGACGCGGGCGCGGGCTTCGAGAGCGCATCGAAGGCGGCGCGCTCGGTCTTGTCGGGGACGGTGGCGAGCGACTCGGTGCGGATGTTCTGGATGAAGCCGCCGAAGCTGGCGCCGCCCTTCCAGTTCCGCGTGCGCGGGAACCAGGAGTAGAACTCGGTGCGCAGCTTGGGCGTCCAGCCGACGGTGGCATTGCGCAGCGCGTAGGCGTAGGCGATCTGCTGGCGGTCGGGACGCGTGTTGCTGACGTTGGCGACATCGGCGCCATAGCGATCGTTGCGCGCGATGAGGGAGGCGCCGCCGAGGAGTTCGCCGGTGACGGTGACGGGCTCGGAGACACTGAGGAGCGGGACGGTCTTCGCGACGACGGTGGGCGAGCCGAGGTAGATCAGCAGCGACACGAGTTCGCGGTTCACGAGGGGGTCTTTGTGCGGGAAGCTCGGGTCGAGCTTGGCGGCGATGGTTGCGGCGGTTTCGCCCGGGGGCTTGCCCATGCGGGTGAACGCGAGCTGCCAGGCGCGGAGGAGCGGGAGCTGCAGCTCGGCGGGCTGCTTCGCGAAGTCGAGCCGGCCGAGGGCGGCGAGGAGTTTCGGCTGGAGCGCCTTGTCGCCGACGCGGGCGAGGGCGATGGCGGCCTCGATCGCGGCCTGCGGCTGCAACTCGGCGAGGGCGCGGTCGGCCCACTTGTCGGCGGGCTGGCGCTCGATCGCGACGCGGGCGGCGAAGCGCACGAAGCGATCCTTGTGCGCGAGGTGCGGCCAGGCGGTGTCGATCG
>CAZENI010000118.1:0-18341 GCA_964513055.1 uncultured Opitutus sp.
CCGTGCAGGCGTCGCCGCAGATCCACGCCTCGAAGTTGGTGAACGTCTGCCGCTGCAGCGAGCGCAGCGTCGGCTCGAGGCGCGCGGCGCGATTGAAGGTCGCGACGATCACCGCGACGCGGGGCGCTGCGGGCTTGACGTTCACCGCGGACCGTCGGTCGAGAAATCGAACGGGATCAGCCGGTTCTTCAGCGGCAGGCGGTATTTGTCCGGGTCGCGGTGATCGTAGGGTCGCGTGGGCGTGTTGAGGAACATCGCCTCGCGCTCGCCAATGTTCTTCACCGCGTGATAGACGCCGCGCGGGATCACGAAAATGGCGCGGTTCTGCTCGCTGAAGGTCAGGACATTGAGCAGGCCGTGGGTCGGGGACGACGCACGGGCGTCGTAGAACGCCCAGGTCATCACGCCCTGGCTCGTGAAGATGCGATCCTCCTGTTTCTTGTGCACCACCCAGCCCCGCACGCTGCCGACGCGGAGCGTGACCTGGTAAATGTAGACCAGCGGGTCAGGGGAGAAGCCCCACGAGCCGCGGTAGACCTCGGTGATCTGTCCGCGCATGTCCTCGATCGGGACGAGGCGACGGACCACGAGACCCGCGATGGTGCGCTCAAGGCGCTGGCCGTTTTCATCGACCGTGGGGCGATCTTTTTTGGGCGAAGGACGCGCGGAGGGACGAGGCATGATTCGACCGCACCACGACGCGCGCCGGGCGTCAATTCCCGCGCCTCTCGCCGCACGCCGCACGGCCGCGCGCCTCACGCCAGCGGCAGCTCGATGGTGAAACGCGTGCCGACGCCGGCAGGCCCGGAGTCGACGGTGATTTTGCCGCCGAGGCGCTCGACGGCACGATGCACGATGGCGAGGCCGATGCCCGTGCCGGGCTGGTCCGGGTGAAAACGCTCGAACATCCGGAAGACCTGCGGGCGGGCTTCGGGCGGGATGCCGAGGCCGTTGTCGGTCACGGTGACGACCGCGCGGCCGGCGGCGGAGTTCGCGGCGATCTCCACGACCGGGCGCGCGTCGGGGCGCACGAACTTCAGCGCGTTGCCCACGAGGTTCTGGAAGATCACCTGGAGCAGCGTGGCGTCGGCCATCACGACCGGCAGCTCCGGGGCGACCTTCACCACCGCGCCGGTGCGGGTGATCTCGGAGGCGAGCAGGGCAAGGGCGGCGCGCACCGCCTCCTCGAGCGGGATCGCGCGGTGCGCGATCTCCTGCCGGCCGACGGTGGCATACTTCAGGAGGTTGCAGATCAGGGCGTCCATGCGCGCGGCCGAGCGCTGCATCTGGTCGATGTAGCTGCGCGCGAGGGGCGGGAGCTGGTCGCCGAATTCCTCGGGCTGGGCCTGGCCGAAGCCGGTGATGCCCCGCAGCGGCGCTCGCAGATCGTGCGCGACGGTGTAGTTGAAGCGCTCGAGCTCGTCGTTGAGCTGCTCGATCTCGACGCGGCGCCGCTCGCTGTTCCGGGCGGACTCGATCAGCCGGAAAATCTTCGGCACGAGCGGAAACAGCGCCGCGGCCGTCGCCACCGAGGCGATTGCGGTGACGACCTTCACGTAGCCCGAGAGCCAGTAGACCGGCTCCCACACGACCCACACCTCCATGAAGTGCGTCATGCCGCACGAGACGATGAAGAGCCCGAACGCGAGCAGGATCCAGTTGAACGGGAGGTCGCGGCTCGCCTTGTGCACGAGGTAGGCGAGGGTCGCCGAGATGGAGACGTAGGCGACGCCGATCAGGACATCGGATACGACGTGCAGCCAGATGAGCCGCGGCTCGCGCAGGTAGCAGAATTCGTGGGCCATCCCGATTCGCTTGAACACGGACACGTCGCAGGCCTCGAAGACCAGCGCGCCGGCGACCACGGCGAGGGCCGTGGCGAGACACCAGTGCAGCAGGGGCCGCGAGGTCCAGGTCGCCGAAGGAGTCGCGACGGCGGCGGGCATGTCAGACGGGGGCGGCGGTCACGTTGAATTCGCCCCACCACGCGTGCAGCGCCCGCACCAGGCGCCCGAGCTGGGCGGGGTCGGAGGGCTTGACGGCGTAGGAGTTGGCGCCCAGCGCGTAGGCGCGCGCGATGTCGTCGCCGAGCTGCGACGAGGAAAAGACGATGATCGGGAGTCGGTTGAACGCGGGATTCTCCCGCCGCCAGCCGAGCACCGCGAAGCCGTCCTTGCGCGGCATCTTCAGGTCGAGCAGCAGCAGGTCGGGCAGCGGGAAGCGCTGGCGGTCGCCGAATTCCTCCGCGCCCTGGAGGTAGTTGATCGCCGCGTCGCCGTGCTCCACGCGGCGAAGTTGAAACGGCGCGCCCTCGCGCTGGATGAGCCGGTCGAAGAGGAGCGCGTCGAGGTCGTTGTCCTCCGCGAGGAGCAGGACGGGCTTCTTCATGGGGCGTTTCAACCCGGGCGCCCAGCGGCAGGCAAGCGCACACTGGCCGGGCGGGCCCGCGCCGGGGCGTGGGTTGGCACTCGCCAAGACGCTGGTCCGTGGCCACAGATGCCCGGTCCGCCCTGCTCCGCCGCCCCGCGGCCGGTGCGCGGGCAACCTGGATTCACCGTGCGCCCCCGCCTCGCGACCCTCGCCCTTCTCGCTTCCTGCTTCGCGTCGTCCGCGTTCGCGGGACAGCCGGCGTCCACGCCGGGCCTCGTCGTGCACGCGCCGCCGCGGGCGCTGCCGGCCGGCGCCGTGGTCGAGGACTGGCCGCATTTCCTCGGTCCCCGGCAGAACGCCACCACGCGCGAGACCAGGCTCCTCGACCGCTGGCCGGCCGACGGCCCGGCCAAGGTGTGGGAGCTGGAGAAGGGCGAGGGCTACGCGTGCCCGGTGCTCGCCGGAGGTCGGCTGGTTTACTTCCACCGGATCGAGGGTCGGGAAACCATCGACTGCCTCGAGCCCGAGACCGGCCGCCGCCTCTGGCGGGTCGACTATCCGGTCGACTACCAGGATCGCTACGGCTTCAGCCCCGGCCCGCGGGCGAGCGCGGTCATCGCGGGCGGCCGGGTCTTCACCGCGGGCGTGACGGCGGTCCTTCACGGCCTCGACCTGGCGACCGGCCGGATCCTCTGGCGGCGCGACCTGCGGGCGGACTACGGCGTGCCGCAGGAGTTTTTTGGCTACGGGCCGACGCCGCTGGCCTGGCAGGACCGGTTGATCGTCAACGTTGGCGGCCGTGCGCCCGACGGCGGTCCGGGCGTGTGCGTGGCGGCGCTGGATCAGGTCACCGGCCGGACGCTGTGGACCGCGACGGACGCGTGGGGTGCGAGCTACGCCTCGCCGATCGTGGCGCGCCTGCTCGGGCGCGAGGTCGCGCTGGTGGTCGCGGCCGGGGAGAGCCGCCCCAGCGTGGGCGGGCTGATCGCCCTCGATCCGACGACGGGAAAAATCCTCGACCGCTTCCCCTGGCGTGCGCGCGCCTACGAATCCGTCATCGCCGGCACGCCGCTCGTGCTCGACGACCGGCGGGTCTACCTCTCCGAGTGCTACGAGAAGGGCGGGGTGCTGCTCGAGTTCGACGCGGAGCTGAAGGCGAAGCCGCTCTGGACCCAGCGTGCCTTCGGCCTGCACTGGATGGTGCCGCTCCAGAGCGACGGGCATCTCTACGGCTTCGCGGGCCGGAATCCGCCGGACACGGAGTTCAAGTGCCTCGACGCGGCCACGGGAAAGATCGTCTGGAACGACGACACGCAGTTCCGGCAGGACGGCCGGGTGCAGAGTTTTTTCCGCGCGAGCCTGCTCCAGGCGGGCGGGCGGTTTTTCGGCCTCGGGGAGGACGGCTTGTTCGCGGAGTTCGAGCTGACGCCGCGCGGCGCGGTGACGCGGCAGCGGGCGCGGCTCTTCCAGGCCAACGAAACGTGGACGCTCCCCGCGCTGCACCGCGGGCTGCTCTACGTGGTGCAGAACACCCGCGATGCCCGCCACCAGCGGGCGCCGCGGATTATCTGCTACGATCTACGCGGCGAGTGAGCGGCGGGTGAACGGGGGCAATCGCCCGCGCATGCGGTCGTGTGCCCGCGGTGGAGAAAGCCGCCGCCGCGCCGGGCCCGCGTGCGGGCGGCACGCCCGTGCGATTGGGATTGGGTTTGCGGGGGAGCGCCGCTTGAAACGCCGGCTCCCATGACGGTTCTCTTCGCAGGCACGGGCCGGATTCTGCGCCAGCCGGGCTTCGCCGGCCTGCTGGCGGCGACGCTTGCGCTCGGCATCGGGCACTCGTTCGTGTCGCCGTTCCTCTCGCTCTGGGGCACGCAGGAGATCGGCATGCCGCCGCCCGCCTTCGGGCTCTTCATGACGGTGACAACGCTGAGCGCCCTCGTCGTCGCGACGACGCTCGCGCGCTGGTCGGACACGCACGTGCCGCGCAAGGTGATGCTGCTGCTCGGCGGCGCGGGAGGCGTGCTGGGCTACGCGGGCTATGCGTTCGTCCGTGATCCGCGGATACTCGTGGTCATCGGTGCGACGCTGCTGGCGGTGGCGGCGGTGTGCTTCTCGCAGTTGTTCGCGCACACGCGCGAGCGGTATTTCGCGGCGGAGATTCCCGGCGTGCCGGCGGGCTACCTGATGAGCATCGTGCGGGTGTGTTTCTCGCTGGCCTGGACGGCGGGGCCGTCGGTCGGTGCATGGACGATGCTGCACTTCGGCTATCGCGGGCTCTTCCTGGGCGCGGCGGGTTTCTTCCTCGTGTTCTTCGCGGGGGTGGCGCGGTTCGTGCCGTTCGAGGCGCGGCACGCGGAGCTGCGCGCGGCGGTGCGGGCCCCGCTGTGGCGCGTGCTGTTCCGCGGGGACATCTTCGCGCTGTTCGCGGCGTTCCTGCTGATCTTCGCCGCGCATACGATCAACATGATGAACCTGCCGCTGGTGATTACGCAGTTGCTGGGCGGCACCAAGGGCGACGTCGGCATCGCCTTCGGCATCGGGCCGGCGGTGGAGATTCCGCTGATGCTCTGGTTCGGGTTTCTCGCCGCGCGGGGCCACCAGCTCGCGCTGATCCGGATCGGGGTGGCGGCGACGGTGGGCTACTTCGCGCTGCTGCTGCTGGCGCGCGAGCCGTGGCATGTGTTCCCGCTGCAGATCCTGCACGGGCTCTCGTTCGCGATCATCTCGAATGTCGCGATCCTGTTTTTCCAGGAACTGGTGCCCGGCCAGCCCGGGCTGGCGACGACGATTTTCACGAATGCAGCGGGCGCGGGGAACCTCGTCGGCTTCCTGGCCTTCGGCGGGCTCGTCGGGGCCTTCGGGCATCGCGGGATGTTCGTCGTGTCGGCGCTGCTCACGCTGGTGACGCTCGCGATCGTGCTGCTTTACCGGCCGCGGCCGGTGTGATCGCGGGCGGGTGATTTGACGAAAGATCTGGCGGGCTGCCGTCGTTTCGGGGACACGGGTGCGCGCCGCGGGCGTGCGCTGCGGCTCCTCCTCCCATGAAACTCGCCTCCCTCCTGCGCCGCGCCACCGGCCTGGCGCTGCTGATCTTCGCCCCGATCCTTCACGCGGCCTACGACCTGCCGCTGCAGACGGGCTGGAACCTCGTCTCCCTGCCCGAGCAGCAGCTCAACCCCGACATCACCGCCGTCACGCGCTCGCTGCAGGGCCGGCTCCTCTCGGTGTGGAGCTACGCGGAGGATGGCTGGCAGGCCTACTTTCCCGGCAGTCCGGCGAGTTCGCTCACGCGCATGGACGCCGGGCGCGCCTACTGGGTGCAACTCTCCGCGCCCGCCAACCTCGTCGGCGCGGGCCTGAAGCCCTCGGGCATCCTCTCGCTCGCCGCCGGCTGGAATTTCATCGGCTGCAACTCCGCCACCGCGCGCTCGCTCGTGCAGGTGTTCGGCACGGGCACGCCGGGCATCACCTCGGTGCAGACCTACGACCGCGGGGCCTGGCGGACGTTTGTGCCCGGAGCGGCGGGCAACACCGTCACGCAACTGGAGACCGGCCGCGGCTACTGGGTGCAGGCGACGCGCGCGCTGACGGCCGACTTCGGGCTGGTGCTCGACAGCCAGTTGCGCGTGTTCGACGCCGCGGCCGCGCAGGCGATCACGGCGGTCTCGCCCACGAGTGTCACCGTCGGCCTGGCCGCGGGCGGCGCCCTGGTCGTGAACAACATTCTCTCCGTGCCGCCGGTGCCCCTCGCGCCGCAGGGCTTGCTGCGCCGCATCACGGCTATCACGCGCACCGCGACGAGCGTGACGCTGACCACCACCAACGCCGCGCCGGGCGACGCGATCGTGAACGGCGTGATCGCCGCCTCCGTGCCGCTCGCGTCGTCGCTGGTCGACTCGCTCGCCGCCCAGGCCGCCGGGCCGGACGGCCGGCCGCGCGCGGCCGCGCTGCAGGAGGGTGAGAGTGCCGCGCTGGATACGCTGCTCAGCACGGCCGAGCTCGGCGGCACAATCGAGCTCCCGGCGCTGCGGCTCAGCCTCAACCGCTCAGTGGATCTGATCGCAGGCTCGGTCTCCCTGCAGGGGCAGTTCGTGATCGAGCCGCAGTTCGGGGTGAACATCGAGTTCGAGAACCGCGCGATCAAGAGCTGCCGGGTCTTCGTGCAGGGCCGCCAGTCGCTGGACTTCAGCGCGACGGCGACCGCGCCCTCGAACCTCAGCGGCTCGTTCACTCGGAATCTCTTCGAGCGCAAGCCGCTCACGCCGATCATGATCGGCGTGATCCCGGTGGTCCCGAGCTGGACGCTGAGCCTGAGTTTCTCCGGCCAGTATTCCGCGACCGCGGCGACGCGCATCACGGAGGAGGCCAACCTCCTGATCGGCGTGAACTACGAGCGCGGCGTAGGCTTCACGCCCATCACCAATTTCCAGGGCAGCGCGTCGCTCGGGACGCAGACCACGGTGGCGAGCACGCTCGCGCTTACGATCGGACCGCAGTTCTCGGTCGAGATCGCGGGGATCGGCGGGCCGTTCTTCGGCGTCGGCGGCGGCGTGAGCTTCGAGGCGCAGACGACCAACAACACCTCGACCTGGGGCGTCTACGGCATCGCCAACTTCGAGGCCGGGCTCTCGGTCGGCGGCCTGTTCGGCAGCGGCATCTCGTGGACGCCGATCTCGCTGCCGCTGCTGCGCGTGCGGCTGTTCCCGAGCGGCGAGGGCACGGTCGCCGGCCAGGTCGTCGATGCGCGCGGGCCGCTCTCCGGCGTGACCGTGGCGGCCGTGCGCAGCATCACTCCCCTCGGCGAGGACCTGCCGGCCGGCACGCCGGTGACCACCGATGCGGCGGGCAATTATTCGCTGCGGTTGCCGGTCAACAACGGCTATCGTCTCCATTTTTCCAAGACAGGCTACATCACCCAGAGGGTCGCCGGCGCCGACGTGCTCACCAACGCCACGACCTCGCTCGCGCCGGTGTATCTCGACACCTCGACCCAGCCCGGCACGGTCCGCGGCGTCGTCACCAGCGCCACCACCGGCCTGCCGGTGGCGAACGTCCTGCTGACACTGCGGCCCTCGGTCCTGCGCGACAACGTCGAGCTGGCCGGCACCGTCGCCGTCGCGTCGACCGACAGCGCGGGCCGCTACGAGGTGCGCAACCTCGAGCCCGGCTATTACACGGCGCAACTGACGGCGAGCGGCTACATCCCCGGCACGCTCACGGCGCTGGCCCGGGCGGGCGCGACCAACGAGGGGCAGAACGGCACGCTGTCGCCGCGCCTCGACGAGCGCGAGTGGCGCATCGTGCTCTCGTGGGGCTCCTCGCCCAGCGATCTCGACAGCCACCTCACCGGGCCGATCGCCGGCTCGAGCAGCCGCTTCCACGTCTATTACGACGCGAAGGGCAGCCGCACCGCCTCGCCCTTCGCGTCGCTCGACATCGACGACACGACGGGCTTCGGCCCCGAGACGATGACGCTGGTGCGCACGATCGACGGCACGTATCGCTACTCGGTCCACAACTACTCCAACCGCTCGACCGCGGGCAGCACCGCGCTGGCCGGATCAAGCGCGCGGGTGAACGTCTTCCGCGGCAACACCCAGTTGCGCTCCTACAATGTCCCGGGCGGCGCCGGCACGCTCTGGACGGTCTTCGAAATCCGCGACGGCACGCTCGTCGACGTGAACTCCATGACCTCCACCTCGAGTCCTACGTCCATTCAATCCGAATACGCCACGGGCGGCGCGCTCGCGACCACGGACGAGCCGCCCGGGGCGGACGACGCCGCGGTGCTCGCCCTCACGCCCGCGCGGAAACAGCCCGGCGCCAACCCGGACCCCATCCTGCCATGAGCCCGTTCCTCCTTCGTCTCCTCGGCCTCTCCCTCCTGATCGCGGCGACGCTGCCGGCCCAGCCGATGCTGCCGGCGCGGATCGGCGGCACGGTGACCTTCAACGGCCAGCGCGTCACCACGATCGGCAGCGACGTCTGGCAGTTCACCGCCGTGCGCGCCGACGGCCGGCCGGTGACGCCGGCCATCGGCGTGACCGGGCTCACGGCGGCCGGCGGCTACGCGTTCGACGTGCCGCTGTTCGACGCCGCGACGCAGCCGGGCGGCGTGCCGCCGGGCACGGCGATGGTGCTCTCCGTCGTGCGCAACGGCGTGACGCTCGCCATCAGCCAGCCGGCGGGCGGGGCGGTGACGCTGGGCGCCGCGGGCTCGCTCGCCGTGGCGGATCTCGTGCTCACGACCACGAGCGGGCGTCTCATCAATCTGGCGACACGCGCGCAGCTCGCCGCGGGCGGGACGCTGATCCCCGGGTTCGTGCTCGCGGGCACGGGGCAGAAGTCGCTGCTGATTCGCGCTGTGGGCCCGGGGCTCGCGCCCTTCGGCGTGGGCGGCACGCTGGCGGCGCCGGCGTTGCAGTTGTATTCGAGCGCCGGCCAGGCGATCGCCGCCAACACGGGCTGGACCACGACGGCGAACGCGGCCGCGCTGTCGCAGGCGGCCGCGCGCCTCGGGGCGTTTGCGTTACCGGCAGGGAGCGCGGACAGCGTCCTGCTCGTCACGCTCGGGCCCGGCGCCTACACGGCGCAGGTGACGGGCGTGGGCGGCACGGGCGGCGTCGTGCTCGTGGAAGTTTACGACGCCGATGCGGCGCCCGGCGGATTGCGGCTCGTCAACCTCGCGGCGCGCGCGCCGGTGGGCACGGGCGGCAACATTCTGATTCCCGGCGTGGTGACCGCGGCGGGAACGCGCCGGCTCCTCGTGCGCGCGATCGGGCCGGCGCTCGCGGCGTTCGGCGTCGGCGGCGTGCTGGCAGATCCGCAATTGCAGGTGCTGCAGGGCACGACGGTCATTGCGGCGAACGACAACTGGAGCGCGACTGCGGAGGCCGCGGAGATTTCTGCCACGGCGAGCCGCGTCGGGGCGTTTGCGTTGACGACAGGCAGCCGCGACGCAGCCGTGGTGGTCACGGTGCCTGCCGGGCCCTACACCGTGCAGGTGAGCGGCGTCGGTGGCGGCACGGGCGAGGCGCTGGTCGAGATTTACGAAGTGCCGTGAGTGCGGTGAGCGCCGTCGCGCTTACTCCACCCGCAGCGCCTCGATCGGGTTGATCCGCGCGGCGCGGCGGGCGGGGAGGTAGCTCGCGAGCGCGGCGACGACGAGGAGGAGCACGGAAATCACGGCGTAGGCGCGGGGGTCGGTCGGGCTCAGCTCGAAGAGCAGCGTCTTCAGATACCGGCTCAGCAGCACGGCGCCGGTGAGACCGAGCATGAGGCCGATGGCCGTTTTCCAGATGCCCTGGCGCATGATCATGCCGACGATCTGGCCGTGTGTCGCCCCGATGGCGCCGCGCACCCCGATCTCGCGCGTGCGCTGCGTCACGTCGTAGGCGAGCACGCCGTAGATGCCGAGGGCGGAGAGGAAAAGGGCGACGCCGGCGAAACCGGCGAGGAGGAGCATGACGGTGCGGCGCTCGTTGTGGGAGGAGGCGATCGACGCCTCGAGTGGGCCGGACTCGAAGAGCATGATCGCCGGGTCGACGCCCCGGAGCTTTTCGCGCATCAGGGTGATCGTCCCGGCCGCCGGACGGTCGGTGCGCAGGAAGATCGAGCTGCCGCCGCCGCCGATCGGCTGGTAAACGTAGGGCACTCCGCTCGTGTCGTAGACGCCGCGGTGGGGCACGAAGCGCACGACGCCGATGATCGTCG
Source organism: uncultured Opitutus sp. (assembly GCA_964513055.1). GTDB lineage: Bacteria > Verrucomicrobiota > Verrucomicrobiia > Opitutales > Opitutaceae > ER46. The sequence continues at coordinate 10,084 of CAZENI010000118.1, forward strand.
GCCAGTCGGCGTCGTTTGGCGGCCGCTGGCCGAAATTGAGCCGGCCGCCGATCGCGGAGCGCCCGGGGAAGTATTTCTTCGCGAAGTGCTCGTCCACGACGAACACGCGGCTGTTGGGCACGAGGTCGCCGGCTTCGAAGAAGCGGCCCTCGAGCAGCGTGAGCTTCAGCGTCGCGAGGTATTCGGGGGAGACCGCCACCCGGTTCGCGGCGGGCTGCGGCGAGCCGGGCGGCAGCGTGTCCTCGAACAGCGTGAAGGCGTTGAGCGGTAGGCCGCCCTGGAAAGGCGTCGCCATGGAGAAGGCGACCGAGGTCACGCCGGGAATCTCCTCCATCGCCTGCTTGACGCGGGTCGCGAGCGTGCGCGCGGCGTCGGGGGAATTGCGCAGGGCGAGCGGGACGGCGAGGCGGCCGGCGACCACGCCCCGGGGATCGAAGCCGGGATGGACGGCGAGGGCCTTGACGAAGCTGTGCACGAGCAGGCCGGCGCCGCTGAGCAGGGTCACGGCGATCGCGACCTGGCCGATGATGAGCGCGCTGCTCAGGGTGCGCACGCCGGCGCTGCCGGAGGAGCCGCGTGACGAGCGGTGGATCAGCTCCATCAGGTTGGTGCGCAGGATGTGCACGATCGGCGCGACGCTGATGAAGAGCGCGCTCACGATCGAAAGCGCGATCGCGACCGCCAGCACCTCGCCGTCGAGCACGAACGGCAGGGCGTCGGGCAGCATGGCCGCGCGGTAATGGTTGAACGCCTTCGTCAGGCCCGCCGCGAGCGCGATGCCGAGGGCGGTGCCAAGGGTCGTGAGCAGCAGGCTCTCGAGCAGGAGCTGGCGCGCAATCACGCCGCGGCTGGCGCCGAGGGCGAAGCGCGTGGCGAGCTCGGACTGGCGGCCGTTGGCGCGCGCGAGGAGGAGGTTGGCGACGTTGACGCAGCCGATGAGGAGCACGAGGACGACGCCGCCCTGCAGGAGCAGGAGCGTGGTCCGGAGCGGCGCGACGCGCTCGAGCTGCACGCTGGCGACGGCGATCTTGTGGCCGGCGCGCTCGATGAATTCGCGCATCTGCGGCGTGCCCGCCTCAAGCGCCCGGCGCTCCAGGGTTTCGGCCTCGGCGAGGCCCTGGCCGAGCGCGACCCCGGGTTTGAGCCGTCCGAAGAGCTGCGGGTTGTTCGAGTGACGGCCGTTGGGGCTGACGCGCGCCGGGTCCCAGGACATCGGACGCACGAAGCGCACGCGCGCGGCGTTGAAGGCTTCGAGCGCGCGGGGCGCGACGCCGACGATGGTGAAGGTCTCGCCGTCGAGTCGCACGGTCCGGCCCAGCACGCCGGGGTCTTCGCGGAACTGCGTTTCCCAGAACGATTGCGTGAGGACGAGGACCTTGTCGGCGGCGGGCACGTGATTTTCCGCCGTGAAGAACTGGCCGATGAGCGGCTTTAGGCCGAGGACGTCGAAGATTTCCGCCGTCGCGCGCACGCCGGAGAGGCGCTCGGCCGAGACGTCCTCGCCGAACATGCCCTGGAACGGCGACCACAGGCCGACCTGGGCGAAGGACGTGGTGTTCTGCTTGTAGTCGAGATACTGCACCACATTGCTCGAGCCGCGCGGGACGCCGCCCTTCACGTAGGTGTTGTAGATCTCGACGAGGCGATCGGGCTCGGGAAACGGCAGCGGCTTCAGCATCAGCGAATACACCGCGGAGAAAATCGCGGTGTTGGCGCCGATGCAGACGGCCAGCGTCAGCAGCGTGACGGTGGCGAACCCGCGGCTCTTGCCGAGCTGGCGCAGCGCGTGGCGGAGATCGGAGGCGGCGCCGGTGAAGACGCGCACGAGAAACGAGTCGCGGGCGGGTGCAGCCGCGGCGGACGAAGCGGGAGGAGTGGGCATGGGCGTGGGGCGGCGAAGACCGATCGCGGCTGGGGCGACAACCCGGGGAGGAGTGGAAAAGTTACGCCGGGGTTCCGGAAAGTTTCCGCGCGGGGGCGGGTGGGGTCCGGGCGGAATGGCGCCAAGTGAAGCGAACAGGTCGTTCGTTCTCGTTCCTCGTTCTCGTAATCGTTCTCTCGCGGGCTGCCTGTCGGCTAAGAGAGAACGAGAACGATTACGAAGAACGAGAACGAGGGGCGGGTGATCGATACTCTCAGGGCAATCTTTGAGGGCGTCGAAAAATGGGTTCTTTCCGTGAGCGGAAGCCGGGAGGCTTTCGTGGCTGCGCGTCGTGGCGTCGGACACAACGCTCTCGCGTTCCGCCACCGATGAGCTACGCGCGCCACTTTTTTCGACGGCCTTTTGCCGTCATTCGTCTCAGGGCGCGGGCGGGACGCCGCCGACGAGGCGGAAGACCTCCGGGCGGCTCTCGTTGAAGAGGTGCACGCCCGCGGCGCCGGCGGCAGTCCAGCGGGCCGTGCGGTCGCGATACTGGTCGAGCGAGAGTGTGCCGCGCTCGGGCGGCTTCATCTTGCCGGCGGCGATCAGCTTGTCCTCCTGTGCGGTGAGATCGTTGCCGGTGGTGATCGCCTCCTCACCGTAGAGGACGGCGCAGCCGGTGCCGCGCGCCATCGCGACGAACGGCTGCAGGTCGAACTCGTAGCCGCCGAGCGAGCGCTGCGCGAGGACCACGTAGTCGAGCAGGCCCTCCTTCAGCCAGCCCTCGAGATCGCAGCCCCACGCGGAGTAGGCCTTCCAGTCGAGGCGCGCGGAGAGGCCGAGGCGGCGGCCGCGTTTCTTCCCGGCGGCATCGAGGATCGCGCGGACGTCGCGCACGAAGCCGGTCATGATGTCGGCGCGGAGCTGGAACCAGCGGGCGTCGGTCGCCGGCAGCGTGCGCGGATCGAGGCCGTGGCGCGCCTGGAACGCCTGCACGAGCGGCTCCTCGTAGCCGAAGAAATCCGGGTGCCGGAGGAAATCGAGGTTGATGCCGTCGAGGTCGCGTTCGGCGGCTTCGCGCAGGAGCGCGAGCTTGAAGGCGCGGACTTCGGGGAAGGCGTAGGAGAGTTTCGTGCGATCCTCGCCGGCCTTGCCGCGCACGCGGAACTCGGGATGCGCCCACCAGAAGCGGCTGTTGAACATGCGCGGGAGGGTCTCGCCCATCCAGTTGGCGTTGTAGTCGCCGTTCATGCGTAGCGAGGCGTAGCACGCGATCCCGGCCTCGCGGCACGCGGCCGCGACGACGGCGAGAGTGTCGGTGCCCTCGCGGGCGAGGCGGTGCAGGGTGTCGGCGGCGAGTTGATCGCCGCGGCGGGGAAACTCGGTGACGTCCATGCCGATCAGCTCGGTGCTGCGCGCGGGGAAATTGGCGCGGCTGCCGGACGAGATGCACCACTCGAGGACGGCGACGGGCGTGTCGGCGAGGCTCTGCACCTGGCGGCGGAGGTCGCCGGCATCCTTGTATTTGCCGCTGAAGAAGGCGCTGAAGCCGTCGTCGTTGACGACGACGAGCCGGGACGCGTTCCGCGGCGGCGGCGGCGTGGCGGCCGCGAGCGGGGCGGGCGCGGCTGAGACCGCGGCCACGAGGCAGAGGAGGGCGAGGCGGAGAAGAGCGGGGGCGGGCATCGCGTGGGGAGGGTGGGCCGGGCGGGGTGCGGTTGTAAATGACCGAGGCGGGAGGGGCGCGGCGCGGGGGCCGGAGTGGGTTGTGAGTTGGAACCAGCACGGACTGCCAGGCCGCGGCGCTTGACGGCTGCTATCAGTGATAGCAACCTTCGCACATGCCACAATTGCTCGTGCGAGACATCGAAGCCTCGGTGGTGAAGAAACTGCGCCGGCGCGCGGCGGCGGAGGGAATCTCGGTGGAGGAGGCGCACCGGCGCGTGTTGCGGGAGGCGTTGGTGGGGGTGACGCCCGGGCCGGAGGATAACTTTCTCGATTACTTGCGCGCGATTCCGCCGGCGGGCGCAATTGATTTTCCCCGGGCGAAGGATCGGCCGCGCGAGGTTTCGCTCTGATGGGCTACCTGCTCGACACGTGCGTGCTGTCGGAATTGCGGAAGGCGAATTGCAATGCCGGGGTCTCGACGTGGATGGCAGGGGTGCAGCCGGACGAGGTGTTTCTGAGCGTGATCACGATCGGGGAAATCCGGCGCGGGATCGAGTTGCACCGCCGCCGGAGTCCAGCGGCGGCGGGAGGCCTGGAGCGCTGGCTGGTGGGGTTGGAGGCGCACTACGGCGACCGGATTCTGCCGATCACGGCGGCGGTCGCGGATGCGTGGGGGCGGTTGTCGCTGCCACAGCCGTTGCCGGTGAGTGACGGGCTGATCGCCGCCACGGCACTGGAGCATCGGCTGACGGTGGTCACGCGGAATTTGGCGGATTTCTCCCGCTCAGGCGTAACGACGCTTGATCCGTTTACGTGAGTCCGAATTGATCGGCCCGGAGGATACTTTCGCCCGTTGCGAGGGAAGAGGGTGGAGCCGACCCAAAGGCGCGGTATCTTCAGGCGATCCGCACGGGGTGAGGAGTTGGCTGTGCTGCGGCAAACGAATCTCCCGGCGTTGCGGCGGAAATTTGGGTGCGATTGGGGCGGGTCGTTGGAGTTTTCTCCGGATGAGCTCGGGGGCGGCTTTCAGCGAGCGGACGACTTGGAAGTCGTCGCGGTGCTTTTGCCACCAGGCTTCCCAGGGAGGTTTTCCCTGAAGCGCGAGTTTCTCGGTCAGCGAGTCGTTGTTCATCCAAGCTTCCACAGGGTGATTGGAGCGCAGCACCAGCCGGAAGAGGCCGCGGTAAAAATCCGGCGGTGGCGCCGGGTGGCGAAGATAGCAGTCGAGCAGAACGGGGAAGGCGTCGGTTGCGCCCAGTCTGCCCAAAGCGGCCCCGGCCTCGCCGACTCCGCGTTGCGCGGCCACCACCAGCGCGGGAAGTGCCGCGGTGGCGTCCGTGCGGCTGAGTGCACGGCCGGTCCGATTGGCGAGCGAAGGGTCGTCGACGTAGTGCAAGCTCGCGGTGAGGAGGAGCTCGGCGAGCGACGCGACCGCCTGTGGATCCCGCGTGTAGTCGAGGAAGCGGATCGCGGACTCACGCACCCGCTGGTCCGCGTGTTGCAGCAGCGCGATCGCGACGGGAATGGCGGTTGGCTCCTGGAGTTCGGCCATCGCGGTGAGCGCGACTTGGATCAAATCGGGGTCCGGGCTGGCCAGGCAGCGGTGCATATAGGCGACGGCTTGAGCAAGGGTGAGCTGCCCTACCGACGATGGAGTGCCGATTTTGAGTTCGAGGGTGAAGTTCGGCACCAAGATGGCCTGCAGGGCGGTGTCCGCCGCGAAGTTCACCCGGATCGTGGCGAAGCGGCTGAGGGGGTCGTCCGGCGCGGCGGCTTCAATCTGGACCGGCGGGTCCTGACCGGGGACATAGTTGCACGTTAGTCTGACGGTGTGGGTCAAATCCCACGGGGCCTCGGTGTAAGGTGGCATGCCGAGCTTGCCCAACTGCTCCCCGAGCGAGGGGATCTCGGGCGACGAGAAAGTGAGGGCGTTGAACAGCCGGCTCAGGGCGAAGGCAAAGTCTCGATCAAGCGGCGCGGTCGGGCCGGCGAACCGGGCGGGCTCCGAGAACATGCGGAGCACTTCGCACACGCGAGGCACGCGATCTGACAAGGTGAAACCGTCCGGATGGAAATCGCAGTGCTCGTGGTTGCCGGAATCCTGGAGCAACGGAGCGGCTAGAAAACGCCGACGTTACCGATGAAGCCGGGTGTGCCGCGATCGACGTAACCGGCAAGGATCCCCCCTGTCCGTCGGCGGGTGGCGAGTTTGCGTCCTGCGCATCAGGGCGGTGAGATTTCGCGAATCTCGTATATCTCCGCCAACGCCACGCCGCCTCGGCCGCTCGAACTCGAGATTTGCACGGTGTAGTTGCCGGGCAGGAGCGAGATGAGCACGACCGCGTCGTGCGAGTCGGGCTCGAGTGCAAATGCCCCGGCCGCCTTGAACGCCTCGACCATCTGTTGCGATCCATTCCACCGGGTGGACGTGGCAATCACGGCTGGGGAGCTGTCGAAGATCTCGAGCTTCGGGTCGGCGAGTGCTCCGGTGACACCGAAACCGGCCAGGGTGGGGCCGATGGCCCGGATCAGGACGGTCGCTGCGGTGTTCCCGGTGAGCGAGAATCCAGCGATGAATCCGCCGCTGATGTTCTTGAGGACCGAAAGATTGGACAGCCTCGGCGTGCGGGGCGTCGCGGTGCGAGCCGGAGTTGCATCGTAGAGCTCGGCCAGCACGAAGCCGGGCGTCGTCGCTGAAACTCGAATCGAACGGTTGGCGCCAGCGGCATCGGGCAGATAAATCGCGGCATCCTTTGAGGTGGGGTCGGAAAGCGTGAACGCTCCCACTTGGGCCATCGCTTCGCTCAATCGACGATCGCCATCCCACGCGGAGTTCTCTCCGGCCTTTACGCCATTGTTGAAAATCTCGAGACGCACGCTGGCGACGGCTCCGGTAACTCCAACGGTGGCGAGTGACGGTCCCACCGCTCTGACAAGCAGGGGTTTCGGGCCCGAGGTTCCCGCGCCCCCGACGACGGTGCCGATGCTCAAGCTATCCTCCGCCGAGGCGAGCTGCGTCAGCACGGAGAAATTTGTCATCCGACCGGGCTCGGTTACCTGCAGGGTTGCCGGGCTGCTGAGCGTGGTTCCCAGCTCGTTGGTGATCTGCACCGTGTAGGCGCCGGCCGCGTCCAGGGTGGTGGTCCCGATGGAGAATGTCGCTTGGGTGGCGCCCGCGATGGCGTTGCCATTGTGCAACCATTGGTAGCGCATGGGCAGCCCCCTCGCGGTCACGGATAGCGTCGTGCTGTCGCCGTGCAGAACCGCGGCGGAGGTCGGTTGTGCGATGATGGTCGGGGCGGAGTAGATTTCTCCTTTCACGATGCGGCATCCGCCAAAGTCGGAAAAATAAAGTGTGCCGTCCGGGCTCACCCAGATGCCGTGTGGGGAAAAGAAATAAGCTTCCGAGCCGATGCCGTCGAAGGTGTCGGGCTGCTCGCTGCCGCCGACGGTGGTGACCCGACCGTCCGGCGTGACTTTTCGTATATGCGAACCGTCCGCCACGAAGAGGGTGTTGTCGGTGTCGAGCGCCACACCGACGGCGCCGTGGAATCCGGCGTTGGTGCCCACGCCATCCAATCTCGGCCTCCGCACGGCGGATCCGGCCAGGGTCGACACGACGGCACGGCCACCGCTGAAAGAGATTTTCCGAATGGCATAGGCATCGGCAACGTAGAGATTGCCGCTCCGGTCGGCGGCGATCCCGGCCGGGCCGACAAAACGTGCCTCGGTCCCGGCCCCGTCGACCAACCCCGGCACCCCCGCGAGGCCGGCGATCGTGCTGACAATGCCGGCGGCGGTGATTTTCCGGATAACAAACTTGTTTCGTTCGCAGACATAGAAATTGCCGGCGATATCCCGGGTGATGCCGAGCGGCTGGTCGAACCGCGCAGAATCGCCGTGACCATCCACGATACCACGGACGCCAATACGGGTGGGACCGACGAAGGTCGTCACCACGGCACCCGGTGTCAGTTTACGAACGCTGGCAAACGAGGCATCCGTGACGAACAGGTTGTCCGAGGGATCCACGCAGATGCCCCACGGCGATGAAAACGTTGCGGACCTCCCGACGCCGTCGGTGATCGAGGACGGATACTGGCTGCCTGCAATCGTGACGACTTCGCCGCCGGGAGCCAGGCGGCGAATCAGTCCGTCGAAGTTATCGCAGACAAAGAGATTTCCCCGGGAGTCACCGACGATTCCGAGTGGATTGTGGAAGCGTGCGACCGGGCCCGGGCCATCGTTGAATCCACGGTTACCCGACGTGCCGGCGAATACCGATATCGCCTCGCTGCCGGCCGCGATCCGATAGAGGCAGTTCGTTAGGGTGTCCGACACATAAAGGTCTCCTCCCGCGGAGATGCCGATATGGTTCGGGCGGGCGAAAAAATCTGCGTTCGCGACGATGGCGGTCGGGCTGCGACGAAAAACCGTGGTTACGGCGCCCTGCGGGGAGATCCTGCGCACCGTGCCTACTCCCTCCACCACCAAGAGTGATCCGCCTGAATCGATCGCGATGCCTTTTGCGTCCGAGAGGCGCGCGGCCCGGCCCACGCCATCGGCCGTGCCCGGGCTGTCCTGGTCACCGACAAAGGTCGAGACCAGGCCCGTTGGGGTGACCTTCCTGATGGTGGTGCCGTTGTCGCTGAGGTAGATGTTGCCCGCTTTGTCGATCGCGATGCCTCGCATTGCGCGGAAGACCGCGGTGTTGCCGGCACCGTCGACT
>CAZENI010000119.1:0-18250 GCA_964513055.1 uncultured Opitutus sp.
GGAGCATGTGCGCCGGGTGATGCGCGACATGGGCTACAAGCCGAACCGGGTCGCCCGCCGGCTTCGAGCGGGCGGTAAGTGCCATCTGCTCGGCCTCATCATTCCCAACATCCAGAACCCGTTCTTCGCCGACCTGGCCCGCGGGGTGGAAGATGTCGCGTATCGAAACAACTTCGCCGTCCTCCTCTGCAACTACGACGAGGACCCGGAAAAGGAACGATTCTACCTCGACGTGATGCAGCAGGAGTCGGTCGACGGCATCATCCTGCCGCCGATCCACGAGGACGACCCCGCGGTCCTGCGCGTCGCGCAGAGCGGTGTCCCGGTCGTGTGCGTCGATCGCGCGCTTGCCGGGGGCGACATCGACAAGGTTGAGATCGACAACCAGCGCGGCGCCTTCGAGGCGGTCGCGCATCTCCTCGACAAGGGGCATCGCCGCATCGGGCTGATTTCGGGGCCGGCCGACACCTCGACTGGCCGCGAGCGGCTCGCCGGCTATCGTCGCGCGCTCGCCGGTGCCGGGCTGGCCGCCGAGCCCGAGCTCATCCGCTACGGCGACTACAAGCAGGAGAGCGGACGAACCCTTGCGCTGGAATTGCTCACCCTGCCGTCGCCGCCGAGCGCGCTCTTCGTCTGCAACAACCTGATGACCATCGGTGCCCTCGAGGCGATCCACGCCCGCCGCCTGCGCATCCCGGACCAGATTGGACTCATCAGTTTCGACGATCTTCCGCTCGCCGCTGTCTTCAATCCGCCGCTCACCGTGGTTCGCCAGCCGGCCTACGAAGTGGGCCGTTCCGCGGCCGAGCTGCTGGTGAAACGGATCGAAGATCCGAAACGCCCCGCCACCAGCCTGAAGCTCTCGCCCGAGCTGGTAATCCGCGGGTCGTGCTGAACGAAAAGTGAGAAAATACAGTTTGAGCAAACGTTTGCCTTGACGGGCGAAAAGCCGTTGAGCAAACGTTTGCCTTAGTTCGCTCCGCTCAACCCCTGCGCTGCCCTATGTTCTTCCCGTTTCCGACTTCACCGGCCCGTCTCCGCGCCGTGTTGATAAATCGATTTAGCCCGCGGCGCTCAACCCGTCCCAAAAACCCCATGAATCCCCACCGTTCGCGCTCATTTGCCCGGATTGTGTTCGCGTCACCGCGCGTGTTCGCGACGTTCCTCGTTCTCTCACTCCCTGGGCTGCTCGCCGCCCAACCCGCCGCCACCGGCACGCTCCGCGGTCGCGTGATCAACGCCGAGACCGGCAGCTTCCTCGAAGGCGCCGCCGTTTCCGTCGCCGGCACCCGTCACTCGACCGAGACCGCTCGCAGCGGCGAGTTCGAGCTCACCGGCGTTCCGGCGGGCGCCCAGCAACTCTCGGTCAGCTACGCCGGCCTCGACCCGCAGACGACCCTGGTCGTCGTCACGCCCGGCACCGCCGTTGAGCAAGTGGTCCGCCTGACCTCGACCGTCTACCGCCTCGAGGCTTTCCAGGTGACCGGTATCCGCGAGGGCAACGCCGCCGCTATCACCGCGCAGAAGAACGCCCCGAATATCGCCAATATCATCTCGATGGACGCCTACGGCAACGTCGCCGACGGCAACATCGGCAACTTCCTCCAGCGCCTCCCCGGCGTCGATCAGGCGAAGAGCAACGGCGACATCCAGGGCTTCAGCGTGCGCGGCCTCGCGCAGGCCCTCAGCACCGTCTCCCTCGATGGCACCGGCCTCGCCGCCGCCAACGGTGGCTCCAGCCCCGTCGGCGATCGCGCGTTTCCGATCGATAACCTGCCGGCCGACCTCATCGCGTCGGTCAAGCTCACCAAGGCACCGACGCCCGACATGCCGGCCGATTCGCTCGGCGGCAACGTCGACCTCGTGTCCAAGTCCGCCTTCGACGTCGCCGGCCGCGTCATCACCTATCGCGCCGGCTTCAACTATAACTCCTATCGCGGCGACGCCGAGTGGACGCCCACCGCGTCCGTCACCTACCTCGACACGCTCGGCGCCGACCGGAAATTCGGCGTGGCGCTCACGGCCAGCTATTCGAAAACCGCCAACACCCGCGACCGCCTGCAGAACAGCCTGGTGTTCTCGCCCGAGGCGCCGGTCATCGTGAACACGCGGCTGCGCCTGCTCGACGACGTGTTCACTCGCGAGCGGATGGGCGCCGGCCTGAAACTCGAATACCGGCCGACCGACCGGCTCTCGCTCGGTTTCGATGCGACGGTGACCGCCTTCAATTTCAATCTCGCGCGCAATGACTATCGCTACTCCGGCGTGAACCGCGTCGCCGACTACGCGCGCGTGAGCCGCGCCGCCATCGAGGCCGGCGCCGTGCCGCGCACCACGAGCAACCAGACCGCGTCACTGGCGCCCGGATACACGTCCCAGTTCGAGGAACTGCTCAACGCCACCGTCCAGAATCTGACCGCGATCGATCCGAAGCGGAACCGCATGTATAAGGTCGGCGGCAACGCGCGACTGAAATTCGATCACGGCTGGCTGACGCTCCGCGCGAGCCACAACGCCTCGCAGTCCGACGACATTTACCAGCAGTTCCTGATCACGGCGGGCGGTGGCGTGGGCATCTCCATCGACACCACCGCTGATCGCCATCGTCCCGCGCTCCGCCAAGTCTACGGGCCGACTATTTTCGCCGGCTCCGACCTGTCGCGCTCGACCGGGCAGTTCATGCAGCAGCCGATTCGGATCAAAGATACCACCGACGAGGCGCGGGCCGACTGGCGCCGCGATTTCGCGCAGGCGGTGCGCCCGACGTTCGTGCAAGTCGGCGCCGCCTGGCGGGTGAAGGACTACACGTCGCGCAACAATACGATGACGTGGAATTATCTCGGCGCCGACGGCGTCGCGGGCACCAACGCTACCACGCGGCAGAACGACGACAACCTCGCCCAGTTCCGCAACGCCGCGCCCGGCTACGCCATGTTCCGCGGTTACTACCCCGCGATGGACTCCCTCAACCTGGAGTCGGTCGCCGCCCACTTCCGCGCCAACCCGCGGCAGTTCACCCAGCTCGCGACGGATCTCGTGCGGCCCGATTCGCGGCTCCGCGAATCGGTGCCCGCCGCCTACGCGATGGGCCAGATGCGCTTTGATCGCTTGAGCGTGCTCACGGGCACGCGCGTCGAACGCACCGATGTCGAGGCCCGCGGCAGCCTGCAGGTCAACGCCGCCCAGACGCTCTCCGTCATCCGGCGCGAGGCGCATTACACGAAGGTGTTTCCTGGCGTGCACCTGCGCTACGCCGCGACGCCCGCGCTGGTGTTGCGCGCGAGCTGGTCGACCGGCATGGGCCGGCCCGCGATCAGCCAGCAGGTGCCGACGACGACCGTCACGACCAACGCCACCAGCGGACTCGGCACCGTGAATTCGAACAACACGGACCTGCGCCCGATGTTCGCGGACAACTTCGATCTCAGCGCCGAGTATTATCTCCAGCGGGTGGGCCTCGTCTCCGTCGGCGTTTTCCGGAAGGACATGAAGGACTTCATCGCGCAGCAGCGCACGCGCGTCCCTACCGGTTCCGACAACGGCTTCGGCGGTCTCTATGCCGACTACGACCTCGTCACCCAGCAAAACGTCAGCACCGCTGAAATCTCCGGCTTCGAGGCCAGTTACTCGCAGGAGCTGACGTTCCTCCCCGGCGTGTTGCGCGGCATGTCGGTGATGGGCACGTTCACGTATCTCGACACGAATGGCACGTTTGCCGACGGCAACTCGCGCCTCCCCGGTTTCAAGCCGATCGTCGTCAACGCCGGCTTCACCTACAAGCAGCGGCGTTTCCTCGCGCGCGTCTTCTACAACTACGCGACCGGCTACCTCGCCGGCCAGAATGCCGACCCGACGCTCCGCACCTACGGCACGGAGGACAAGACCGTCGACCTCAACATCCAGTATCGCGTCGGACCGCGGCTCTCATTCTTCGCCGACGTGAACAACCTCTTCAATTACTCCCCCGGGACCTACATCATTCGGAAGGACTACGTCCTCACCGACGAGTATAACGGCCCGCGCGTCAACGTCGGCATCAGCGGCCGGTTCTGATCATGCGCCTGCTGCCACTGCTTCCCCTCGCGGTCCTCTTCGCGTCGCTGCCTGCGGCGGAGCCCGCCCGCCCACCGCTCGCAATCGATCTTCGCGACGCAATCGTGATCGCGCCCGCCGAACTCTCGGCACCGGCGCGCAAGGCCGTCGACTTGCTCGTCGAGGAAGCCGCGCGGCGCTCCGGTGTGCACTGGCCGGTGGTGACGACCGCGCCCGCTGCCGCCCACGCCGCGATCGTGATCGGTCAGCGTGACCCGAATCTCCCGTCGGAGGGATATCGCCTCGCCACGCAGACGGCGCCGGCGCGCATCACGCTCACGGCCGCCGATGATCGCGGTGTGCTCTACGGCATCGGGCACCTCCTGCGGTCGCTGACACTCGACGCCGCGGCCGCGCGCGTCGGGCTCGTGGCGCCTTTGAACCTCACGTCGGCGCCGCGCTATCCGATCCGCGGCCTGCAGCTCGGCTTCCGCGCGATGTCGAATACCTATGGCAACTGGAACCTGCCGCAGTTCGACCAGCAGATCCGCGACCTCGTCGTGTTTGGCTGCAATGCCATCGAGCTGGTCGCGGGTTTCGATCGTGAGTCACCGGGCGATCTCACGATGCCGTCGCTCGACAACATGGCGGGCGTGTCGGGACTCGCCGCGAGCTACGGCCTCGACGTCTGGCTGTGGACGCCGGCGCGCGAACACGACTACTCCGATCCGGCGCAGGTCGCACGCACACTCGGTGAGTGGGAGAAGATTTTCCGGGCAGTGCCGCGCATCGACGGAATTTACGTGCCCGGCGGCGATCCCGGCGAGACGCCGCCCGAGTTGCTTCTGCCGCTCGCCGAAAAACAGGCCGCGTTGCTCCGCAAGTATCACCCGCGTGCTGGTGTTTGGATTTCCGTGCAGGGCTTCAACCGCGCTCATCTCGACTATTTCTTCAACACCCTGCGCACGCGCCAGCCCGACTGGCTCGCGGGCGTCATCCAGTCGTCGTGGACCGACCTCACGATTGCGCAAATCCGCGAGCGCACGCCGGCGCGCTACCCGATCCGCTCCTGCGTGGACATCGGTCACGTGCTGCACTGCATGTATCCGGTTCACGAGCTCGACACCGCGTTCGCCATCACGGAGGGCCGCGAACAGATTTTCCCGCGACCGGAGGCGATGCAGGTGATCGCGCGCGCCGAGCTGCCGCTCACGCGCGGCAGCATCGCCTACTCGGACGGCGTCACCGACGACATCAACAAGACGCTGTGGCTGCAGCTCGCCTGGAATCCCGATGCTTCGACGGCCGAGATCCTGCGGGACTACGGCCGCTATTTCATCGGTGAGAAACATGGCGATGCCTTCGCCGCGGGCGCAGCCCTGTTGGAGAAAAACTGGCAGGGCCCGCTTACTGCCAGCACACAGGTGCCCGCCACGCTGGCGCATTTCAAGGCGCTCGAGCGCGAGGCCTCCAACGCTGAGCGACGCAACTGGCGGTTCCTCTCCGCGCTCTACCGCGCCTACTACGACGCCTACACCCAGCAACGGCTCCGCTTCGAAACCGCGCTCGAAACCGAGGCGACCGCCGCGCTCGCCCGGGTGGATGCGACCGGCGCCGCGGCCGCAATGCGCGAGGCGGAGACCATCCTCGAGCGGGCCGTGAAGCAGCCGGTCGCGCTCGCCGAGCGCACGCGCGTCTTTCAACTCGCCGAGGCACTCTACCAGATCATCGGCATGAAACTAAGCGTGCCGCTCTATCGCGCCACCGCCCCGAGCCGGGGCGCCAACCTCGATTCCATTGACTGGCCGCTGAACAACCGTCGCTGGCTGCAGGCGCAGTTCACCGCGATTCGCCAGCTGCCGGATGAACCCGCCCGCGTCGCCCGCCTGCGCGAGCTCGCGCACTGGACCGATCCCGGCCCCGGCGGATTCTACGACAATCCCGGCCAGCCCGGCACCTCGGCGCGCGCGATCACCGGCACGGGATGGACGAGCGATCCCGGTTATCACACCACCGCGCACGCGATGAAGAACTGGGTGCGCGGCGGCGATTTCGCCACGCACCGGATCGCGTGGATGGATCACGTCGGCACGCTCGGCGACACGCCGCTCGTGCTGAACTATGATGGCCTCGATCGCGAGGCGACCTACGAACTGCGCGTCGTCTACGGTGACACCAAGCTCAACGGCGCGGTGCGGCTCACCGCGAATGGCACGCACGAGATCCATCCGCTCCGCAAAGGCCCGAGTCCGGCAGCGCCACAGACGTTTCCCGTTCCGCGTGCAGCCACGAAGACGGGCCGCCTCGAACTCAAATGGGAACGTGATCCCGCGCTCGCGAGTATCCGCGGCGTCTGTCACGTCAGTGAAATCTGGTTGCTCAAGAAATAATCCCCTCCGCCATGCGCACGCGCTCCTTCTCTCTTTTCGCGGCCGCCGCCGTCGCCACGTTCACCGGTTGTTCGAAATCCGGCGACGCGTCGTCCTCGAACACAGTCGCGCCCGCCAAACCGCGCGTCGCCCTGGTGATGAAGTCGCTCGCCAACGAATTCTTCGGCACGATGGCCGCGGGCGCGAAGGCGCATCAGGCGCAGCATGCCGCGACCTACGATCTCGTCGTCAACGGCATCAAGAACGAGACCGACCTCGCCGAGCAGGTGTCGCTCGTCGAGCAGATGGTCGCCTCGCGGGTAAACGCGATCGTGATCGCGCCGGCCGATTCGAAGGCGCTCGTGCCCGTCCTCAAGCGCGCGACCGCCGCGGGCATTATGGTCGTCAACATCGACAACCGGCTCGACGCCGCCGCGCAGAGGGACGCGGGCCTGGCGATCCCGTTTGTCGGCCCCGACAACCGCGCCGGGGCCGCCGCCGTCGGCCGCGTGCTCGCCGCAAAACTTTCGAAGGGCGACGCGGTCGCGATCATCGAAGGCATCCCGACCGCGGACAACGGCCGCCAGCGTCGGATGGGTTTCGAGGACGCGGTGAAGGAGGCCGGGCTCAACCTCGTCTCCGTCCAGAGCGGCCAGTGGGAGATGGAGCGCGCCAACACCGTCGCGGCCGCGGTGCTCAACGCCCACCCGAACCTGAAGGCGATCTTCTGCGGCAACGACAGCATGGCGCTCGGCGCGGTCGCCGCGATCAAGGCCGCCGGCCGCGAAGGCAAGGTGCTCGTCGCCGGCTTCGACAACATCAAGGCGCTGCAGCCGCTGCTCGCTTCCGGGGCTGTCGTCGCCACGGCGGACCAGCATGCGGACAAACTTGCCGTCTTCGGGATCGAGGCGGCGCTCGAAATGTTGAGAACGAAAACCACCGCCGACCGCGCGACGCCGGTGGATGTCGTGAAACGATGACCAAGCCACTCGCGCCATCCGCGTAATCCGCGGTTGAAAACAACCCCGATGCCGATCTCCCGTCTCACGATCCGCGCGCTGAAGAAATCCTTCGGCGCCAACGCCGTCCTCCGCGGTCTCGACCTCGAGCTGGCGGCTGGCGAGATCCACGCGCTGATCGGCGGAAACGGCGCGGGCAAATCCACGCTCTCTAAAATCATCGCCGGCCTCGAGACCCGTGATGCGGGCGAACTCTCCCTCGACGACGCTCCCTACGCGCCGGCCTCACGCCGTGCCGCGCAGGCCGCGGGGGTCGTGATGGTGCTGCAGGAATTAAGCGTGCTGCCCACACTCTCGGTGGCGGAGAATCTCTTCCTCGGCGAGTTGCCGCGATCCCGCTTCGGCGTGCTGGATCGGACGAAGCTCCGCGCGTCATCGCGCACCGCGCTCGCCCGGGTCTGTCTCGGCTCTCTCGATCCCGATGCGCCCGCCGCCACACTCGGCGTCGGCCACCAGCAACTCGTCGAAATTGCCGCCGGGCTCACGCACGCGTGCCGCGTCCTGATCCTCGATGAACCGACGGCAGCGCTCACGGGGGCCGAGACGGAGACGTTGTTTGCACTCTTGCGCACGCTGCGCGCCAGCGGCACGTCGATCCTCTATATCAGCCACCGCCTCGACGAGATCGCCGCTCTCGCCGATCGGGTGAGCGTGCTGCGGGACGGACAACTCGTGGCGACCTTGCCGGGGCGCGCCGCCCCGCGTGATCGTCTAATTGAACTCATGGCGGGCGTGCCGGCTTCTGTCGCGGCCGCGACAGCGCCGCGCACCCGCGGCCTGCTCGCGCTGCGGGTGAAGAACGTGCGCGTGGGTCGCGCCGTGCGCGATGTCTCACTCGATGTGCATGCGGGCGAGATCGTCGGTCTTGGCGGACTGGTGGGGGCGGGGCGCACGGAGCTGTTGCGCGCGATCTTCGGCGCTGATCCGATCGACGGCGGCGCACTAGCGCTTGGGCCGGAGCAGGAGGTGTTCGCGCCGCGCGCGACGCGTGAGGCGGTCGAGCGGGGCTTTGCGTTTGTGCCGGAGGATCGGAAGCACCACGGGATTTTGGCGCGGCTGGGCGTGGGCGTGAATGCGGGGATTGCCCGGCTGCCGCGACGGCGCGGCTTCCCCGGAGTCGTCGATGCCGGGGCGGAGCGCAGTGCGGTGGGTCAATTGCTCGCGCAACTGCAGGTGCGCTTTGCGTCGACGGTGCAACCGATGGCCGAGCTGAGTGGTGGCAATCAGCAAAAGGTCGTGATCGGCCGCTGGCTGCGTCGTGCGGTGCGCGTCTGGTTGCTCGACGAGCCGACGCGCGGGGTCGATGTGACGGCGCGACGCAACATCTACCAACTCCTCCGCGAACGCGCAGCTGCGGGTGAAGCGATCATCGTCGCGTCGAGCGACTACGATGAACTCGCGAGCCTGTGCGATCGCGTGGTGGTCCTTTCCAATGGCGTCGTGGGCGGGGAGTTCTCCGCGGCCACGCTCAACCCCGAGGCGTTCATGACCGCGGCGTTTGCCGGATTTCGAACGACGAGCTGAGCCATGTCACGCTTTCGCCACTACACCGAGTTTCTCTTCCTCGCTGCGCTGCTCGTGGCGTTGATCGGGCTGTTCAGCGCGCTCAATGAGCACTTCTGGTCGCTCGCGACATTGCAGACCGTGACCAACCGGATTCCGTCGCTCGCACTCGCGGCGCTCGGGATGACGTTCGTGCTCGTGGCGGGCGGCATCGATCTCTCGGTGGGCTCGGTTTCGGCTGTCGCGGGCGCGGTTTTCGGCTGGTGCCTGGCGGATCGCGGCATGCCGGTGCCGATCGCGCTGGCGGCGGCGCTCGGCGCGGCGCTGGCGTGCGGGGCGTTCAATGGCGTGCTCGTCAACGTGCTGCGGATGCCGTCCTTCATCGTCACGCTCGGGCTGCTCGAGGGCGCGCGCGGCATCGCGTATCTCGTCACGGATTCACAAACCAAATACCTCGGCGAGAAACTGGGGATGCTGCAGGCGACACCGGTTGCCGGATTGTCGGTCGCCTTTCTGCTGACCGGCGCGCTGACGTTGGCCGCGCACTTTGTGCTTACGAGCACGGTTTTCGGGCGGCACACGGTTGCGGTTGGCACCAACGAGGAGGCGGCGCGGCTCGTCGGCATCTAGCCGGCGCGCGTGCGGCTCGTGGTCTTTGCCCTCTCCGGTGCGCTGGCGGGACTGGCGGGTCTCTGCCATGTCGCGCGGCTCGGCGCGGCGGATCCCAACGCGGGGTCCGGGCTCGAGCTTTCGGCGATTGCGGCGGCGGTGATCGGCGGCACCAGCCTGATGGGTGGCCGCGGCTCGATGCTGGCGACGTTCGTGGGCGTGTTGATCATCGCGACCCTCGAGGCTGGCCTGGCGCATCTCGGAGTCTCGGAGCCCGTGAAACGCGTGGTGACGGGCGCGGTGATCGTGGGGGCCGTGGGCGCCGAGGCGATCCGCGCGCGGCTCGCGGCCCGCCGGCTCCGCCGTGCGAACTGATTTTCCATGAAGAAATCACTGCTCTTCCTCTGCGCGCTGGCGCTCGGTCTGCCTGGCTCCTACGCGGCGGAAATGCCGCCGAAGCCGGTCAACCTGATCTTCGACACGGACATCGGCAACGACTGCGACGACGCGATGGCGCTCGCGGTCATTCATGCGCTGCAGAATCGCAACGCGTGCCGGCTGCTGGCCGTGACCCTCACGAATCCCGATCCGCTGGCCGGCCGGTTGATCGATGCGATCAACACCTTCTATGGGCGGCCTGATATTCCGATCGGCGTGAACCCAGCGTCCCCGGTCGTGCACAAGGAGAGCAAGTTTCTCAAGGCCGCGCTCAACCATCCGCACGACTTCGATCCGGCGATGGCGCCTGCGGCGGTTGCGCTGCTGCGGCGGACGCTCGCGGCGGCCGAAGATCAGAGCCTCGTGCTGGTGCAGGTTGGCTTCTTCACCAATCTTGCAACGCTGCTCGACAGCCCGCCGGACGCGGCGAGTCCGCTGGCGGGGCGCGAGCTGGTGAAGCGCAAGGTGAAATGGCTCTCACTGATGGCGGGGGCGTTCGCGCCCGTGCGTGGACAGAATTATTTTTTGGAGTTCAACGTGAAGTTCGACATTCCGGCCGCGGTGAAGGTCGCGCGCGAGTGGCCGACGCCTGCGGTGTGGAGCGGTGCGGAAATCGGCGAGGCCGTCCTGTTTCCCGCGAAGGTGGTTGACCGCGACTTCGCCTATGTGGCGCGGCATCCGGTGCAGGAGTCGTATCAGCTATTCCGCCCTACGCCGCATGAGCGGCCGTGCTACGATTTGACGAGCGTCCTGCACGCGGTGTGGCCCGATCGCGACTACTTCGCGTTGTCGGTGCCGGGGAAGATCGAGGTGCTGCCGGACAGCTTCACGAAGTTCGTCCCGGCGAAGGACGGACGTGATCGCTACATGATCGTAGACCGCGAGCGGTCGATGCGCCTCCGGGAGTTGTTTGCCGCGCTCGTGACCGAGGCCCCGGCGATCCGGGCGGGCAGGGACTGAAACGCATGACTTCGTATCCACATTCCGGAGGCCGAGTGACTGTGGTCGGCACGCTCAACGTCGACCACATCTGGCAGGTGCCGGTCTTGCCGCGGCCGGGCGAGACGATCCTGGCCAGTGTCGTCGAGCGGCAGTTCGGGGGGAAGGGCGCCAACCAGGCCGTGGCCGCGGCGAGGCAGGGCGCGCGCGTGACACTGGTCGGCGCGGTGGGCGACGATGCCGACGGCCAGCGTTACCGCGAGCATCTGGCGCGCGAAGGGATCTGGCTTTCCGCCCTTTCGGTGGTGCCGGGAGTCGCGACGGGTGCGGCGCATGTCTATGTCGATCCGCGCGGAGAGAATTTCATCGTGGTGGATCGCGGCGCCAACACCCGGATCGATCTGGCACCGCTGGAGTCAATTCTAGCCGCCACCGATGTGCTCGCCGTGCAGCTCGAATGCCCGCTTCCGGCGGTGGTCCGGGCATTGCAGCTGGCCGCGTCGCGCGGCGTGCGCTGCGTGCTGAATGCCTCGCCGACGCACCGTGACTTTCCGTGGGGCCGCCAGCCGATCGACACGTTGATCGTAAACGAGCACGAGTGCTGCGACTGCTTCGGACTCGGCCCGGACGCGCTCTGGGGCCTGGGCGACGCTGAGCGCGTCGCGGTGCTCGCGCGCCATGGCGTCGCGCACGTCGTGATCACGCAGGGAGCGGAACCGACGTTGCTGCTGACCGCGGCAGGCCGCCTCAGCGTGGCGACGCACCCCGTCGAGCCGCGCGATACGGTCGGGGCGGGCGACATGTTTGCCGGCACGCTAGCCGCGGAGCTGGCGGCGGGACGCGCCTGGGCGTTGGCCCTGCGGCACGCCAACGTCGCCGCGGCGCTCTCCACGCTCGCGATCGGCGCGCAGGCGGCGATGCCGGGGCGCGGGGAGGTTGAGCGGGCCCTCGTGAAGGGCGGTTGAGCGGACGGCCCCAACGAGTCGGGGCCGTTCAAAATCACCGGCAGGTTGCCGGGGCCACGTCGGTTCAGTGCCCCGCGCCCGCCTGATGCTCCTGAATATATTCCTGCTTCAACCCGAGTTTTTCCGGGGCGTGGAGCACGAGCATCTTCATCCGCACGTCCGACGGCACCTGCTCCGCCGTCGCTTTCGAGACGACGATCATCAGGCCGATCGCGAGCGGCACGGTCCAGATCGCGGGCTGCTCGCACAGGATGCGCAGGAGCGGGTGTTCGGCCCAGAAACCGTTGAGCGGGGCGAAGCCGGCGAAGAGTTTGCCCATCGGGCCCTTGTCGAGCGCGAGGGTGGAGACGTTGGTCAGCGCCGCCGCGAACAACGCGCAGAGGCCGCCGGCCAGCATGCCGGTTGCGGCGCCCTTCATCGTCATGCCGCGCCACCACACGCTCATGAAGAGCAGCGGGAAATAGCTCGCCGCCGCGATCGCGAAGGCCTGGCCGACCATGAAGTTGATCTCGAGCAGCTCGACGAAGCAGCCGAGGACGATCGAGACGCCGCCGATCAGGATGGCGGCGATCTTGAAGGCGCGCATGCGCTGCGCCGGCGTCGATTGTGGACGCAGCATGCGGCCATAGACGTCGTGGGCCAGCGCGCCCGTCATCGAGACGAGCAGCCCGCTGAACGTGCTCATGAACGCCGCGAACGCGCCGGCGCACGTGATGCCGCTGAGGATCGATCCGAGCACGCCGCCCCGGGCGGCGAGGAGCGTGGGCAACTCAAGCACGACCTTGTCGGTGCCCTTCGCACCGACGCCAGAGTAGAGCTCGGGCATGAGGTTGCGGCCGATGATGCCGAAGATCGGGGGAAACACATAGAACACGCCGATCAGGATCATCACCCACATCGTCGTCCGCTTGGCCGCGACGCCGTCGGGGTTCGTGTAGAAACGCACCAGGATGTGCGGGAGGCCGGCCGTGCCGCACACGAGCGCGATGATCAGCGAATAGGTGTAGAGCAGCGAATACGGCTTCTGGTGCTCGGCGAGATAGGCGGCGCGCTCGGCCTCGGGCTTGGCGGCGGCGGCGGCGTTGACGGCCTTGGTCGTGAGCGGGCCAAACGGCGAGGTCCAGACCTCGTCCTTCGGCGCCTTTTCGACGAGCGGCTTGCGCGCGATCTCGGTGGCGACCGCGGGCGTTTCCTTCGTGGCGTTGGCGCCGACGTGGCCGTTGTAGAAACCGAAGACCGACATGAGCACGAAGACCGGGACGCTGATCGCGAACATCTTCGCCCAATACTGGAACGCCTGCACGAGGGTGATGCCCTTCATGCCGCCGAGCGCCACGTTGAGCGTGATCACGGCGCCGACGAGGATGACGCCGCCCCAATACGGCATGCCCGGAAAGATGTAGGCGAGCGTCACGCCCGCGCCCTTCATCTGCGGCATCGTGTAGAAAAATCCGATGAACAGCACGAAGCACACGGCGATCTTGCGGAAGAGCGGCGAGTCAAACCGGCCCTCGGCGAAATCCGGAATCGTGTAGGCGCCGAAGCGGCGCAGCGGCCCGGCGATGAACAGCAGCAGGAACAGATAGCCGCAGGCGTAACACACCGGATACCACAGCGCGTCGTAGCCGCTCGACATCACCATGCCGGCGACGCCCATGAACGACGCCGCCGAGAGATACTCGCCGGAGATGGCGGAGGCGTTCCAGCCGACCGAGACGGAGCGGCCCGCGACGAAGAAGTCGCTCGCCGTCTTCGATTGCCGCGCGGACCAGAAGCCCATGCCGATCGTCACGACGACGGTGACGGCGGAAAACGCGAAGATCCACGGATCGACGCGGGCGCCGGCCGCGGCGAGAGGCAGGGCGAGCAGGGAGGAAAGGATGGCGGGCATCATCGGTCAGCGCGCCTCCCGGTCATTGCGCACCTGCGCGACCTCTTCCTCCTCCAGCGCGATCGAGCGCTGGATGAAGACATACGAGATGATCCACACGAACGGGAAGAACAGCACGCCCAGCAGCAGCCACGAGAGCGTGAATCCCGCCACGCGCGTCGCCATCAGCGCCGGCGCAAAGTAGTTCAGGAGCGGCATGCCGAGCAGGGCGACGAGGAACGTCGCGCTGCACGAGATGGAGAGGGCGAGCTGACGGCGCATGAGCGAGCGCAGGAACGACTCGCTGTGCACGACATCGTCGTGGGCGGGGGGCGTGGGGGACATTCAGGGCGTGACGATGCGAGTCGGCGTAGCGCTGACAATGCCGATTATTGTGCAGGGTGGTTGGCGGCGAAATGCGCTGGAGGTCGCAACGGTTTTCCGCGTAGCCCTGCGCGTGCGCGCAGGGAGGTTTGGCGTTCGCCCCGTCCCTGCGTTCACGCGCAGGGCTGCGAAGCGGAGTGCCGGCGTCAGACTCATTCGGCTGATAATTATGAAATAGGCTTGCGCCGCATCGTCCGGCTGCCGCCAATCGTCATGCCGGTCCTGACCTCCGGCTGGTTGTTCCCCGTTAGCCCCCCTCACCATGAAACCCTCCCTCTTGCGCGCCCTCGGCGCGGCGTTGTCCGTCCCTGCTCTTGCTGTTTCCGTCTTCGCTCAAGCCGCCCCGGTCCCGCCGCCCACGACGCCCGCCGCGAAGCCCGTCGCGAAGCCCGTCGCGAAACCCGTCGCGAAACCCGAGGAGACGATCCAGCTCAACGTCTTCGAGGTCCTCGCCGATCGCGACGACAGCTACGGCGCCCTGAACTCCAACTCCGTCACGCGCTTCAACACCGAGCTCGCCAAGCTGCCGATCTCGGCCGACGTCTACAACGAGGCGTTCATGCGCGATGTGAACGCCAGTTCGGTCGAGGCGATGATCGCCGATTTCACGGCCGGCGCCGGTTTTTCCTCGTCCGACGGCCCGGCGAGCACGGTCAACGCCCAGCCCGGCGACCGCGCCTCCAACTCCTACATCCAGCTCCGCGGCCTCACCGCGCCCGGCATGCAGCGCGACGCGTTCATGTCGCTCGCGACGTTCTCCAACACCGGCTCCACCGCCACGGGGCAGACCAACAATTTCGACATCGAGCGCGCCGAGGTGATCATGGGCCCGCAGGCGCTGCTCTACGGCAACGGCGGCGGCGGCGGTGTGGTCAACCTCGTCTCCAAGCAGGCGCGCTTCGGCCGCCGGCCGCACGGCACGGTCAAGCTCCAGATCGACCAATACAAGGGCAACCAGAGCACCTTCGACTTCGGCTGGGGTGACCAGCGCGTGGCCGTGCGCGGCGCCTTCATCCACCAGAACGGCCGCGGCCGCCGCATCAACATCGACAGCCAGCTCGACGGCCAATACGTGCAGATCGCCGCCCGCGTCCCCGGCAACACCGTCGTGCGCCTGATGGCCACGCAGACCTCGAACAACCGCAACATCCCGACGAACCTCGTCTTCACCGGGCTCAATGCCGCCAACGACGCGCGCAACGGCCAGTTCCTCCACTACCTGCTCGCGACGAACCAGATCAACGCCAGCGCCACCGGACCGAGCGGCGGCGGCCCCGTCGCCGGCGGCGCCATCACCTGGGACAACGTCGACTCCTTCGCCGGCTGGCGCTTCAGCGAGCGCACCGTCAACACCATGGGCACGCTCACGGTCGAGACGCAGTGGTCGCCCTCCGTCTCGTCGCAGTTCGCGATCGGCTACAAGGATTTCAACAACCGCCTCTTCAACGCCGGCACGATCTCCCTGCAGGCGCCGAACGTCACCGCCAACTACCTCGGCGTCTGGGCCGTCGGCGGCACCGGCGGCCAGCCGGCGCAGGAGAGTATCCAGCCCGCCAAGACGTTTCCCGCCCGCCTCTCCGTCGCCTTCGACAATTCACTCTTCGGCGGCCGCGCCCGCAGCAAGTCCGTCCTCGGCGCCGACTACACGCGCATCAACTCCGCCTTCATCGGCTACGGCTACTACCGCGCCGACGCCGATTGGAACCCGATCGTCAATCCGGCCACGATCAACAGCACGACCAACGGCCGCACCGTCATCGGCCCCGTCCTCTGGCCGATGGGCGACTCGCCCGCCAAGTATCCGGCGTGGCAGCCCGGCCAGCAGCGCGTCACCTGGCTCGGCCAGAACTACGTGCACATGCAGCAGAATCCGTCGCTCGCCGACAAGGTGACCGCGGACAATCCGCTCGGCGTCACGCTCGGCGGCGGCAACTACAACCTCGTTCGCAGCGTGGCCAAGGGCGTCTACGGCGCGAACGACACCGCCTGGCTCAACGGCCGGCTCAACACGCTGCTCGGCTTCCGCGCCTCGCACACCTTCCAGCAGACGCTCAACCAGGGCAGCGCCCTCTCCGCGCAGAACACCCAGACCGGCACGCGCAAGGTCTCCGACGAGAAATCGCTCAGCTTCAGCGTCGGCGCCAACTACGCGCTGCGCGAGTGGCTGCGGCCCTATTTCGCCATCTCCGACTCCCACAATCCGCCCACCGCGCAGAACAACGACCCGATCGGCGAGCAGCCCCAGGCCGCCCACGCCATCGGCGGCGAGGTCGGCGTCAAGGTGCAGAACGCGAGCGGCACCCTCTCCGGTTCGCTCGCCGTGTATCACACCGACGCCAAGAACGAGACGTTCTTCGTCACCAGCACGCTCGCCTTCCAAATCAACCCGAGCGGACTCAACGGCCGCTTCGGCGGCTCGCCCAGCACGATCATCAACGTCGACCGCAAGGCCAGCGGCGCCCAGCTCGCCGTTACCGCCGCGCCCACGCGCAACCTCCGCGTCCGCCTCTCCGCCGCCACCATCACCGGCAAGATCGGGAACACGCGCACGTATCAGGCGCTCTACAACGATCAGTTCTACGCCAACGCCGCCGGCCAGGTCACCTACCGCAACGGCGCCGTCGTCTTCGTGAACCCGACGTTCCAGTCCGCCCGCCCGACCGTGCCGCAGGGCACCGCCGGCGCCATCCCGCTCACGATTGCCATGCTCAGCACGCCGGGAAATTCCTACTACGCGAACCCGCTTCCGATCAGCGGCCAGATCAACTCCACCGCCGCCCGCACCACGCTCGCCGTCGTCGACCCCGTCAACGGCCCGATCCTCACCGGCGCCACCGGGCTGCCAATCTCGCAGATCCAGATCAACCCGGGCTTCACGCCACCGTCGGAGATCCCCGTGACCAAGGCCGGCGAGGGCACGACCAACTACCCGTCGCTCAGCAGCAACTTCACTGCCACCTACACCTTCACCGAGGGCATCTTGCGCGGCTTCCGCGCCGGCGGCACGACGACGTTCTCCTGGTATAACCGAAGATATTACTACTATCCCAACGGCGTCAGCGTGGGCGCGGAGCGACGGTTGTTCAGCTTCCCGACGCAGACGCGCTTCGACCTGCTGCTCGGCTACGACAAGAAATTCGGCCGCTACACGCTCGGCACGCAGCTCAACGTCTCGAACCTCTTCAACCGCTACCACGTGATCATCACGCCCAACGCGATCACCGGCTACGCCGGCCCCAACAACGCCACCTTCGACGCGCAGCCGCGCATGTGGACGTTGTCGACGACGCTCGGGTTCTGAAGGTAGGGGCGGTTGTCCCCAACCGCCCTCCTTGGTCGTGCGTGTGCCCGTTGCCTTGAGGTGGAGCGCGTTGGGGACAACGCGCTCCACCTCGGATCTGCCTCCGTCCAACCTCCGGGTTGCGCTGCGAGCACGCTTTCTGCAGTGTGGACCTTTTCCGTCATGCCGTCCGCGCCCGCGCCCCTCCTCTACGAGTCCCACAGCCACACGCCGCTCTGCAAACACGCGCATGGCGAGCCCGCCGAATACGCCGCGGCCGCCGCGGCCCGCGGCCTGAAGGGCATCATCTTCACCTGCCATTGCCCGCTCCCCGACGGCATCTCGCACGCCGTCCGCATGGCGCCGGAGGAATACGAGCGCTACGTGGAGCTGATCCAGCGCGCGCGCGAGCAGTTCGCCGGCCGCGTCGATGTGCGCCTCGGGCTCGAGAGCGATTTCTACCCGGGCGTCGAGCCGTGGCTGGAGAAACTCCACGCCCGCGTGCCGCTGCATCACGTGCTCGGCTCGGTGCACACGCAGGTGCCGGAGTATCGCGCGTGGTATTTCCGCGGCGACTGGTTCGACTACCAGCAGACCTATTTCGAGCACCTGGCGCAGGCCGCCGAGACCGGCCTCTTCGACACGCTCGCCCATCCCGACCTCGTGAAGAACGAGGCGCCGCACGCCTGGCGGCTCGCGCGCATCGAGCCCTACATCGTCCGCGCGCTCGATCGCATCGCGAAGACGGGCGTGGCGATGGAGCTGAACACCTCCGGCGCCAACAAGGCCATCCCCGAGATGAACCCCGGCCCGCGCATCCTCGAACTCACCACCCGGCTCAC
>CAZENI010000120.1:0-18217 GCA_964513055.1 uncultured Opitutus sp.
GGCCCGACCCTGTGCGGTGGGTCGTCTCTCGGCCGATGCGCTCGAACGGGTGGTAATCGCGTTGGTGGGCGAGGCCAGCAAACACCCGACGCTCATTTCAGAAATGATCGAGACGTCACGCAAGATGCGGGTCGGCGATCGCGAGGCGCTGCGCGGTGACGTTGAGCGTATCAGGGAGTCGCTCGCGTTGGTGAATAAGAAATTGGGCAACTGCGCGGAGGCGGTTGCCAATGACGGAGCAGACGCGCTGCGCGATGCCCTGATTCGCCGGGCCGCCGAACTGCGGGATGAGCGGCAACGACTACTCGTAGAACAGGAGCGGGCGCGGCAGGCACTCGTCGCGTCCGACGCGACCGCATTGGAAGAGAAACGCATTCGCGAGAATCTGGACAGACTCGGGCAGGTGTTGCCAAACCTGCCGCCGGCGGAGCGGAAGGAGCTAATCCGGCTTTTTGTCGAACGAGTCGAGGTTCGCGGAGCGGTGCCCAACGCACGGCGAAAGTCTCTCGGCGAGTCGGTAACGTCAGTCGATGCCGCCGCTCGCGTGATGGAGATTAATATCAAACTCCACTTGGCGGAGCTGGTTCGCGGGATGGAGGAGCGCGCCGCCGCCCAGGCCAAAACCGCCCCGAGCCATCGCGCGATTTCGATCCGCGGATTAAATCTGGGAGCACGGGTTGATTTCACGAACGCGCAGCGCGGAGAGATCACCATCGTCGCCCCTGTTCGCCAGACGCTGCGACTCGAGTCGCGCGTGCGGACCGTGCCCCAGCCGAAAGCACAAAAAGTGGTCGAACACGCCGTGGTGCGCGCCCAGAAATGGCAGGCGATGCTTGAAACGGGTGTCGTGCCGCATCGGTTTGCCCTCGCCAAACGCGTCGGGTGCACACCCGGTGCAGTCACCAAAATTCTCAAAATGATACGTCTGGTGCCCGAAATTCAGGAGTATCTTGCGTCCATTAGGAGCGCGCAGGAAATCTGGCACTTCAGCGCCAAACGAATGGCCGTGCTCGCCACGATGTCTCCGGAGTTACAGCGGGAGGCGTTTGCGAGATTGCAGAGGGAGAGCGCGGCAATATCACAACCAGCCAAAGCGATTCCATTTGATCACAGCGCAGCAAAGAAGCCCAAACTATCGCCCAAGCTGTCGACGGGGTGAGAGGGAGGGATTCGAACCGCCGAGCCCTGACAACACAACTGGTTCGCTAACCGTGTTTTTGTGTTGTTACGGCAAACGCGTCAACCTCGTGTTCCCATAGCAAATAAACGCGAAGGTCGCGGCGCGAAAAATCCGGGAGCCAACACA
This sequence comes from uncultured Opitutus sp., assembly GCA_964513055.1. Classification (GTDB taxonomy): domain Bacteria; phylum Verrucomicrobiota; class Verrucomicrobiia; order Opitutales; family Opitutaceae; genus ER46. Next base: position 1,307 of record CAZENI010000120.1, read on the forward strand.
TTCAAAGTGCTCAGCGAGTTTTTTTGCTCGGGCACCCAGCCGAGCAGATGAGTTACACCACCGGTCGCGCGAGCCGCGTCTAGCGCCCGATTTTCCTGATTCATCAAAATTACCAGCTTCAAAGGGCGCTCATAAACGCGGTGTAATCGGGACCACGTTTCAAGGAGCCGACAGAATTCGCGATATGTCGTTTGATCCATCTCCTGCGCGGGATCGTCCAAGACGAGGCAGGCGTGATGAAATCTGCCGTGCGTCAGGTAACGGGAGAAAAACCATGCGAGGCCCAGCACGTGAATTTCCGACTGGTTGAGAATGTAACGGACCAGCCGGCCTTTCATTCGCAGTGTCGATTTCTTTTCCCCGCGGCGAGTCACAACCTGAATGCTTGGTCGATCCGGCAAAAGCCATGCAGCCGCAGTTAGATTCATCGCCAATTCCACCCAAAGCCCAGCCAGCGTCCCCGGAAGATGCTCCCGAAGAACCCGAGCCAAAGTTTCCGTCAGTTTTGTTTTCACGGGCTTCCAGGTGTCTGGGGCCTCAAAAATTGCCTCTGCTTCCTTATACTGGGCCAGAATCGTCGTCGTTACCCGCTCCGCCTGTTCATCGGCATCGAGCGATTGCGGCAGCGGAGGAACGGACTGCACACATACTAACAACCCCAATAAGTTTCCGCGCAGGACTTCATCATCCAAGCAACCGTCCATGGTTGCTCCTTCTGGCAACAACCATTGCACCGCTGACGCCAACCGAGAAAGTTCCTCGTTAGAAAGCGGACATTGCGCCTGTCCAAACGTGGAAAGTTTCTTCTGCGCGACTTCGATCTGTTCTTTTGTTCGTGCAAATTCATCCCTGAGACGGTCTCGATCTCCCGTCACCTTCGCCTTCAATCCACGAACGACGTTCAGCATACCGCCCTGCTGGGCATGGTTGACGCCGCAGGTCGGGCAGTCGTCCTGGTGAAGCTTCGACCAGGTTTGAACGATGAACGCCTCGACTTGCGTGAGGTGCTCCAAATGCGTTCGCACATTTTGGCCAGCTTCGGTGATCTTCTGCTGCTGTTTCTGCAAGTCCCCTAACTTCTGCTTGGTCTCATCGGCCTCAGCGGGCACCGGCGCCGTTCCACTTTGGACTCGCTTCGCCCGCCATTCGATTAAAACGCGAAGCTTTGTATCGGCTTCCGCCAATTCGCCCGAATACTCTTCCGCGCTCAGTGCAATCGATCTCGCCAGTTCGTTTGAACGGCCCACGAGCTTGTTATAGCTCTCCAGCCACCATCCAATTTCCTTTCGGACTGATCCCGCCACGCGTCGTTGCGCAATGGCCTCAGCAATGGACGTGCGTCGCGGATCACTGATCCAATCTTCCCACTGACTGGCGAGATCGCGCGGCATTGATTTCCACTGAAAACCCAGAAGCTGGTTCAGCCAGCCGGTATGTGTGTCCAACGAAGGCGAAACCAAACGGCTCAATTCACGGCTCGCAATCTTGGCATAGGCGGTGTCTAGCAACGTGATCGCCGCCGAAAGGTTGAGTCCACGAAGGTAGGTCTGTCGCGCGGAATTTGCTCTCTCGTATCTTTCCTCCGTATAGCTTTCGAGTCGCTCTGCGACTTCGGAATAATTGCGCAGGACGCGGGCACCCAACTCGTCCGCCTGCATCCGCGCAAATTCCAAGCTGGTATCCTGAGTCAGGATCGTCCCGCTCATCGCCAATTCCGACTCCAGCAGTTTGTCGCTGCCCACCAAACGCACGCGTTCAGGTGTAGCCCCATTCAGGCCAAGACGGGGTTCGATATTCTTCGTTTCTATCCCCGTGAGATAATCTGCGATATATTCCCCGGACCGATTCATCGTGGTTACGTCCTTCTCGCGATCGCGATCCGCAAAGCGATTGAATCGATACGATGAGCCGAAAAGTGCAATCGACAGTGCCTCGCAAACACTGCTTTTCCCGGTGCCATTTGGTCCGTGAATAATACTCGCCCCGACCGGGTCATTGCCGAAATTCAAACGCACATCACTTAGGTTGCGGAAATTTAGAATCCGAAGCTCACGCAACTCGACCGGCGCGACCGATGCCGCAACCGCCGGGACGCCGGGCAGCGGATCACCGGTTCGTTCCGATTCCTTTACAACTTCAGCGGCCAAAGCTTTTTGAGCCATGGATTCAAACCCGGCGGCAAAATCTTTCAGCGCTGCGCGCACGGCTTTGTCCGCGCGTAGCCACTGCGTTACGTCGCCCATCTCCTTTTTCTGCAAGATTTGACGAGCCGTCATCAACAAGCACGGGAACCCATGAGATTCGAGAGCGTTCTCCTCGCTTCCTGCGGTCAGGAAAACCGCGTCGAGCGATACTTCTTCGGAGAACATCGTCCCTTTCCGTAGTTCGATTACTTGCTCCAGCCAGCGGCTCTTGCCGGTTTCGGGTGGCACTAGCCAACAGATCGAAACACGCCAGGCCCCGAACGGATCACTGTCCGCCACCGGGGTCGCTGAATAATTCCGCTCAACGGAAAGCTGTGACCGAATCCGCAGCGCACGATTAACGTGTGCAGAAACGCGTGTGTTCTCCAAAAATGGCACTAGATAAAGTAGGATGCCAACCTCGGGGTCCAACAACAGACCCGCGGCTTCGGCCACAGTCGCCCCATCGCTAGTGAAGTCCGCGGCTGCTACTGTCCGCCAAACCGGATTTCGGCCCCCCGTGGAACTGCTCGCCTCTTCGACAGAATAGCCCAACCGCTCCCGGTAAGCCCGGTCTAAACAGCTGCGGCAGGATTGGAGGATGCGAATGCCCATGGTAGCTAAAGGCCGGCAAGGTCCATAACCACAATTTTGTCACTTTGGGCAAACGCCGCCATCTCAATCCGGTGGGCCAAGCTCTCACGCAAAACAGCGACCTCGCCGGCGCCGGGCGACGTCCCATCCGCTATGAGCGGTAGGACGCCCAAGCGTTCGACCGGCTGTGCTCCCGAGCGCTGCAATGCGTTGATCAATGGTTGGAGACCGCGCAATTCATTGTCTGCCCCGGTTCGCCAAGCAGGGAGCGGCACGACGAGAAGACTGTCGCTTGCGCGATAGAGCCCGCCGGGAAAGCTGCCGAAATCCCAAGCGGCACTTGAACCGTTTCGGTGCAGAGCGGCGGCGAGGATTGCAGCTGCAATCAGATCGGGTCGCGCACAACCGGAGAGATTCCAAGGAACATGCTCATCTCGGCGTTCCAAATTAAATTCCTCCACCGGCAACAATTGATTCTGCGCGTCGTAAAATGGCACCAAACCGCACCGCCAGCAGAGTCGGACCCAAACCGGCAGAAAATTATCGACCCATTCGATGGAAAAGTGGCGGTTGTCCGGTGGCGCGGCCAACATCGCCTCCATCGCGGCAATCGCCTGCACGTCTGCCGGTCTAGCCGTTACGGCAAGCCTCAGGCGTTCCAGGCCGTAGAGGGTCTGAACCCACAGAAACAAATCGTCAGTCGTCAGGCCATTGGCGCCGACGGGCACATGGGCCTGCGCTGCGGTTTTGCTGTAACACTGGGCCAATCGCGGATGTCCGGTATGAAAGGCAACATCAACAATACTCAATTCGTCCGGCCCCAGTGCCCTCATCGCCAATTGTGGACGAACATTGTTTTCGATGTGATCGAGCAAGTAGTTTTCGCTGGCGCTCCATCCAACAGTCACCAAGGGATGCGCGGACATTCGCGAGCACAGTGTCGCAAAAATGAATACCTGCGTTGGGTCACCATTGGTATTCAGTGAAGTTAGCTCCGTTTGAGTGATGAGAAACCGCGCCGCAAGCTGTAGCGCTCGCGGATCATTGCCGGCGGTTCGCTCTCGCTCGGCCTCGATCAATGCGCGCACGCATCCGTGCGGCTTGATGATCTGCACCATATTCTCTTCCGCGGCTTGCGGACATTCATGCGCGGTGATGAAAGTTCGAGAGCCTGTCGGCCAAGGCAGTCGCGGATCAACTCCGTCCCGGGAGATGCCAACATTTTCCAGCGCACTTTCCTGGACGCAGTCCCAGTTGAATGACCATATTTGTTCCCAAAGCCCCTCACGGCCGAATCGCGCGACAACGCGGTGGCGAGGCGCACAGCGCTCCGTCGCGCCCAATCCCAACCATCGGGGCTCGGTCAAAAGATCCAGTGACCGACCCAACGTCAGTTTCGGATTCCCATCGTGTGCGGCGGTGAGATGAGCCACCGCTCGATCAGCCCAAGTATACAGCGTTTCGCCTGCAACCGGGGGCGCACATCCCACCGCGACCGATGCCGTCGCGCCTTTTTCTTCAAGCAACTTTGGCGGAAGTGGGGCTAGTCCGTAAGACATCCCTGCGCCCATCAATAGCAGCGACCGCCGGTGCGGCGCACCATTACTACGACGCAAAGTTGGGAAAGTATGCGGAACGGGGTAAGGCACGGAGGAAGTGTTAGCGGTGAATTCCTAGTGCTTCTTTCGATGCAGACCCCGTGCATCCACTTCACCTTTTAAGGCCTGAATTTCAGCCGTCAGCACCCGCGCGTCTAATTCGTCCAAGCCGGAAATCATTTTCAACGCATACGCTTTCATTCCCTGTTGGGTCCGAATCGCGACGAACGTCGCGTCATCCAAAAGGCCGCGCAAAGACTCAATTAGCGCTTCATCCCTTTTTTCCTGTTCTTCGTCCGCTTCTGCCATCCGCTCGCCCTGCCGCTTCGACCATTCTGCCAGCGCTTCCTCGCGCTTCTCGCCGAATGCGGTCCACCAGTCTTCTTCGATATAGCACCCGAGTTGGGCTACACCGCCTTCCGCATGAAGCAAGTAAGCACATTCTTTCCCGAGGTGAGATTTGAACACTGTCATGCTAGGCAATAGTTTTCTCAAATCGATAGGCTCACCATCTTCGCCATCGCCGGGCTCGTCCGAAGCGCCGGCTTGCGGAGACACCTCCACCGAAAAATCGCTCTCATCGAACGTGCTCACCTGATAAAAAATGGCCTTGGCCTCTAAGACCTTCGCCGCGGCGAGAAATTCATCTAGCCCTCCATCAATCAATCGCCCTGCGTCATCGCTGTCCGCGATGCCTTGTAGGGGCACGGGGTGTAGCCCCGCAGCAGTAATTGCTGCGCTCAATTCGCTGGATTTCACTATCGCATAGACTATCGCCAGCTTCGACCGTGGTCGATGCAAAACCCGGTCCTTGCCCTGCTCGTTCCAGTTTTGATGATCAAATCTGGTCTATCATCTAAAGACATTTTGCTTTGAAGGGGCGAGTATGGTGGAGGGGTCTTGGCTTCGTTGGCGTCGCCGGAGCTCCGCGCATCGGTCTCTGCGATGCTTAGCTACCGCCGAGGATGCTATGACGTATTCAACGACGAAGAACGTCAGTTCATCGACGAAGCGACGACGCCATAGCCGAAAGAGGGAAGCGTATTCGGCGCGATCACTCTCTTTGAGCAGAGCAAACGAAATTCACGTGACCGATTTTCCGCTCGTGACTAGAACCGAGGGAGAATGCCGCGACGGATCAAGTTCATTTTCGGGTCATTATCGTTCACCTCGATCACGGCGGTGGAAAAGCATGCCCAACTCGTGCGTAGCCGCTATCCGCGCGAGGCCACGATCGATCAGCCGGAGGACCACGGTTTTGTTTCCGCGCCGTTTTCCTGCAACGTGGAGTTCGAGCAAAAGCGCGCCACGGGGATCAAGCGTTTCTATTGGGCGAAGGTGCCACACCAGCCGACGGACTGTTTTTGGGTCGAGCGCCTGGTCGGCCCTCCAACGAAATTCGGAGTGCCAGCGTGCATCCGGCGCATAGGTGCCTTGAATCGGGCGGCGCTGCGGATGGCCATCCAGTCTGACATCGATGCCTTCCGCAAACTGCGGGTGCCATCCGGGGTTGTCGCATTCGTGTCCGATTTCTCCGGCATCACCCATCCGGTTGAGTCCCTAGAAATCGACCACAGCGCGCCGTTCGAGTGGATTATCTTGGAATTCTATTCCCAACGTCAGATCGACATCGAATGCCTGTTGCTGACCTTGCCGGTGGACGGAAGCAGCCTTCCGGTCTGGCGGCCCGAGGCGTGCATCGAGGAGTTTCAGTCTTTTCATCGCGGGTTCCCGCTTCGGCTGGTCAGCGCGCTGGAGAACCAGAGCGAGATCAAACGCCTCGCCAACTGAACCAGCCGCGCCGCTGATGGCGATAGCCCTTCATGAAACTGCTGCTCCGGCCTCCACTGTTTGGGAAGATGTGGTTGGTGGATTGGCCTGGCCTCCTCCCGTATTGGCAGCGGTCATGGCAATACGATTCCGTGAAGGAGGAAACGCTGCTCGACGCTTTTTCAACGCTTTGGTTTTCGAGCAAGGACGGAAGACGTCGGTTTGTGATCGGCCACGTCGACTACTTCCCGCGCGAGCCATGCGTCATGTTTTCCAACGGCACCCACAGGACCCGTGTGCTGGCGAAGCAGCTACGTTACTTGCCGCTTTCGGCGCATGCCGACACCTACCGGAACAAGCAGCTTGCTCCGTTTTTTCTTCGTCGAATCGAGAAGACGGAAGAATTCGAAGTCCCCGACTTTCCCGTCCTGGCCATTCCGAAGACCTAGCGGTTTGCGTCGTGACCCTACTGTCAAACGCCCGTATTCCGGACGAATGGGGGACGATCTGACCACCGCGATTGGCAACGAATTAAAAGCCCGCAAGGCGAAGCGCGAAGCCGAAGAACTTCGGGCGTGGTGCACCGTGCTGGATGGGACGTCGCCCCGGGCAAAGCGTCGGCTTAAGCCGGGAAATGTCGCAGCCGTGGAGTTGCAGCCGCATCGCTGGCTGTCCGCTGGCTTGGATATTTTGAGGAGCGCCCACGTAACAGGTTACGTGCAGTTGATGGATGGTCAGCAGGGCGACCCGTTGCAGAGCTTCCTCCCGTATTCGGTGTTTCAGGCGGGGACAGAAGTTTTCCTGAAAGGAATGTGGCTTTGCCAGTTTCCTTCGTGCCGGCGGGTCGCCCACACCTCCTATGTCGGTGTCGAACTCCGCAAGCGCATCGACGACCGCCTCCGACAGCAAGGCCACGATCTTCTCAAGATAATCGGCCGGCTGAGGCGCGTGAAACGCTACCGCGACGATCCTCGATCGATGGAGTTTCTGCGGCGCGTATCTGCGATCATTCGTCTCTACTACTATCCGGTCCATAAAGCGGGACGTGGATCTTGGGCCACGGCACGCTACCCTAAACGGTTTTACAATGACCTCCGCAAAGAAGGCCATGCCGATGGCTACAACTCCTATCCGGACCAGCGAATCGTGTATGCCCTGTTTGCCCCGATGGCGCGCCACCTCGACACTCTCTGGAATCTTCGCCGAGGTTTGATCGAAAACCGCAAGCGCCGGACCGCAGTGCCGAAGGCGACTCTCTGAGAGCGGGTCAAGACGGCGACGACATGCATCGTTCTGCCATCGCCTCGGCAACTGTCTTCAATCCATCAATCCCTTTCTTTGCCGGAGACTGTTTCGCGGGCATGCATCTCAATCCCCAAAGGTCTTCGTGTGGTCGCGAAAGCCATGGGCGCACAGCGTGTCCTCGCTAAACCTTTTTCAAAACAGGAACTGCAGATGACGCTCGAAGCGGTGGTCAGGTGCAGCCGGGAACTGCCGCAGAGGAATTCATGGCCGGTAGCAACCGGTCAGAATCGTGCGCAGTCGGTCGGGAGACAAAAATCCGGAAGGTATTTCCGCAAAAAACCCCGACATTTTGCGTGTAAAAAAAGTTTTCCCAACCTCCCAACCTGCGCTCGGGGAACGCTCAAAATGGCTGGCGGTCCGACACGAATTGAGAACTAGCGGGGAAGTTGGGAAAACTCGAAAATTGGTTTCCTCCGTTTCCAACGCGAGTTACCAAATTGTTTTCCCAACCTCGTTTCGAGTTCTCGGTTTTTTCAAGCTGGCTGCCCGGCGTGTTCGACTCCACGAACTTTTCGACTCACGGACCTCGCCATTAGAGGAGATTCTATCGATTTTCCTTAGAGCGTTAAAATGGTGGCGCGACTCGCAGCAAGGTTCGGTGTCCGGATGCCCCCGGGCTTTGCCTCATCGACTCACATTGTCGGGAGCAATCGACGCAGCGCAGATACCGCCCTCCTCCAACAACACCTTCTTTGCATCGGCTTCCGCTGCTAGCAGCTCGGCGCGCAGACTTCTGGCCGGGCCGTATATCTCGCCCCCGAGACTCTACGCATGGCGAGGTCTTAAAGTTCGCCCGGGGTTGACATTTGAACAACGGAACGCACGGTGCCCGCCAGTGTTTCCCGCCCGCAAGTTTCTTACTGTCTTGTTCGGCCTCGCCCTGTGGCTCGGCGCGACCCAGCACTGTAATTTGGAAGCGGCCGGGATTTTGGCGTCTCATACCGACGCTCCCTCCGGTAGTGGTTGCTGCACCGGTTCTGATCTTGGATGCGCGGCCGACGGCTGCGAAAGCGTAGAGAATGGCGCGTATCGGATGGGGAGCGACAGTGTTGCTGTCGATGCCCCGGCATTCGTGTGCTGCCATTGTCTGATATGTTTCAGCCCCGATTTCTCACCCCCGGAAATCGTGAACATTTCCGGGGCGGGCACCGATCTTGAGCGACCGCTCGATTGGGTGCCGACCTGGCAGTTCGTGCAGCGCGCCGCCTTATCTCCGCGCGCTCCTTCGTTGATGGTGGCTTGATCGGTCCCTGCGCGGACTGACAGGCCTTTTTACGTTCCACGCGGACGCTTTGCGTCGCGTGTTCCCGGGTCGTGTGCGCCCGCGTTTCCCCGCTCGCTCCAACCATTTTCCATGAAGTCCCCGTTCCTCCTCCCATTCCGCCGCCCCCTTGTCGGGCTCTTCCTGCTCGGAGCTTCGCTGCGAGCTCAAACTCCGCTTGCCGAGAATTCGGCAGTGCCCCTTCACACCGTCGTTCAGGAAATCACCGCCAGTAACCCGGAACTCAAGTTTTACGAGGCCGAGATCGCGGTGGCGAAGTCGCGGCTGCGGGGTTCTGCCTTGCGCAGCGATCCTGAGTTGTCGCTCGACGTCGGAAGGAAGCGGGTTCGCGACATGACGGGAACGCTCGCAGGCTCCGGAACGGCGTGGTCGGTGTCCGTGACACAAACGTTCGAATGGCCCGGACGCCTCGCGCTGCGAAAAGCAATCGCGAACAGCCAAGTGGAGTTGGCGGAATTAGGCCTGACTCGCTTCCAGAATGCGCTCGCAGGGAAAGCGCGGACCCTCGCCTACACGGTGCACGCCGCAAACGCCAAGGCCAACGCCGTCCGGGAAGTGGCCGAGAGGTTTGCTGCACTCAAGGAGACATTCCTCGCCCGCGACCCGGCGGGAATCACGCCGTTATTGGAAACTCGCGTGATAGAGGCAGGAGAGCTGGCGCTACAGCGCCGGGCGACGGAAGCGGAACTCGCGGTGCAGACTGCGCTAATCGAACTGAATCAACTACGGGGTGCGCCGGTGGACGCGCCACTGCGCATCGCGTCTCCCGTGCTAAAGCTAAATGACGCTCCCGCGACAACCGCCCTGATGGCGGCCGCGCGAGAAAACAATTTCGACTACCGCGCGCGCCGACTCGAGGTCGAACAGCAAGGCTTTGAAATCCGGCTCGCGCGCAATGAACGCTATCCCGCGATCAGCGTGAGTCCGTTCTATTCGCAGGAACGTGCTGGCGACCGCGAGAGCGTCCTGGGCGTGGGCCTGAGTGTGCCACTGCCGATTACGCAGCGCAGTCGCAATGCGGTGGATGTAGCCGAAGCCCGGCGCCGCCAAGCCGAGGTTGCGGTGACTGTTGCGCAGCGGGAGTTGGAACGTGAAGTGTTTACGGCGGCGCTGACGTTCTCCAGCAAACTCGCCGAGACGCGTCGGTGGGCGCCGGAATCCGTGACTAAATTTCAGGACGCGGCCGCGCTTTCTGACCGCCATTACCGATTGGGGGCTGTCCCGATTGCGACCTATGTGGAATTGCAGAACAGCTATCTTGATGCGGTCGAGGCGTTGCTGGACACGCAGCGCGAAGCGATCGAAGCAGGACTGAAGCTTCAGCAACTCACCGGACTCAACTTCAACCCGGTGGAGATCACGCAATGAGCCGGACGCGACTCCGTCTCTCGTTTGGAGCGATCGTGCTCGCGGCACTGCTGGCCGGCTGTGGCGGGAAGAAAGTTTCGAGCACAGCCGAACACGACGATCACGCGCACGAGGGCGGCCCCGCTCCCGCTTTGTTCAAGGAGGGGCAGGGGCTCCAACTCGCGGCCGAAACGGCGGGCGCGCTGGGCGTAAAAACCGCCGAGGTCGAGGAGCGCAAGCTGGCGCACGTGTTTCAAGTCACCGCGAGCGTCTTCGACGCGGGGCCGCCCGCTCGCGCCACCACTCTCGTGCCGCCCGAGATCGCGGACGAGTGGGAGCGGCATCCGCCAAGTGAGGCGAAAATTATCTCGGTGCGACGCGACGTGTCCTCGGCACTGACTCAGGTTGAAGTCGTCCTTGCGCTCCCAGGCTCACCCGCCATCGGGACCACACTTGAAGTTACGTTGCGTGGACGGGAACGAACGGCGCTGGCCGTGCCGCGTGCTGCGGTGCTGCGCACTGCGACGGGGACTTTCGTCTATGTGGCCAACGGGGCGTATCTGCTGCGCACCGCGGTGAAAACCGGCGCGAGCGACGGCGCCTTCACCGAAATCGCCGACGGACTTTATACGGGCGATGCAGTCGTCACCGGCGAAGTCGAACAACTTTGGCTCACCGAGCTGCGCCTCACCAAGGGCGGCGGTCACAGCCACTAACACCTTTCGTTTCCCACATGATCGACAAAATTTTGGAATTCGCGCTGCGTCAGCGCACCTTTGTGATGCTCGGCGCGCTTGCCCTGCTGGGCGCAGGCATCTGGGCCGCCACGCGGCTGCCCATCGATGCGGTGCCCGACATCACCAACGTGCAAGTGCAGGTCAACACGGAGGTCAGGGGTCTTGCGCCGGAGGAAATCGAAAAACTCGTTACCTTCCCCATCGAAATGGAGATGAGCGGCGTGCCCGGCATGACGGAGCTGCGTTCGCTCTCCAAGACCGGGCTCTCGCAAGTCACACTGATTTTCGGGGACAACACGGACATCTACCGTGCCCGCCAGTTTGTCAGTGAACGGCTGCAAAATGTGGCGGACGATTTGCCGAAGGGCCTGTCGCCCAAGCTGGCGCCGATCACCACCGGGCTGAGCGACATATTCTATTACGTTGTCGATTACTCGGACACCGCCCCGAACAAGCCGGCCACGCGGGCCGAACAACTGATGGAGCTGAAGCTGATCCATGATTTTGTCATGAAGCCGCTACTCCGCACGGTGCCCGGAATTGCCGAGGTCAACGCCTCGGGTGGCTACGAAAAGCAGATCGTCGTGCAACCGAAACCGGATTCGCTTCTCGCGACCGGCGTCACGTTCACTGACTTGGTCGAGATCATCGGCGAAAACGTTGAAAATGCCGGCGGCGGCTCGGTGCAGATCGGCGGCGAGCAAATCACGATTCGGGCCGACGGAAGGGTGCAGACCGCCGATGAAATCGCCCGTCTCCCGATCAAGTTTCGCGGAGCGATCGCAGCGCCGCTGCTGATCAGCGACGTGGCCGACGTAGGCATCGGTTCCAGCCTGCGCACCGGGTCATCCACCTACAACGGCAAGGAAGCCGTGCTGGGAGCGGCGCTCATGCTCTCGGGGGAGAACTCTCGCGTGATCGCCAAGCGCGTGGCCGACAAGCTCAAGGAAATCGGCCCGAAACTGCCGCCGGGCGTAGTCATCACGACGGTTTACGACCGCACCGATCTCGTCGACCGCACGATTGCGACCGTCGAGAAGAATCTATTTGAAGGCGCGATCTTCGTCGTCGCAGTGCTGCTCGCGATGCTCGGCAACTGGCGGGCGGCGCTGATCGTGTCGCTGGCGATCCCGTTGTCGTTCCTTTTCGCAATCACGGGCATGGTCCGGTTTGGCGTGTCGGGAAACCTGATGAGCCTCGGCGCGGTGGACTTCGGGCTCATCATCGACGGTGCCGTCGTGATGGTGGAAAACATCGTGCGCCGTCTCGGCGTGAGGCAGCACGAGTTGCATCGCACGCTCACGCGGGAGGAGCGCCTGCACACCGTGCTCGCTGCGGCCAAGGAGGTCGGCCGGCCGACCTTCTTCGGCGTGCTCATCATCACCATCGTTTACGTGCCGATTCTTTCGCTCACCGGCATCGAAGGAAAGATGTTTAAGCCGATGGCGCTGACGGTCATTTTTGCGCTGATCGGCGCACTCATTCTCGCGCTCACGCTGATGCCGGTCCTGTGCTCGTTCCTCCTCCGCGGGCGAATTTCGGAAAAGGACAACTTCGTCATGAGTCTCGCGAAGAGAATCTACGAGCCGACGTTGCGTGTCGCGCTGCGACTGCGCTGGCTCTTCGTCTGCATCGCCATCGGATTGTTCGCGCTGTCTGTCTTCGTCTTCAACCGGCTCGGCGCGGAATTTGTGCCGCAACTCGACGAAGGCTCGTTTGCGACGCACATGATCCGCACGACGAGCATCGGCCTCGACGCTTCGATCGCGATGCAGGAACGCGCGGAGAAGATATTGAAGGAGAAATTCCCTCAAGTCGCTTACACGTTTTCGCGCATTGGCACCGCGGAGGTCGCCACCGATCCGATGGGCGTCAATGTCTCCGACACGTATATTTTCTACAAGCCGCTCGACGAGTGGCCCGTCGACAAGCATGGCGATCGGCCCACCAAGGATGAGATCGCCAATCGGATGGCCCTCGAACTGGGCAAGCACCTGCCGGCGCAGGCCTACCTCTTTTCCCAGCCGATCGAGATGCGTTTCAACGAAATCCTCGAAGGCACGCGCGCCGACATCGCGGTAAAAGTCTTCGGCGAAGACTTCGCGGAGATCGAGCGCATCGCCACCGAGACGCGCGAAATCCTGGAGAAGGTTCCCGGTGCCGCCGACGTCGAATTCGACGCGCTCGGCAAGGCGCCGATGCTTGAAATCAAACTCAAGCGCGATGCCATGACGCGCTACAATATCCATGCCGCCGAGGTGAATGCCACGGTCGCGACCGCCCTCGCCGGCGGCGAGGCCGGAGTGATTATCGACGGCAATCGCCGCTATCCCATCGTGGTGCGCCTGCCGGAGAACATCCGCGCTGCGTTCGACGAATTGAAACACCTGCCGCTCCACTCGGCGCACGCCGAGGGGGTTATCACGCTGGGCCAGATCGCCGACTTTGTGGTCAGCGACAAGGTCAACGCCATCGCACGCGAGTTTGGTCAACGCCGCGCCGCCATCATGGTGAATCTGCGCGGACGTGATGTGGAGAGCTTCGTGCTCGAAGCGCAGGCCAAGGTAAACGAAGCGGTCAAGCTGCCGCCCGGCTACTCCATCGAGTTCGGCGGCCAGTTCAAAAATCTCCAGGAAGCGCGTGCTCGCCTCGCGATCATCGTGCCCGTGGCGCTGGCCGTCATTTTCCTGCTGATCTTTTTCGCCTTCGGCAGCCTCCGCCAGACGCTGATCGTTTATACCGGCATTCCGCTGGCCGTCACCGGTGGAGTGTTCGCCCTTTGGGCGCGTGGATTGCCGTTCTCCATTTCTGCCGGCATCGGCTTCATCGCCCTGTCAGGCGTGGCGGTGCTCAACGGCGTCATGATGGTGAGCTACTTTAACGAGCTGCGCGAACAGGGCCGAAACGTGCGCGATGCCGTGATCGAAGGCGCTCTCACGCGACTCCGGCCCGTGCTCATGACGGCGCTCGTGGCGAGCCTCGGTTTCCTGCCGATGGCGCTCGCGCATGGTGCCGGCGCTGAAGTGCAGCGCCCGCTCGCGACCGTCGTCATCGGCGGAATCATCAGCGCGACGTTTCTCACGCTCCTGCTGCTGCCGGCGCTCTACGAACGCTTCGAGCGCGAACGGCCCGGCGAAACATCCCCGAAACCGATCGAGCCTAAAAAAGAACACGCATGAACTCATCGCACCTCTGTATCGCGCTTGGTTTGGCCGGCCTGGCCGGCTGTGCCTCGGTGTCGCAACCGCCCGAGGCTGCGGTAATCGCCCTTGAACCCATCCCATCGCAATCGGTGGCAGTCTATCAACCCAAGCTCGTCCAGAAAGACGGACGTCTGATGCTCGATGGCTGGGTCTATCGGCAGTTCGGCGCTGCGACCACGGCACGCAGCCACATCGATGTCGCGTTTCTCGATGCTTCCCGCCGGGAACTGCGAAGTGAATTGACCCGCTTCACACCGCCCGATCTTCGGCGCGGCAGTCACAAGATGGCTCACCGCGGTCATTACACCCTGCCCATACCCGCGATGCCCGCCGGCACCGCGACAATCCGAGTGCGTGCGCACGATGCCGACGAGCATCAACCCAGATTTTCTGTCCCATGAAAACTACCCGATACATCGCCACTACATTCCTCGCGCTTGCGGTCTCGACCGTGGCGCTCCTCGCCAAGCCGATTCCCGGACCGAAGGGCGGCCGCATCCTCACCACGGACGCACCGCACGCCGAATTCTTCGTCGAGAAGGATCGCAAGGTTGTCGTCTCCTTCTACGACAAGAGTCTGAAGCCGGTCGCGCTGTCCGGTCAGGTCGTCGCGGCCACGGCCGAAGCCAAGAGCGGCAAAGTGCAACTCGCATTCGAGGAGAAAAATGGGGCGCTCGTCTCGAAGACTGCGTTGCCGGAGGGTGATGACTACACCGTCGTCGTTCAGATCAAGGACAACGCGAGCGCGCGACCAAAGAATTACCGCGTGCTCTTCCACGACGAAGTCTGCGGCGAGTGCAAGCGCGCCGAATATGCCTGCACCTGCGATGACGCCGGCAAGGAGCACAAACACGATCACGACGACAAGAAGAAGAAGTAAGCGCGGAAGACGAACCGTCGCTTGCGGCCAGTTGGCTGCAAGCGACGCGCGAAACGGCACGTTGCCAGCGGAACAATCGCTCATTATCATGAAAGCACTTTTCTGCTTCGGCTTCGGCCTAGTTTTCGCGGCGGGCTGCGCCTCATACGTTGTCCCGCCCGAAATGTCCGCAGTCGGGCTGGTGGGAGTTTCAACCCCGGCGGTGGAGGTGCATCGGCCCCGTTTCATTCGGCATGAAGGCGTTCTCGCCCTCGAAGCTTATGCGATGCGCGAGTTCAAAGGTCAGACGACCGTCGATTCTCATATCGACATCGTCTACCTCGACAGCATGGGCAGGAAGGTCGCGGAGGAGCGCGCCAACGTAAGGCCTCATAGTCTGCCGGGCGGCGGGCGCATGCCGCGACCGCACGCTCATTTCATCCAGACGATCAAGCCCCCGGCGGGCACCGCTGCGGTCGAAGTTCGCGCGCACGAGGAACCACATACCTGAGGAACCCAGCCCATGAATCGCTCGCGCCATGAATGGCAGCATTTGCCGGCTAGAGCCGAGTTCAGCGTGACGTTGATCGCAATCGGACTGTTCGTGGGGTTGTTTTTCGGATTCGTCGCCGAACTGGTCTGGCATCGTTCGGCGCTCGTGATGCTTGCCGGTGGCTTCGCAGGTGCACTGATCGGTTCTGCCGTCGAAGGGGCACGCTTCTGGCGAGGAACGCGCCGGTTTCACCGTGCACGAAAGGAATGAACACAATCCTCAATGGGCATTCACAAAGTACACGACCACCAAGCGCCTGCCGAGCAGGAGGAGCACGGCGACCATTGCGATCAGGAGCACGGCTCCAATCGTGCGGAATCGATTAGCCTGGCCGTATCCGGCGTTCTGGTCGGCGTCGCGCTGTTGCTTGATTGGACCGATGCTTTGCCCCGAATGACGGTGATAGGAACCGCACTTGCCGGCATGGTGGCGGGCGGATGGTTTCTCCTCCCCAAAGCGTGGGGCGCAGTTCGACGCTTTCTGCCCGACATCAATCTCCTGGTGGTCGTCGCCGCGATCGGGGCCTCGATTATCGGCGAGTGGGTCGAGGCGGCGACCGTCGTTTTTCTCTTTGGTGTGGCAGAGTGGCTGGAAGGTTGGGCGGACCGCCGGGCGCGGCGCGCAGTCGAGGCCTTGCTCGAAATCGCTCCAAAGACGGCTGCGATTAAACGCGGCAATCAGTTCGTCGAGACTCCCGTGGACCAAGCCAAGGTGGGCGATACCGTCGCCGTGAAGTCAGGCATGCGCATCCCGCTCGACGGTGAAGTCCTCGCCGGCGAGTCCGCCGTCAATCAGGCGCCGATCACCGGCGAATCTGTCCCGGTGGACAAGAGGCCCGGTGACCAAGTGTTCGCTGGCACGATCAATAACGAAGGCTCGCTGGAAATTCGCGTCACTAAAATCGCCGGTGATTCGACCCTCGCGCGCATCATCCGGCTGGTGAAGGAGGCGCAGGAACAGAAGGCGCCGACGCAGCGCTTCGTCGACGTGTTCGCGCGCTATTACACCCCCAGCGTGACTCTGGCCGCGGTCGTCATCTTCGTGGTGCCGCCGCTGATGTTCGGAGCTCAGTGGTCGGACTGGCTCTATCGCGCGTGCGTCCTTCTCATCATCGCCTGTCCGTGCGCGTTGGTGATTTCGACGCCGGTCAGCATTGTGGCCGGCCTCACCGCGATGGCGCGACGCGGCGTGCTGGTCAAAGGTGGCGCGCATCTGGAGTCGATCGCACGCCTCCGGGCACTCGCGGTCGACAAAACGGGCACGATCACCGAGGGCAAGCCGACGGTGCAAGGCGTGGAGGCGATCGCGCCGCACACCGAGGAAGCGATTCTTCGGATTGCCGCAGCGGTGGACACGCATTCCTCGCATCCGCTCGCGGCGGCTGTCGTGCGCTATGCGGACGAGCGCGGGGTGGAGTATCCCCGGGCGATGGATTATGAGAACCGCAGCGGACGTGGCGCACAGGGGGTGATCGATGGGC
>CAZENI010000121.1:0-18210 GCA_964513055.1 uncultured Opitutus sp.
GCGACGGGGCACTATACCCGCGAACACTATGCTGAGCTGCTCGCGCCGCGGCGGATGACGTGGGTGGAGCGTCTCGGCGCCTGGGTCATCGCCCGCATGCCGGTTCCGATCGCCACCGGGATCGTGCGGCGTTTTCTGGCCCGGCGCGGACGCCTCGTCGGGCGGCTTGCCTGGGAGCTGCGGCATGTCCCGCGCGCCGCGCGTTGATCGGCGCGGCCGATCTCGCTGCCTGCCCGATGAACGCCGTGCCGCTCGCCGTCGTGATCCCCGCCTACCGGGCGCGGTATCTGGCCGAGACCCTGGAGTCGCTGGCGCGGCAGACGAACCGGAACTTCCGGGTCTACGTGGCGGATGACGGCAGCCCGGAGCCGCTGGCGGAGATCGTCGCGCCCTTCGCGGCTCGGCTGGATCTCGTTTACCGGCGGTTTCCGGAGAACCTGGGCGGCCGTTCGCTGGTCGGCCACTGGGCGCGCGCGATTGGACTGAGCACGGAGCCGTGGGTCTGGTTGTTTTCCGACGACGACGTGGCGGAGCCGGAGTGCGTGGCGGCGTTCCACGCCGATCGGCAGCGGGCGCCGGATTCCCAGGCGCTGCGCCGGCTCGATCTCGCGTTCATCGACGGGGACGGGGCCAGGCTGAGGCAGGAGTTGCCGTTTCCGGACCGGCTGACCGGTGCGGACTACGCGCTGCGCCTGCTGCAACGGCGCGACATCGAGTGCGTGGTGCAGAACATGATCTTTCCGCGCGCGGTTTACGAGGCGGCGGGTGGCTTCACGGATACACCCGGCGGGTTCTGTTCGGACTGCGCGACGTGGCCGCGCCTTGCCCGGAGCGAAGGCGTGCGGCGGCTGATGGAGGGCCGGGTCCTTTTCCGGCGGCATTCCGGAGCGCAGAGCGTGGCCGTGCTGAATTCGCCGGAGCGGATCCGCGAGGTGATCGCGGCGTATGGCCTGACGGTGCGGAGTCTGCGCCGGGCGATGGAGGCGGCGACCGTGCCGACCCGGAAGCACGCACGCCAGGAGCAGCGCTGGTTTTTCCGCTGGTTCCGGTATGCCCCCCGCCCGCTGACGGCGGCGGATCGGGCGTTCGTTTACCGCGAAATCGAGGCGTTGTGGCCGAAGGCCCGGGGCGAGGCGCACGGGCGTTTCCTCGTGAACTACGGCGTCTCGCGGCTGCGGCGCATCGGGCCTGTGCGCCGCCTTTTGTTGATCCGCCTCCACCTCCTCCAGCGCTGGCGCGGGCCGGCGTGAAGCCGCGAGCGGGATTGCCGGGCGGGCGGATTTGCGTGTTGCTTGCCGGTGATGGCGATTCGCGATTTCGAGTTGTTCAAGGATGTGCTGACGGGAGCGCTCTACGACGAGAGCGGCTGGCGTCCGGTCGTCGGCGAGCCGCCGGTGTTTCCGCGGACCTGGCCGGACCGGATCAAGCGCCGGCTCCTCCAGATGCTCGCGCGGCGGCTGGACCGGGCCGGGCTCTCGCTGCTGCGGCGGACGCCGCTCGATACCGAACTCCGGGCCGGCGGCGGGGACTGGCCGCTGGTCGGCTACACGATGGTGGGCCGGCGGCGGCTGGACCAACTGCAGCGCTGCGTGGAGACGGTGATCGACGAACAGGTGCCGGGCGACTTCATCGAGACCGGCGTGTGGCGCGGCGGCGCGTGCCTCCTGATGAAGGCGCTGCTCGACAGTCGCGGCGTGCGCGATCGGACGGTGTGGCTCGCGGACTCGTTCCGCGGGCTGCCGCCGCCGAAGGACGCGGCGGACGGCGAGGACCTGAGCGCGGTGGCGCAACTGGCGGTTACCGCGGAGCAGGTGCGGCGCAATTTCGCGCGCTTTGGCCTGCTGGATGAGCGCGTGCGGTTTCTCGAGGGCTGGTTTGCGGACACGCTGCCGCACGCGCCGATCGAGCGGCTCGCCGTGCTGCGGCTCGACGGCGATCTCTTTCACTCGACGATGGACGCCCTCACGCACCTCTACGCGCGGGTGGTGCCGGGCGGCTTCGTGATCGTGGATGACTACGGTTCGTGGGAGTCCTGCCGCCGCGCGGTGCACGCGTTTCTCGCGCAGCGTCACGAGCAGCCGGTGATCGAGACGATCGACGCGACCGGCGTCTACTGGCGCAAGACGCGGGCCGGGTGATGACCGGTCCCTTCCGGGACGGCCTTGAGCACGTTCGCACGTGTCGGCGCCCCCCGTGAACCCACCTGCTCTTCATGCCCGCGCCGCGTCGCTGGCGCCGGGAATTGCGCGCTTCGCTTCCGCGCTTGCGGTGCGGGGCGGCGCGCGCGGTAGTCGGGCCATCCAGCATGACCGAAATCGCCGAGCTTTTTGCGACGATGCGGCAGGAGCGCGCCCCGTGAGCCTGCGCCTGCGGCACGTCGTGCGCAGCCTGCGGCCCGAGACGGACGGCCAGCGGGCGCACCCGCGGAAGCACGCGAAGCAATGGCTGGATTGGCCGTGGACGGAGGATCGCGTGATGCGCGATGCGGCGGCTGTCTGCTTCACGGCGGAGGAGGAGCGCCGGCGGGAGGGCGGACGGGTGGCAGCCTGGCTCGAACCGTGAAGACGCCGCGCCAGATCCTCAGTGGCGTCGTCCGGCGGGTGCGGCGGATGGTGGGCCGGGATCCGGATGGATTCTTGCGGCGCTGCCGGGCCGTGGTCCATGTCGGCGCGCACGATGGCGCGGAATGCGAGCTGTATGCCCGCCACGGGCTGCAGGTGTTGTGGGTCGAGGCGCTGCCGGAGGCGTGTGCGCTGCTGGCGCGCACGATCCAGTCGCACCCGCGGCAGCGCGCGGTGCACGCGCTGGTGACCGATCGCGAGGGGGCCGACTACGATTTTCACGTGAGCGACAATGGCGGGCGATCGAGTTCGATCTTCGAGTTCGGGGAGCACGCGAAGCTGTGGCCCGAGGTGGCGATGGCGCGGACGATCCGCCTGCGCAGCACCACCCTCGAGCAGGTCGTGCGGACGGCGGGCGAGCCGATGGACGCGTTCGATGCGCTGGTGCTCGACGTGCAGGGGGCCGAACTCGCCGTGATCGAAGGAGCGGGGGCGATGCTGGCGGCGGTGCGCTTCATCAAGGCCGAGGCGGCGGACTTTCCCGCCTACCGTGGTGCTTGCACGCTGGATACCCTGTCGCGCGGGCTGGGGGAGCGGGGCTTTGTGGCGCGGAGCCGGCACCGGTTCGCGGGGAAGCGGGGCGTGGGCGCCTGCTACGATGTCATCTATGAGCGCCGCCGCTGAACGGGGCCCGGTTCCGCCCGGCCGGAACTCCGGGCGGGTGTTGATCGTGGAAGACGCGCTGCGCGATCACGGCGGGCACATGGCCAACCTGGTGCGCGGCATGGCGGCGGTGTTCCGCGAGCGCGGTGCCGCGGTGGAGGTCTGGGGCCACCGCGACGTTCCGCCCGATCTGCTCGGTGCGGGCGTGGCGCTGCGCGGGCGGTTGGCGCGGGCGTGGACGCAGGAGGCGCTGGGCGCCACGCGGTGGAGGCGGGGGTTCGGCCTGTTGCGGCACAACCTGCGGCTCGGCTGGGCGCTGGTGCGGGGCGGGGCCGTCACGCGCCCGCCGGACCTGGTCGTGGCGGCGAACGCGAACCTCTATCACCTCGTGGCATGGCGGCTGTGGCTGGCGCTGACGCCGGCACGCTGCCGGCTCGCGCTGTATGTCCTCGCGTGCCCCTGGCTGCACGGCGCGGATGGGACCGGACGGGCGCGCCTGCGCCCGACGGCGCGCGTCTACCGCTGGTGGTTCGCGTCGTTCGCCGGCGCGGTGCGGTCGGGGCGGTGCCACCTGGCCACGGAAACGGCGCGGGACGCGCGCCTGCTGCGGCGCCTGAGCGGCGTGGCGTTCGGTTTTGTGCCAGTGCCGCGGCCGGCGGAGTTGCTTGCGGGCGGAGCGCCACGCGAGGCGGGGCCGGAGCGGGCGCTGCGGCTGGGACTGATCGGACGCGTTGCGGCCGAGAAGGGCTACGACGATGTGCTCGCGGCGATCCGCCGGGTGCCGGCTCCGCGGGCGGGCGGGCGGCGCGTGCACTATGTCATCCAGTGGTATGATGACGGCAGCGCGCCGGCCGGTTCCTGGGAGCGGCTGGCGGCGCTGGCGGCGGAGCGGCCGGGCGAGATCGAGATCGTGCGCGGGGCCCTGCCGACGGCCGCCTATGTGGATCTGGTAAACTCGCTGGATGCCGTGCTGCTGCCGTATCGGGCCGTCGACTACGCGGCGCGGGGCTCCTCGGTGGCGTCGGATGCGTTCTGCGCCGGCAAGCCGGTCGTCTGTCCGGCGCGAACCGACCTGGAGGCGCGGATGCACGCGTGGGGGGCCGGGGTCGTCTTCCGCGACGGATCGATCGACGGCCTGGCGGCGGCGATCGGGGCGCTCGCGGAGAATTATGAGTCGCTGGCGCGCCGCGCCGCGGAACGGCGGGAGGCGGCCCGGCAGGCGCATGCCTGGCCGAATTTTTTCCGCGTGCTGGCACCGGGCTTCGGGCGGCCGACGGAGGAAGCGGCGCCGGAGCTGCCGCCGCGCCGGCTCGCGGCGTGGCGCGTGCTGGACGATGTCGTGCGTGGCTGGCGCCTGCGTTTCGGTGTGGGCGGGATGGCCCGGATGGTCCGGCAGCGCGCCGCGGCGGCGGGCGCCGTGCTGGCCTGGCGCGGCCGAACCGTGGTCGTCCGGCGCGGGGGACGGGAGATCCTGTTCGATCGGGCGAATTTGTTCCTGATGCTGCAATTGCTGCCGCACCTGGACCGGCTGGGCGAGCGGACGACCGTCGGGGCGGGTTGCGGGCGCGATGCCGTCGACCTGAGGGGCGTGCGGCGCTACCGGCAGTGGGGGACCAACGAAGAGCTGTGGCATCCGGGCCCGCCCGAGCTGGTCGACGTGGCGGCGGGCTATTTTCTCCACGGCCAGCCGCCGCCGGGAGCGACGGTCTTCGATGTCGGCGCCTACATCGGCGAGGTCACGATTCCGCTCGCGCGGCGCGTGGGGCCGGCCGGGCGCGTGTTCGCGTTCGAGCCCGATCGGCGCGCGCGGACTTTTCTCGAACGCAACGTGCGGGACGCCGGCCTGGGCAACGTCACGATCGTGCCGAAGGGGCTGTGGCGCAGCACGGGCGTCGCGGGTTTCGACGGCGAGATCATCTCGGCCGGCGTGACCGAGACTGGGGTGGCCGGCGCGGACGGGACGGTCGAAACGCTTTCGTTCGCCGAGGCGTGCCGGCTGGCGGGCCGCGTGCCGGACTTCGTGAAGATGGACATCGAGGGCGCGGAACTCGAGGCCATCGGCGGGGCGCTCGACGTGATCCGGGATCACGCCGTGGATTTCGCGATCGCGAGTTATCATGTGCGCGACGGGCGGCCGACCTCCGAGGCGCTCGAGCGCCTGTTTGCCTCCATCGGCTACGCGGCCGTGACGGGTTTCCCCGAGCATCGCACGACGTATGCGTGGAAGCAGGACGATGCGGCGGCCGGCGCCGCGCAGATTACGGACGCCGCCACCGCGAGCGGAGCCGCGGCCGGATGAAGCCGGGCGCGGTCAGCGGCCGCTCCGGTGCCGGTGCAACGATGCCGGAACGGCGAGATCGTCGGAGTCGATGTCGAGGGAGAGCGGATCGAACTGGCGCGGGCGGGGCCGGGTCGGGCGGTGCGGGATTCATCGGCGGCGGAATGCGGGACGGAAGAGGACCCAGGGCTGACGAGCGCCCGCGCATCGTCAGCGCATTTCGTTGCCGGCCGAAGATTTGGCACGAGACGACTTGACGGCGACCGGGGGAGGGGCGAGCGATGGGCATGCGTATCCTGCACACCGTTCGCAGCCTGCGGCCCGAGACGGGCGGCCTCGCTGCGGCCGTCCGCGCCCTGGCGGTGGCGCAGCGGCGCCGGGGCGAGGTCGCGGTCATCGTCTCGCTCGATCCGGCGGACGCGGTCGAGGGCGGCGACGGACTCGTCGTGCTGGGGCGGAAATCGCACGGCTACGGCTACGCGCCGGACTACGTGCCGTGGCTGCGGGCGCACGCGCGCGACTACGACGCGGTGGTCGTGCACGGTATGTGGCAGTATCCGGGCTTCGGCGCGTGGCGGGCGCTGCGCGGGGGCGGGACGCCGTATGTGGTTTTCTGTCACGGCATGCTCGACGTGTGGTTCAAGCGGGCGCATCCGCGGAAGCATGCGAAGAAATGGCTGTATTGGCCGTGGGCGGAGTATCGCGTGCTGCGCGATGCGGCGGCCGTCTGCTTCACGGCGGAGGAGGAGCGCCGGCGGGCGCGGGAGAGTTTCTGGCTGTATCGCGCCCGGGAGCGGATCTCGCCGATTGGCATCGAGGCGCCGGCGGGCGACGCGGCGCAGGAGCGGGAGGCCTTCTTCGCCGCGTATCCGGCGCTGCGGGGCCGGGAGTTCCTCCTCTTCCTCGGGCGCATCCATCCGAAGAAGGGCGTCGACCTGCTGCTGCGCGGCTATGCGGCCGCGCGCGCGGGAGGGGCCGCGGCGGAGCTGCCGGCGCTGGTCATCGCGGGGCCGGGCGACGACGCGGCGTATCGGAGCGAACTGGACGCGCTGGTCGCCGAACTCGGGCTGGAGGCGGCCGTCGTCTGGCTGCCGATGATCGCGGGCGCGATCAAGTGGGGCGCGCTGCGCGCGTGCGCGGCGTTCGTGTTGATCTCCCACCAGGAGAATTTCGGCGTGGCGATCGTCGAGGCCCTCGCCTGCGGGCGGCCGGTGCTGATCAGCGATCAGATCGCGATCTGGCGCGAGATCACGACGGCGGGCGCGGGCTTTGCCGCACCGGACACGACGGCGGGCGCGATCGACGTGCTCACGCGCTGGCGCGGCCTGTCGGGCGAGGCGCGCGCCGCGATGGGGCGCGCGGCGTGCGCCTGTTTCGAGCGCCAGTTCGAAATCGGCGAGGCCGCCGCGGCGCTGGCGCGGCTGGTGGGCGAGGTGACGGGGAAGTCCCGATGACGTTCATCTGTCTTTACGAGGACCGAGCCGAGTTTGAGATCGGACTGCGCTTCACCGTGGTGTCGCTGGCGCGGCACTGTCCGGCGGCGCGGGTCCTGGTGTTCTCGCCCGGGTTGTCGGAGAACCTGCGCGCGTGGCTGCGCGACCGGCCCGGCGTCGAGTTGATCGCGGAGTTCGCCTCGCCGATGCGCGGCTGGGATGCCAAGCCGCACTGCCTCCTGACGGCGTTCGAGCGCGGAGCGCGCGAGGCGATCTGGCTCGACACTGATCTGATCGTGACCGGCGACTTCCTGCGCGCCTGGCAGGGGGCGGGTGACGAGGAGGTGATCGTGGCGCAGGAGCCGGGGCATTTCCCGCAGCAGGGCACGGCGAATCGGGCGCGGGCGTGGGGCTTCGCGGCGGGGCGCGAGGTGGGCTTCACCCTGAACGGAAGCGTCATTCGGGTGACGCGGCACCACCGCGGGCTGCTGCAGCGCTGGGAGGAGATGCTCGCGACGCCCGACTACCGCGCAGCCCAGACCCAGCCGATGCTGGAGCGGACCTTCCATGTGGCGAGCGATCAGGACGCGCTCGGGGCGCTGCTGAGCTCGGCGGACTACGCGCGGCTGCCGATTCGCGCGGTGCGGGCCGGCCGCGAGATCGTGCACAGTGGCGGCCTGATGATGGACCCGCCGGCGGGGCGGCTGGCGCGGCTGGGGCGGAGGCCTTCGCCGATGATGTTCGTGCATGCGATCGCGGCGAAGCCGTGGACGGTGCTGCGGCCGGGGAGCGGGGATCGAAATTTCGACTGGTGGCTGCTGCGGCTCACGCAGGAGATCTCGGCGTATGTGGCGAACGCGCGCCGGTATCGCGCGGAGGTCGGGGTGCCGTGTCCCTGGCTCGATCGCCGGACCGCGATGGGCGTGCTTCTGCGTGCGCTCGGTTTCGGCAGCGACGCGCTGCGCGGTCTGCCGCTCGCGGCTGCGGTGGCCCTGCTGCACCGGCTCGGTTTTAGCCGCAGACCCCGGCAAGCCGGCAGGAACCTCCGGCCGTGAAGATCCTCCACATCCTGCCGCACGGCCAAATCGGCGGCTCCGAGCGCGCGACGGTCGATTGGATCCGTCACGCGCAGCATGCCAGCGTGGCGATCGTCGGCGGCGAAGGACCGCTGGCGGGCCTGCTCGAGCAGTCCGGCTGCACGGTCCATACCCTGCCGCTCTGGCGCCCGCGCAGCGTCTGGTCGCGGGTCGGCGCGGCCGCGGCGATCGTGAAACGCGAGGGCATCGACGTGATCCATTCGTGCCTCTACGACGGGCACCTGCTGGGCGGACTGCTGCGGTGGAAGACGAGGCGGCCGGAGATTTGGTTCAACCACGGCCCGATCGAGCGGAGCGCGTGGTCGCGTTTCTCGCGGTTCATCCCGAGCGATGCCCTGCTCGTCGCCTCCGCCAGCATGGAGCGCCAGCAGCGGCGGAGCGGTTTCGCGGCGAAGGAACTGCGCGTGCACCCGCTCGGGGTCGATTGCGCGCACTTCCGCTGCGATCCGGCGGCGCGCACTGCGACGCGAAACCGGCTGGGCCTGCGCGACGAGATCTGTGTCGCGATGATCGCCCGCCTCGATCCGCTCAAGGGCCAGACGCTGGTCATCGAGGCCCTGGCGGAGATCAAGCGCCGCCGCCCCGGGCTGGCGTTCAAGATTCTGTTTGTCGGCGGTCCTCTTCCGTATGCCGAGGCGGACGCCTACGCGGAGCGGGCGAAGGCCCTGGTCGCCACGCTCGACCTGGGCCGCGTCAGCACGTTCACCGGCCACGTGGCCGACGTCGGCGCCTTCATGAATGCGGCGGACCTCCTCGTGCAGGCGACGATCGTGCCGGAGGCGTTCGGCCTGGCGCTGATCGAGGGCATGGCGATGCAGCGGGTCTCCGTGGCGCCGGACGAGGGCGGGCCGCATGAAATCATCCACGACCGGGTCGACGGCTTTCTTTTTCCTCCGCGCGATGGCGCGGCGCTCGCGCGGGTGCTGGAGCAGGCGATGGACCTGGCGCGCACCGAGCCGGCGCGATTCGCCGCCGTCGGTGCGGCCGCCCGGCGGAAGGTCGAGGAGAAATTTCAGATCGGGCGCTCGACGGACGAACTCGAGCGGCTTTACCGGCGCCTGGCACGCGGCTGATCCCTGCCATGACACCGTCGCCCCCGAACGATCGTAAGGAGGAACCGAGGCACCGGGTGCCTTGGCTGGCCCGGCTGAGAATCGCCGTGGGCGGGATCCGGCAGGGGGTCCGGCTGACGGCGGTGGATCTGATTGCGTTTGCGCTCTGCCGGGGGCGCGTCAGCGGCGGGGTGTTTTCGGGCATGCGGTGTTCGCTGATGAGTCATCCGCACGCCGTGGCGCCGAAGGTGATCGGCGCGTATGAGGTCGAGCTTTTGCCGCTCATGACCTGGGTGGCGCAGGCGGGTTTTGCCCGGCTCGTGAACATCGGCTCGGCCGAGGGCTACTACTGCGTGGGCTTGGCGCGCGCCGCGCCGGCGCTGCGGGTGGAGGCCTTTGAAATGGACCCGGCGATGCAGCGCCGCCTCGCGGGGAACGCGCGCCGCAATGGTGTGGAGGCGCGCATCACCCAGCACGGGCGCGCGGACCGGAGCAGCCTGGAGGCGGTGCTGGCGAATGAGACAGAGCCCTTCGTCCTCGTCGACATTGAGGGTGGCGAACGCGAGCTGCTCGATCCGGCGGCGGTGCCCGCGCTCGCACGGGCGTGGATGTTGGTGGAGCTGCATCCGGCCGTGGTGCCGGACGTGGCCGGGATATTGCGCGACCGATTCGCGGGCACACACGCGTTTCATTTTTTTGCACCGCAGGCGTGGGAGGATCGCGGCGGCGGGTGCGCCCACGAGGCCGGGCTGCACTGGCTGGCGCGCTTTCCGGCGTTTCGCGCCGAGCGCCGCGGCGAACCCACGCCCTGGCTGCTGCTCCGCCCTCACACGGGCCGTCCGCTGCCCGGCGACGCCGTGGAGCACGCGCGGCCGGACGGCTCGCGCCCGGGATGAGCGGGTCGACGCTGCCGCGGCGAAAGAAACGCGTTCGCGGCGCGGGCGCGCGCGAAGGTTTCCGCTGGTGCCGCCGGGCCCGGCCCGTCAAACCGAAGGGCTCATGCACCGGCTGAGTCCGCAGCATCTTCCGCCCGGGCCGCGACCGGAGCCGCCGCCGGCGGTTCCGGCCGCCCTTCGCAGTTCGGTGCTGATCAACACCCGCAACCACGGGCGCTACCTCGAGGAGTGCATCGCCTCGGTGCTGGCGCAGACGCAGCCGGCCGACGAGATCATCGTGTGCGACAACGAGAGCACGGACGGCACCGCCGCCGTGCTGGCGCGGCAGGCCGGGCGGGTGCGGGCGCTTTCGAGCGAGCACCGGGCGGAGGAGCCCGGCCGCGTCAACCAGGCGCGCTCCGTTTACGAGGCGTTCCGGCACTCGACCGGCGACGTGGTGTTCCTGCTCGACGGCGACGATCTGTTCGCGCCCGGGAAGATCGCGCAGGTGATGGCGGCATTTGCGGAAGAGCCGGCTCCGGTGCTCGTGCAGTCGCCTATGCGCTGGATCGACGGCGAAGGCCGGCCGCTGGTGCGACTCGCGGAGCCGTTTCGCCATGTGACGGATCCGCTGGCCGAGGCCTACCGGCGCCACGATGTGGATTTCTTCTACCCCACGAGCGGTCTCGCGTTTTCGCGCGGTTTTCTGGCGCAGCAACTGCCGCTGGATTTCTCCGACGGCATCGCGCTGGCTGCGGACACGCGCCTGTGCGTGGTGGCGCTGCTCCACGGACGGATTGTCACGCTGCCGGATGAACTCGGCGCCTGGCGGCGGCACGGAGATTCGATGTCGGTGCGCCTGATGCACCGCCGTTACCACCTGGCGCTGGAGGCCTGGCGGCGGGTGGCGATCTTCAACCGCCATTGCCGGGCGAGCGGGCGGCCGGGGATCGCCGCCTGGCGGAGCGAGCGCTTCTATCTGCGCTGGTTCCGGGCGCTTGCGCCGGCGTCCGTTTCGGCCGGCCGCAAATGGGTCGTGCGCGCATGAGAATCACGATCCTCCAGGGCGCGTTCCTGCCGGTGCCGGCGCTGCGCGGCGGCGCGGTGGAAAAGATGTGGGGCGAACTCGGCCCGGAATTCGCCGCGCGCGGCCACGAGGTCACGCATGTCTCGCGGCGGTGCGACGGGCTGCCGGCGGAGGAGACGCTCCGCGGCGTGCGCCACCGGCGCGTGCGCGGCTTCGATCGCGGCGGCGGCATGCCGCGCAACCTGCTGCTCGATCTCCTCTACACCTGGCGCGCGGCGCGGCGGGCGCCGGACGCGGACGTGATCGTGACGAACACGTTCTGGGCTCCCGTCCTGCTGCGGCGGAGACACGGGTCGATCTACGTCGACGTGCAGCGGATGCCGAAGGGCCAGTTGCGGCTCTACGGCCGCGCGGCGCGGCTGCGGGCCAACTCGTCCGCGGTCTCGGGCGCGATCCTCGCCGAGGCGCCGGCGCTGGCGGAGCGAGTGCGCGTGATTCCGAATCCGCTGCCCTTCGGGGCGGCGCGGCCGGTCGACTGGTCGCGGAAGACGAAGACGATCCTGTTCGCCGGACGCCTCCATCCGGAAAAGGGCATCGACCTGCTGCTCGAGGCGTGGATGCAGCGCCGCAAGTCCGGCCGGCTCGATGGCTGGCGGCTGGCGCTGGCGGGGCCGGTGAAGACGAGCGAGGGCGGCGGCGGCGAGGAGTGGCTGCAGGCGCTGCGCGCGCGGTTTCCGTCGCCGGAGGTGGACTGGCTCCCGCCGCTCTACGATCCGGCGGCGCTCAACGCGCTCTACGAGAGCGCCACCGTGTTCGCGTATCCGTCGCTGGCAGCGAAGGGCGAGACGTTCGGGCTCGCGGTGCTCGAGGCGATGGCCTGGGGCGCGGTGCCGGTGGTGTCGGGGCTGGCCTGTTTCCGGGACTTCGTGGTCGAGGGCGCGAATGGTTTCTTTTTCGACCAGACCTCGGGCCTGGCGGCCGGGAAACTCGGCGACGCGCTCGAGCGGGCCGCGCAGCCCGCGGCGCGGGCCCTCGCCGAGCGCGCGGTGGACGTGCGCGCGTCGCATTCGTGCTCGTCAATCGCAACCCAGTTTCTGGATGATTTCGCGCGCGTGAAGCCATGAACCGCCAGCCGCTCCAGTCCCGCCAGGCCCCGGGCCAGCGTTCGCCCTGGACGCTCGGCGCCCGGCTGCGCGCGATGGCGTGGCAGGTCGCGTGGACGCTGCTGTGCCAGTGGACGCCGAAGCCGGCGAATCCGTGGCGGCTCGTGGTGCTGCGGGTCTTCGGCGCGAGGATCGAGGGCACGCCGTTCGTGCACCAGCGCGCGCGAATCCAGTTGCCGTGGAATGTCGCGCTGCAGCACCTCGCGTGCGTGGGCGAGCGGGCGAACCTTTATTCGCTGGATCGGATCACGCTCGGCGAAAACTGCATCGTGGCGCAGGAGGCGTATCTCTGCTGCGGCACGCACGACGCCGGCGATCCGGCGTGGCCGCTGCTCACCGCGCCGATCGCGGTGGGCGCGCGGGCGTTTGTCGGGGCGCGGGCGTTTGTGCTGCCCGGCGTGACGATCGGCGAGCGCGCGGTGGTCGGCGCGTGCAGCGTGGTGACGCGCGACGTGCCGCCGGGCGCGGTCGTGCGCGGCAATCCCGCGCGGTGAGCGGACGTTTTTGGTCTTCATGTCCAACCTGCCCGTCGATGTCGTCGTCCGCTCACTGCCCCGGTTCTCCGACGACCGCGGCTCGCTCTTCGAGGCGTTCCGGCCGTCGGCCTCCGCGCTGCCGCCCGCCGTGCAGTGGAACGTCGTCGACTCGGAGCCGCATGTCATGCGCGGCATGCACGCGCACCTCGCCTACGACGAATACTATGTCGTGCTGGACGGCACGATGATCGTGGGCCTGCGCGACACGCGCCCGGGCTCGCCGACCGAAGGGCGGACGGCGGTGCTGACGCTGGAGGGTGCCCGACCGCAGCTCGTGGCGATGCCGACCGGGATCATGCACGGCATCCATGCCGCGACCCGTTGCCGCCTGCTCGTGGGCCTCGCCCGCGAGTGGGATGGCGGCGGCGAGATCGGTTGTCACTGGACGGATCCCGCGCTCGGACTCGACTGGAAACTGGACCCGGTGCGGCTCTCGAGCCGCGATGCGGCGCTGCCGCCGCTGCGCGAGGTGCAGGCGCAGATCCCGCCCTATCGGAAACGTCCTTCGGTGTGAGCGAACCGCTCGTCAGCATTGTCATCCCGGTCTTCAACGGTGCGGACTTCCTGCGGGAGACACTGGACGCCGCGCTGAACCAGACGCATCCCGCCGTCGAGATCATCGCGGTCGACGACGGCTCGACCGATCGTTCGCCGGCGATCCTCCGCGACTACGGATCGCGACTCACGGTGATGGCGCAGGCCAACGGCGGCGGCTCGCGCGCGCGCAACGCGGGCTGGGCGCGCAGCAGCGGCGAGCTGCTCGCGTTTCTCGATCAGGACGACGTGCTTGCGCCCGGAAAAATCGCGCGGCAGGTGGAACTGCTGCGGCGGTTTCCCGCGGAGGATTTCGTCGTGTGCGATGGCCGCGAATTCGAGGGCGGCCGGATCTTGAACGAACATCTGGTGCATCCGGAGATTGTCGCGCGGTTCGCCGGCGGCGGGCCGGAGGGCTTTTGCCTGCAGCCGTATCGGACGTTGCTCCGGCAGAATCCGCTGCGGACGCTCGGCCAGACCTTGATCCGGCGCGAGGCCGTCGCCCGGATCGGCGCATTCTGCGAGGATCGGCGGGTGGCGGCGGATCACGAGTGGTTCCTCCGGCACGCCGCGGCTGGCGGGGTGATGCGGTTTCATCCGGATCGGCTGCTGGACTATCGTTACCACCCTGGCAGCAACTCGGGCGCGCGGGAGCGGCGCCTGCTCCGCTACTCGGCGATGATGCTCAACTCGCTCATCGTCCAGCGCGCGGCGCCGTATCCGGACAACCGGGCGCGGCTCGAGGCGGCGATACGAGGCCTCGGCTGGAAGGTCGCGCTGCTCTGCCTCGTGCATGGGGCCGCGGAGCCGGCCGCGGATCGGGCGCTCGCCGAGGAGACGTTGCGGGTCCTGCGCCAGCGCCTGCCGGCGCATGGCGGCATCCGTCTCGCGTCGGCGTGGCTGGCGGGAGGAAAATGGTCGCGGGCGTCCGGGCGCCTGCTGCGCCACGGCCTGAACCTCAAACGAAAACTCCAAGGTGTCCGCCCGTTGTCCCATTGATCCGATCGTGTTGGCGCGTCGCATCCGGCGCGCGGTGCTCGACCACGCGCATCGCGCGGGCGTGGGGCACATCGGCAGCGCGCTGAGCGTGGCCGACCTGCTCGCGGCGCTGTATGCGCGCGTGCTCCATGTGCCCGCGCCGGAGGCGCCGGAGCGCGACCGCTTCATCCTGTCGAAAGGCCACGCGGCGCTCGCGCTCTACGCGGCGCTGGACGCGATCGGTTTCCTGCCGCCGCCGGGGCTGGCGGGCTACCTCGCCGATGGAGCGCTGCTGGGCGTGCATCCCAGCCATCGCGTGCCGGGCATCGAATTCTCCACGGGCTCGCTCGGCTACGGGCCGGGTTTCGGCGCGGGTTGCGCGCTGGCGGCGCGGAGTCGCGGCGAGCCGTGGCGCACGGTCGTGCTGGTGAGCGACGCCGAATGCGCGGAGGGGAGCGTGTGGGAGACGGCGGCGTTTGCGGCGGAGCACGGCCTCGCGGCGCTCACAGTGATCGTCGATCTCAACGGCCAGCAGGCGCTCGGCGCGACGCCGGTCGCGCTGCAGGAGGAGGCCCTCGCGGCGCGCTGGCGCGCGTGCGGGTGGAACGTGCTTTCAATCGACGGGCACGACCCGGCCGCGATCGCGGCCAGTGTGCGGCCGCGGGGCGGGATGCGCGGCGCGCCCCGCGCGGTGCTGGCGCGCACGGTGTTCGGCCGCGGCGTATCGTTCATGGAAGGACAGCTCGACTGGCATTACCGGCCGATGAGCGCCGACCAGTATCGCGCGGCCGGCGCGGAAGTGGACGCGTCATGAGGCGCGCGGTGATCCAGGCGCTGCTGGAACGCGCGCGGGCCGACGCCCGCGTGGTGCTGCTCACGGGCGACATCGGCTACGGCGTGGTGGAGGAGTTCGCGGCGGCGCGGCCGGCACAGTTTTTCAATGCCGGGGTGGCGGAGCAGAATCTGATCGCGGTGGCGACCGGGCTGGCGGCGTCGGGGCTGCGGCCGTGGGTGTATTCGATCGCGCCGTTCGTGAGCGCGCGGCCCTACGAGGCGCTGCGCGGCGGGCCGGTGCTGCACGGGCTGCCGGTGCGGATCATCGGCGTGGGCGGCGGCTTCGACTACGGCCCGGCGGGGTGGACGCACCACGCGTTCGACGACATCGCGCTGATGCGCGCGCTGCCGGGGATGGGCGTGATCGCGCCCGCAGATGACGCGGAGGCGGTGTCGGCGCTCGCGGCGACGTGGGACGAGGCGGGGCCAATCTACTTCCGGCTGGCGAAGGATCCGGCGCCCGCGCGGCCGGAGACGATCGGACACGACTTCGGCGCCGGCGATCCGCGGCGGCTGCGCGCGGGTGGCGACGTGATTTTCTTCACGACGGGCCGGCTCGCGGCGGTGGCGCTCGACGCGGCGGCGGAGCTGGCGAAGAGCGGCGTGCAGGCCGGAGTTGTCCACGTGCCGCGGCTGGCGCCGGCGCCGGCCACCGCGCTGACGGCGCGCCTGCGGGAGGCGGCCGTTGTGATCACCGTCGAGGATCACGCGATCAGCGGAGGTCTTGGCACGATCGTGTGCGAGGTGGCGGCGGGCGCGGGGATCGCAGGTCGCGTGATCCGTTGCGGGATGCGAGAGCCGGCGCAGCCAGTGGGATCGGCGGCGGCGCTGGCGCGCGCGTGGAAACTCGACGTCGCGGGCCTGGTGGCGACGGCGCAGGCGGAACTGGGCGGCCACTGAGCGGAGGGCGGGCTCCGCCGCCAGCGTTGCCCGTTTCGGGCAGTGCGGAATATTCGAGCTGCGTGGCGGGAGAGAACCGCCCCGCGGCGCCGTCAGGTTCCCGGGGCCGTCCGGAGGCGCTGGAGGTGTGCCGTGCGCGTGAACACGTCCTCGACGCGGATCTGTTTCATGCACTGGTTGTCGCGGCACGAGGTCTGGCGGTGGTTGCGGGCAGTCACGCACGGCGCACAGGCCAGGCCCAGCCAGACCGGATGGATCCGCGGACCGAGGGCGGAGAACAGCGCCGGCGTTTCGGGACCGAATAACACCACGACGTCGATGGGTGTCATCGCCGCGAAATGGGCGGGACCGCTGTCGTTGGTGACGAGCACCTCGGCCAGGCCGAAGACCACGAGCAACTGGCGGAGTGTGGTGCGGCCGGCGAGGCAGTGGCAGCGGGCGGAGTCGACGGCCCGGACGAGCGCGGCGGTCGCCGGCAGTTCGGAGGCCGCGCCGGTGAAGGCGACGGCGGCCTCGGGAAATTCGGCGAGCAACCGGCGGGCGAGCTCGACATAGTTTTCTCCCGCCCATTTCCGGACCGGGAGAAGATCGCTGGCGTTCGCGTTGAGCAGAATCAGGCGCTGGCGTGCGCCGATCCCAAGTTCGCGGAGGAGTTCGCGGGCGGCGGCCGTTTCCGCGGCAGTTGGCGTGAAGCACGGGACGGCGGGCTCCGCCGGTGGCACGAAAGGCAGGGCCGGCAGGTTCTCCGGCGCGTGGTCAAGAGCGAGCACGAGGCTGGTGAAGGCGCGCGACGTGTGCAGGTGCGGCGTGTGCGGCACGCAGTGGGTGAGCAGATCGCCGCGGGCCGGACCGTCGCCCCCGTAGGCGTGATGGCCCACGCGGACGCGCGCCCCGGTGAGCCACGTGAGCAGCGCGGTGAACCGGCCGAAAAAATTGAGATCGATGCAGCCGTCGATCTGGCGGCGGCGGATTTCCCGCAGGAGCCGCGCGGTGCTGGCGACGAGGGCCCACGGCGAGCGCGTTTCCAGCGCGAGGACGTTCGCTGGCGGGATGATCTGCAGCAGATCCACGATCGCGCGGTTGGTGTCGAACACGAGGAAATGCACATTGCCGGGACCGACGCGCGCGACTGCTCGCTGGAGCGCGTCAAACGCCAGGACGGTGGAACCCTGCTCGGCAAGCTTGATGAAGAGCAGGCGGCGCGGCGGCGCCGGCGGCGTCCGGCCGCGGCCGAGGCGCGCCAGCCGGGCGCACGCGGTGGCGAGCAGGCACGCCGGCACGCCGATCCAGCGGTCGAGTGCCTGCAGGAGCCGCACGTTGTCGCCGAAGCCGCTCACGCGCGAAACGTCCGGAGGACGGGGGCGCAGGGGTGGCAGTGCGTTGGGTGCATCGTTGCGAGAGAGCCGACGCGGCAGACGAAGCCGAGCGCAAAGTGGGTCGCAGACGCAGGGTGATCAGGGCTCGGGCACGATCGTGACGAGGCGCACGGGCACTTCGCCGATCATCGCCGTGTCGCCCGGCAGGGACGTGACGTCGTAGCGGGAGAACAGCGTGCGCCACAGGAGACGATCAATCAGGATCGCATGGCCCCCTCGATGCAGTTGCTCCAGCGACCCGGGAAACATCACGCTTTCGCGTGGGGCGATGCGGAGATTGGGATTCGCCGTGGGATAGCCCTTCTGGGTCCGGGAGCCGGAGCGGGACGACTGGACCGCAACGGCGGCCGGCATCGTGCCGCGCACGACGTGATATTCCAGCACCCACGAGAACACGTCGCCAATGATCACCGACTTGGTATCGACTTGGGTTCGGGCCAGCGCGCGAATGTAGCCGAGTTGGTTGAAGGGCTTGCTTTCGGTGGCGCGCGCGTAGCCGCCGGGCGCGAGATAGGGCCGCGTCAGGACGCGATCCCTGAAGATCTCAACGTGGGCCACGAGGCTGGCGGCGGTCAGCACCGCGACGCCGTCGAGCACCCGCCGGTGACGGAGGGCCGCCAGGGTGAGGAGGAACGGGAGGCTGCTGAGGGCGATGGCGGGCTTGTGCGGATGAAACACATACAAGCTGAGCAGCAGCGTCGCGATCAGGGCGGAGGCGACGGCTGAGTAGTCGGTGGGCCCAAGGCCGAACCAAGGAACGCGGATCAACTGCGCGACGGTCAATGCCAGCACGCCAAGAAGCACGAGACTCAGGGGGAATCCGTAGCAGACGAACAGCAGCTTGTAGCCCCATGCGAGGACCGACTGGAGCAGCGTCATGCCGGGGTCGGGGTTGTTCAACCC
>CAZENI010000122.1:0-18144 GCA_964513055.1 uncultured Opitutus sp.
TTCGCCATCAGTCTCTTCGAGCTCACGCGCGTCATCGAACTCTACAACACCCGCAGCGGCACCGTCCGCACCGGCCGCTATCATGTCGACGCCAGCAACCTCGAGGACGGCTTTGGCTCCGGGCCATGAGTTCCGCCCTCGGCCCCAACGCCCTGCGCGGCGGGTGACCGGCTACAGCACCGGCGTCAGCGGCGTGCCGACCGCCTTGTAGAGCCGCGTCAGGATTTCCTTCGTCGAGAGGAATCCCTCCGTGCCGGGAAACGCCCCCGCGTCACGGTAGCGCTCGTGAAACGCCGGATGCCCCGGCGGCACCGCCTCCGCCCCGGGCCGCAGCTCGAAGCTGCTCGTGTTCTGGATCGGCCACACGTCGATCGGGCTCAACGACAGGATGCCGTCGACCCAGCCGTTGATCACGTCCAGCCGCAGCGGCAGCGGCCGCCGTCCGATCACCCAACTGTTCGCCGGGCGCATGTCGTCCTCGATCTCCGCCTCCAGCTCCCGCGCAAACGCCTCGTCCTCGATCAGCAGGCCCACCTCCGTATTCAGATTCTCGGAACGCGGGTCCAGGTTGTAGGATCCGATGAACGCGATCCGCCCGTCGACCACGAGCGACTTCGCGTGCACGCACAGGAACGGCGGCCGCTCCGCCCGGCCCGCCCCCGCCCGCGCCGCCGCCAGCTCCGCCATCACGCCGTGCCGCGGAAACAGCGTCGAAAGCGATCCCGGCTGCGGCTTGAACTCGTGCACCTGCAGCTTCAGGTCCTCGACATACGCGCCGCGCAGGCGGTAGTTCGCCGAATACGCGAAGAGGTTGTCGGTCGACGCAAAGCTGTTCGTCGAGATCCGAATCTTCAGCCCGGGATGCTTCGCCTGCATCTCCCGCAGCAGCCGCTGCGCCGGCCCGCTCAGCACGAGATACGGCGTCTGCATCACGACTGTGCTCCGCGCCTGCTCGAGCGCCTGCCGCAGCTCCAGCGTGATGCGCGCCACCGCCCCGGAGTTCCCGCCCGTCTTGCCGGGCTCGTCGCTGATGAACGTGACCTTCCGCACCGGCCGCAGCCGCTGGACAAACCGCGCCGCGATCAGACCCGCGTCGTTCGCCTCTGCGTCGAGCGCCGCGAAGTGCGCGCCGAAATCGTAATCCGCCCGCGTCTCGTAGCGCCGGAAACCGCCCTTCGCGATCACCGCGTCGACGTCGACCAGCGCCCGGCTCGAGACCGCGTGCCGGTAATTCCAGAACTGCGCAAACGACTCCACCGCGCCTCGCACCACGCCGCCCACCGCCAGCACGTCCCGATCGCGGAAGTTCATCGCCGTCGAGTGATCAAAATACGTGTTCTCGATGTTGCGCCCGCCCGTCAGCAGGATCGCGTCGTCCACCAGCATCACCTTGTTGTGCATCCGCTGGTTGAAGCCGCGGAACGACGTCACCGCCGCCAGCAGCGTCCGGAAGAGCGACGGCTTCATCCGCGCCAGCGCCGGCCGGTAGTGCTTCACCTCGAGATTCGGATGCGCTGTGGCGAGAAACGCCATCGTCGCCGGGTCCTTCTCTGACACGAGGTGGTCCGCGATGATCCGCACCTTCACCCCGCGCCGCGCCGCCTCGATCAGCTCGTAGATCAACAGCCGGCCGCACTCGTCGTTCGTCCAGATGAAGGTCTGGATCGCGATCGAGCTTTTCGCCTGCCGGATCAGATGCACGCGCAACAGCAGCGCATCATACCCGCCACCGATCGACGCCAGGCGGTTCCCCTTCGTCGGATCCCGCGGGTCCCCCTCGCGTGCCGCCGCCGCGATCGCCTCCCCGAACGGCGACTCCGCCAGCGGCAGCGCCGCCCGCGCCCCGCCCGCCAGCCCGGCCAGCCCCATCGCCAGCATCGCCACGCAGCTCCACAATCTCATCGTCCGAAAATCCCCGCCGCCGCCGCCGTTGTCCAGACGCCATCTCCCACTCATTCTCGCCGCCGCGAAACCAGCCGCCCGAAATCTCCTGCCACTCTTCCCCGATTTCTGCGTCTCCCCCTGCGCGCCCTCGCTCCGCCCCGCGTTTTCTCCAGCCTCTCCTGCCATGCCAACCCCTCCTCGCCCGCTCCGCCGCACCCGCGCCACACTCACCGCGCTTCTCCTCGCCACCGGCTCCCTGGGCGCGCAGCCCGCCGCTCCGGATCGCGACGGCCCGCCCGGCTTCGCCCCCCCCGGCGGCCGCGGCTTCGGCCCACCGATGATGGCCGAGACCCGGCTCGTCACGCAGTTCGACCGCGACGGCGACAAGCGCCTCGACGCCACCGAGCGCCGCGCCGCCCGCGAGCATCACCTCGCGAACCGCCCCCAGCGCGGCGGCCCGGGTGGCCCCGGCGGCCGCTTCCCCGGCGGTCCCGGTGGACCGGGCGGCATGGGCCGCCGCGCCGCCGAACCCGTCAGCCCCGGCGTGCCGCTCACGGCCGCCGACGTGAAGACCTACGGCCGCGAGCCCCTCTACGACGCCGGCACGCTGCGCACGCTCTTCCTCGAATTCGAGGGCGCCGACTGGGAAAAGGAACTCGAGGACTTCCACCGCACCGACGTCGAGGTGCCCGCGAAACTCACCGTCGACGGAAAATCCTTCCGCGACGTCGGCGTTCATTTCCGCGGCATGTCCTCCTACATGATGGTCGGCGCCGGATCGAAACGCTCCCTCAACCTCTCCCTCGACCACGTCCACGACGACCAGTCCCTCCTCGGCCATCGCACCCTCAATCTCCTGAACTCGCACGGCGACGCCTCCTTCCTCCGCGCCGCGCTCTTCAGCCGCATCGCGCAGGACTTCATTCCCACCCCGAAGGTCAACTTCGTCCGCGTCGTCATCAACGGCGAGAACTGGGGCATCTACGCCAGTGCCGAACAGTTTAACAAGGACTTCCTCAAGGACCGCTTCGGCTCCGCCAAGGGCGCCCGCTGGAAAGTCCCCGGCAACCCCGGCGCCCGCGGCGGCCTCGCCTATCTCGGCGACGATCCCGCCGCCTACCGCCGCTCTTACGAGATCAAGTCGAAGGACGAACCCGACGCATGGGCCCGCCTCATCCGCGTCTGCAAGCTGCTCGAGGAGACGCCGCCCGAAAAACTCGAAGCCGCCCTCGCGCCCTACCTCGACGTCGACGGCGCGCTGAAATTCCTCGCGCTCGACACGACGATGGCCAACGGCGACGGCTACTGGACGCGCACCAGCGACTACTCGATCGGCGAGGACGCCAAGGGCCGCCTGCACCTGATCCCGCACGACATGAACGAGACCTTCAGCTTCGGCGGCGGCCCCGGCGGCCGCGGTCCCGGCGGACCCGGTGGGCCGGGTGGGCCGGGCGGCCCCGGTGGGCCCGGCGGCGAACGCGGTCCGCGCGGCCCGTCGCCCGAAGCAATCGCCGGTGGTCCCGGCGCGGGACCCAGCGAACGCCCCGGCGGCCCCCGCGGCGGCTTCGGCGGTTTCCCCGGTCGCGGCGGCATGGGCGGCATGGGCGGCGGCGGCCCGCAGCTCGATCCACTCGCCGCCATGAAGAATCCCAACGCCGCGCTCGCCGCGAAACTCCTCGCCGTCCCCGCCCTCCGCACCCGCTACCTCGGCTACGTCCGCACACTCGCCGAGACCTGGCTCGACTGGTCGCGCCTCGGCCCGATCGCGCAGACGTATCATGATCTCATTGACGCTGACGTGAAGCGCGACACCCGCAAACTCGAGAGCTACGAGGATTTCGTCCGCAGCGTCGACGACGGCCCGCGCAGCCTGAAGGCCTTCGCCGAGCAGCGCCGCGCTTTCCTGCTGAAACACGAGGCGATCGCCAGCCTCCCGCGGTAGTCCCGCCCGTCCCGCCGCGCCCGTTGTCGACCCGCCCGCTGGGCGGGTGCCCGGCCAGCGGCGGGCCTACAGGGACATCGCCCGTGAGTTTTCGCGCGCGCGTCGTGTTGTCATTCACGCTGGAGAACGCAGGGACCGTCACCCCGCGCCTGGCCACCGCCGGAAATGTTTCGTTACTCCGCGCCCACTGCGCTAGCCATGACGCGCCGGTCCCACGCCGGCTTGCCGCCGCCCACCCGCCGCCCGTCATGGATTCCGTCCTCTTCCACGCCTTCGTCTACCTGGTCGCCGCCGTCATCGCCGTCCCGCTCGCCAAGCGGCTCGGCCTCGGCTCCGTCCTCGGCTACCTCCTCGCCGGCGCCCTGATCGGCCCGCACGCGCTGAGCCTCGTCGGCGCGCACTCGGGCGACGTGATGCACTTCGCGGAGTTCGGCGTCGTGATGATGCTCTTCCTCGTCGGCCTCGAACTCCAGCCGTCGCGCCTCTGGGAAATGCGCGGCCAGTTGCTCGGCCTTGGCGGTCTGCAGGTGCTCGGCACCGCCGCCGCGTTCACCGGCCTCGGCCTCGCGCTCGGCCTCGGCGCCCGCGTGCCCTTCGCGACCGGCCTCATCCTCGCGATGTCGTCGACCGCCATCGTGCTGCAGTCGCTGCAGGAGCGCGGCCAGCTCAAGACCCCGGCCGGCCAGGCCTCGTTTGCCGTCCTGCTGTTTCAGGACATCGCCGTCATTCCCATTCTCGCGCTGCTGCCGCTGCTCGCGACGGAGAAGCCTGGCGCCGGCGCCGGCGCGACCACCGCCATCGCCGCGCTCCCGGCCTGGCAGCAGACGCTGTTCGTCATCCTCGCGGTCGGCTTCGTGGTTTTCGCCGGGCGGCATCTCGTCAACCCCATCTTCCGCCGCATCGCGCGCTCCGGCCAGCGCGAGTTGTTCACCGCCGCCGCCCTGCTCCTCGTCGTCGGCATCTCGCTCGTGATGCAGCTCGTCGGGCTCTCCGCCGCCCTCGGCACCTTCGTCGCCGGCGTCGTGCTGGCGAACAGCGAGTATCGCCACGAACTCGAGGCCGACATCGAGCCGTTCAAGGGCCTGCTCCTCGGGCTCTTCTTCATCACCGTCGGCGCCAGCATCGACTTCGGCCTGCTGCGCGCGCAGCCCGCGCTCATCGCCGGCCTCGTCGCCGCGCTGCTCGTCGTGAAGTTCCTCGTCCTCTTCGCGCTGTCGCGCCTCTTCCGGCTGCCGACGCCCGACGGCGTGCTCTTCAGCTTCGCCCTCGCGCAAGGCGGCGAGTTCGCCTTCGTGCTGCTCTCCTTCGTCGTCAATCAACGCGTCCTCACCGCCGCCGAGGCCGCGCCGCTGGTCGCCTCCGTCGCGCTCTCGATGGCCGCCACCCCGCTGCTCTTCCTCGTCAACGAGCGGTTCGTGCAGCCCCGCTTCGCCCGCCCCAAGCCGCCCGCGCGCGACGCCGATCGCATCGATCCCGCCGACCAGGAAAACCCTGTGATCATCGCCGGCTTCGGCCGCTTCGGCCACATCATCGGCCGGCTCCTCCGCGCCAACCACATCGGCACCACCGTCCTCGACCTCGACGCCGAGCAGGTCGAGGTCATCCGCCGCCTCGGCATCAAGGTCTTCTACGGCGACGCCACGCGCGTCGAGCTGCTCCACGCCGCCGGCGCCGCGCGCGCGAAACTCATCGTCATCGCGATCGACGACGAACAGAAGTCCGTCGCCCTCGCCGAGACCGTCCAGAAGCACTTTCCGCATCTGCAGATCTTCGCCCGCGCCGTCGGCCGCGTGCACGCCTACGAATATCAAAAGCGCGGCATTCAGAACTTCTACCGCGAGACGCTCGGCAGCTCCCTCGACCTCGGCGTCGACGCGCTGCGCGCGCTCGGCCTGGACGCCGATCAGGCGCGCCGCGCCGCGCGGCTGTTCAAGGAGCACGACGAACGCAGCGTCCGCGACCTCGCGCAGTATTGGGAAGATGATGACGCCTATTTCCAGAACGCCCGCCAGCACATCGAGGCCTTCGAGCGCATGTTTGCGAGCGACGCGCCCGCCGCGGGCGGCCCCGCCCCCGAGTCCCCACCGCGCCCGTAGCCCTCTGCCCTGTAGCCCGGCGCGTGAGCGCCGGGACCATAGGACCACCGGCTCCCTCACCCCCGCACGACCGGACACGCCTTTGCCGCCGCCAGCCGCTGCCGCGCGCCCTGCAGTTCCTCCCGGATGCCCGCCTCCATCTCCGCCCCCCAGTTCTCGCGCTGCGCCACCCGCAGCCGCTGTTCGAGCCAGTCCGCCTGGTGCCGCAGCCGCTCCGCCTCCTCCTGGGCGTTGTAATTGGCCGGATCGCGCGCCTGCCACCAGGCGCCCAACCAGGCGGCGACGGCCACGACAAGGATACCGAGGACAGCAAGAGCTTCGGGCATGGGTGTGGGAATTCAGCCTCGATCCTACGCGACGCCGCGCGCCGCCACCATTCGACTTTCGGCCCGGGACCAAAGTATTCCCGACCTTTTGCCGCGCGGCGCGTCAGCTAATACGGCCCATTCCCCGGCTTGCCGGCACCGTCCCGCTCCGCTCCTGTCGCACCGCCCACCCACCCATGCGTTTCCTAACCCGGTTGCTCCTGCCGTGCGCCCTCGCGCTGCTCCTCCCGGCCGCCGTCGCGCGCGCCGCAGACAAGCCGGACGGAAAAATCCTCTATCAACCGCAGCTCCTCTGGGCGAACTCCATGACCACCCTCCAGGGCACGGGCTATGTGATCGCGCATGGCGGCAAGCTCTACGGCGTGACGAGCGTGCACTTCCTCGACTTCGAGGCCGGCGGCCTGCGCGCCGCCACGTGGCTCGACGTCTACTCGGAGCGCCCGCTGGCGACGTTTCGCGCGAGCCTTGGCCGGCCGGCGCGCACCGCCTTCCCGCGTCCGACCGATGTCGCCCACGATTTTCTCCTGCTGCCCTGCAACGCCCCACCCGAAGAAGGCGTCGCCCTGCAACTGGAGGACGTCGCGCGCTACGAGCCCGGCACGCGCCTCTGGTTTCCCAGCAAGAGCCGCCAGGTCGAGACCGGCCACGACTGGATCGACGCCACCGTCGTCGAGGACCTCGGCCATCTCCTTCGCGTCAGGCTCGCCTCCAGCATCACGCTCGAATCGCAGAGCGGCTCGCCGCTGCTGAACGCCGCCACCGGCAAGGTGGTCGGCATGATCCACAGCGGCACCGACGAGCGCGGCGCGACCATCCTCACGCTCTGCCCCGCGCGCTCGATCGTGAAGTTCCTCGGCCGCCGCCAGGAGCTCACCTCCCTCCTCAGCAGCATCCGCCGCCGCCGCTGAATCCGATTCGCCACTACTTCGTAGCTGCGAGCGTGAGCGAGCGGACGTTCGGCCACTCCCTCACGCTGGCTTTCTCCATGTGCTCCGTGCCTCTGCGGCTTGATATCAACGGCGGGTTTTAGACCAACAGCTGATGTGTTTTTGACTTTGGCGCAGCAGCGCCGGTAGGGCCTGACCTCCGGGCGGGCCGTGGGCGTGCGGAGATCCTGACGGCCCGCCCGGAGGTCGGGCCCTACCCTCGGAAAAGTCCAAATCTCAGGTGACGTTGGTATGAACATGAAAACCAAGCTCCTCTTCCTCTGCTCGCGCAACCAGTGGCGCAGCCCGACCGCCGAGGCGCTCTTTCGCGACCATCCGCGCTACGAGGCCCGCTCCGCCGGCACCGAGAACAACGCCCGCATCAAGCTCACCGCCGGCCACGTCGGCTGGGCCGATCTGGTTTTCTGCATGGAGAAACGCCACGCCGCGCGCGTCGAGGAGCGCTTTCTCCCCGAGCTCGCCGACAAGCCGCTCATCGTGCTGCGCATCCCCGACGACTTCACGTTCATGGACCCCGCGCTGCTCGATCTGCTGAAGACCGAGCTCTCCGCGCATCTCGACCTCTAGCGCCGCGCCCCCGCGTCACACCACCACCAATACGATCGCCAGCATCATCGCCAGCGCCCCGGCCAGCCGCCAGCCGAGGACGCCGCCGCCGAGCTGCTGCTCCCGGCTGTGCACCCAGTGCCCGACCAGCCACACCAGCGCCACCGTCCACAGGCCGCGCGAGCTGTAGACCACGTTCACCGCCGTGACCTGACCCCAGTGCGCCACCGTGTAAACGAACGCCAGCGACTGCACCCCGATCAACGCCGTCCCGCCCAGCAGCCACGGCCACGTCGCGCGCGGGATCGCGCGCAGCGGTTCGCGAAACCGCAGGACGAACGCCAGCGAGAACACCGCCGACAGCGCGAGCGTCAGCGGCAGGAAACGCCCCGGCCCCCACGCCGGCGCCCACTGCTGCACCAGCACGTCGAACACCGTGTAGGAAATCGCCGCGAGCCCCGCCGTCACGATCGTCCGCCCCACGCGCCGGTGTGGATGACCGCCGCCGCTGCGGTTCAGCAGCGCGATCCCGAGGCTCGCCAGCACCGCCGCCAGCCAGAGCTGCCAGCGCAGCGCCTCTCCCACCCACAACGTCACGAACACCGCCACCAGCAGTATCTTGATTCCCAGGACAGGCGTCGCCACCGACACGTCGCCCTGTTCCAGCGAGATGTAGGTCAGCCACTGCCCGCAGACGAAGCTCAGCGCGACGACCGCCGGCTGCCACCACAGTTCGGCCAGCAGCGTCCCCGGCAGCAGCCACATCGGCTGGAAGAAAAGCGCCGTCATCAGGTTGGCGACAAATGCCGTGCGCCACACGCCCACGCCGAGATCCGCCGCCCGTTTCACCACGAGCGTCCCCGCCGCGTAGAACAACGCCGCGACGAGGATGATGACAAAGGGCAGCGTCACGGCGCACGGCGCGGCTCGCCCCCGCTCAGCGCAGGCGCGCGAGTTCCCGGTCGATCGCGGCCGCCTGGGCC
Source organism: uncultured Opitutus sp. (assembly GCA_964513055.1). Taxonomy (GTDB): domain Bacteria; phylum Verrucomicrobiota; class Verrucomicrobiia; order Opitutales; family Opitutaceae; genus ER46. The sequence goes on from CAZENI010000122.1 coordinate 8,725, forward strand.
TGCGCGGTCGGAAGCGGCAGCCCCGCCTTCACGCCCGGCCGCGTGTGCCCGGTCGCGCTGAGCCACGCGTCGCGCATCAACACCTGTCGCTGCCGGACGAGTTTCAGGATCGCCGCGCCGTTCCGCTGCGAGGCCACCATGTCCTCCGCGCTCGCCACGCCTACAAGGTCGCGCGCCCCGAGATGCCGCAGGATTTCGCGCGCCATCAGCCAGTGCCCGAGTTCGCCGGGATGCACGCCGTCCTTGGCCAGGGAGAACCCGGGATCGCGCTGCCGCTGCCCCGCCAGAAAATCCCGCAGCGCCGTGTGCACGTCGACCACGTCCCATTTCGCCGCCGCCCGCTGCTCCATCAGCCAGTTGGAGTAATGCGCGAGCACGGCGGCGTAACCCGCCTTGCCCCCGCGCTCCTCTTCGTAGGTCGGCGGCGTCACGAGCAGGATGCGCGCCCCCGCCTTGGCCGCCGTCGTGTGCAGCCGGGTGATGCCCTCCCGAAACTTCGCGAACCGCTCCTCCGCCAGCGGCAGGTAGATGCCATCGTTCATCCCGTAGCAGGCGATCACGAGGTCCGGCCGCGTCTGCGCCAGCATGCGGCCGAGCCGCTCGTGCAAATCGGGGCGCGGGAACTTGCCGCCCGCATGGCCCTCCTCCGAGAGGCCCGACACCGTCTCGCTCGAAAGTCCGGCGTTGATGAACTCCACCGCCCGGCCGGGATGACGCGTCGCGAAATACGCCGCGACCGCGTTCACGTAGCCGCCGCCGTGCGTGATGCTGTCGCCGAGAAAAACCACCCGCTGCACCGTCGGCGGCAGCGTTGCGACCGCCCGCGCCGGATCCGCGCCAAACCCGCCGGTCCTCACCCCGACCATGGCGAAAAGAACGACCGCGAGCCGGAAGGAAAATGACGTCATGCGCCCGCAGGAAAGCGCAAAGCCCGGCCGGGGGTCCAGCCGCAAACCCGCCCCGGCCGGCGCGCGCCGTCGCCGCTTGCCCTTACTTCTTCGCCTTCTCGGCCTTCTCCGCCGCCGGTGCCGTGTAGCTGAGCACCTGCCCGTCCTTCAGCAGGCGCTCCTTCAGCTTCGCATAGGGCACGTCCTGCACCGCGATCTTCGCGTCGATCGCCATCGCCGCCGCCGTGGCCGCCGACTGACCCAGAATCATGAATACGGGCTCCATGCGGATGGAGCCGAACGCGATGTGCGTGCTCGAGAGGCACACCGGCACGAGCAGGTTGTCCGCCTGGCCCTTCTTCGGCACCAGCGAGCCGTAGGCGATCGCGTAGGGGCCGCCGGCCGAGACGCCGATGTCGCCCTCGTTCTGCACGTAGCCCTCCGGCGTGATGTAGCGCTGCACATTGTGCGAATCGATCGTGTAGCTGCCCATGCCGACGGAGTCCGGCGTCGGCTTCTTCTTCCGTAGCTCGTTTTCCGTCATCACAAAACTGCCGACCATCCGGCGCGCCTCGCGCACGTAGATCTGGTGCGACCAGCCGCCGTTGTCCTTGAACTCGTCCTTCGGCAGGCCCCACTTGCTCATCGCCGCCCGCACGTCCGCCGGCACGCGTGGATCCGTCGTGATGAAGTAGAGCCAGCCCTTCTGGTAGGTCTCGTGCTCCTTCAGGATCTCCCGGCGCCGCTCGTAGCTCGCCTCGGGGTAGTCGTAGTTCATCCCGATGTTGTCCGTGCTGAACGGCCCGTGGTTGTTCGTATCCGTTTTGTGGTTCGGAATCGGGTCGAACTTGCCGAACGTCTCTGTCCAGCCCGCCGCGTAGATCCGCGCCAGCAGCTCATACTGCTTCGGATCGTAGCCGTCCGGCTTCGCGAACGGGATCCGGTTCTTCGGATCATCCGTCAGGCACATGCGGTAGCAGTAGGCCTGCACGCGCTTGTCCTCCTCGCCAAACACCCCGGGCGGCTCCGCGCTCACGCGCGGCAGCACGCCGCTCTTCGGATCGCCCGGCACCACGTAGGGGCTGATCTTCTCCTTCAGCACGCCGAAGTGATGCCGGTGATGCAGCACGCCGGTCTGCACGCCGTTGTGCTCCTCGCCGTAGGTGCGGTTCGCCTCCCGCCCCACGTGATACTGCACGCCCGCCGCCGCCATGAGGTCGCCCTCATACGTCGCGTCGATGAACATCTTTCCGGTGTAGGTCTTCCCGCTCAGCATCGTGATCGCGGTGATCCGCGCGCCCGTCTTCTTCACGCCCTTCGCCCGGTCGAGCCACTCGTCGCGCACCACCGTGATGCCGTGCTCGCGCACCATGTCCTCGAACACCTTCTCCGCCGCACTCGGCTCGAAGATCCACATCGTCCGCTGCGCCCCGTCGATCGCGGGCGTGCCCTGCCCCTTGTTGCCGTAGTCGGCCTTCTTCTGCCAGCGCCAGGCCGCCTCGCTGTCGTAATGCTTCCAGATCCGGTGATAGAAATCCCGCGCGATCCCGCCAATTACGGCCTTGTTGCCCGTGTCGGTCCAGCCGAGCCCGCCGCTCGTCAACCCGCCGAGGTGCTTGTCCGGCCCGACCAGCACCACGCTCTTGCCCATCGCCTTCGCCTGCACCGCGGCGACCACGCCGCCGCTGGTGCCGCCGTAGACGACGACATCATAATCGGCGGCACGGAGCGAAACTGTCGCGATCGCGGCCGCGGCCACGAAAAAACCGGCAAGGAGTTTGGGGCGAATCATGCGCAAGGCATAGATTCACCGGCGACACCTTGTCGAGCGCGCCGGAGCAATCTCATCGTCCGCGCAACCGGCGGCTCGATGCACCCTCCCGCAAGATCACGGGGGGGCGGGTTTGGATCCAGGTGGAGTGGGCTGTCCTCAACCCACCTTCAGGTGCTTTTGCGTCTTCCCACGCTTGTTCTGCAACCTTCAACTGACCGTGCCCGCCGCCATCGTCGCCCGCTTGCGCGCGGCGTGACTCGACGCTTGCCGGCCGACTTAGTATCGTTCTGATACTGGCATGCCCCGAAAGCTCCGCGAACTGATGGCCGACCTCGAACGGGCCGGCTTCGTCAACCGCGGCGGCAAGGGTAGTCATCGCAACTATCTCCATCCACGCGGCCTTCGCGTCACGCTTTCCGGGCAACCGGGAGCAGATGCCCGCCACTATCAGGAGAAGGAAGTCCGTCGCAAGATCGACCTCAGCCGCCCATGAAAGCCTCCACTAAGAAACCCGAAACTCCGGCGATGATCGCCCGCCGTTACCTCAAACTCGTGGAATGGTCCGATCAAGACGGCTGCTTTGTCGGCAGTGCCCCGCCCATCATCGGTCCTTGCTGCCATGGTCGCACAGAGGCCGAAGTCATGGCGCAGCTCAGCACCATCGTCGAGGAATGGGTCGAGGTCATGCTCGGCGATGGCCATCCGTTGCCCAAGGGCACGGCCGGGAAGAAATACAGCGGCCAGTTTGTCGTCCGGGTCTCCCCCGAACTGCACAAGAAAGCCTCGCTCAAGGCGCTGGCCCGCGGCGAAAGCCTCAATCAATTCGTCGCCTCCGCCTTGGCCGAAGTTTGAGGTTCCGCCCTCCGCCCGTGGCCGTCGTCACGGCCGGTAGGTCTTCGCGCGCTCGACCAGCGCGATCCGCTCGCGCGTCGCCTTGAACTCGCGCCCGTTCGGTCCGCTCACGTCCCTCATCCCGCTCATCGCCTCGCGCAACAGCGGCTCCGCCTCCGCCTCGCGTCCCAGCGCGATCAGCGCCGCCCCCAGCACGCTCTTCGCCGTCGCGACCCGCCAGTTCTGCTCCGGATAGGTCCGTCGCTGCACCCGCAACGCCTCGCGCAGCAGCGGCTCCGCCTCCCCCGCCCGGCCCACTGCGAGCTGCCCGCGCGCCCGCTCCACCAGCAACGCCGCCCGCAACGGGTGCTCCCGCCCGAGCGCCGCCTCGACGACGCCGAGCCCCCGTTCCGTCTCCGCCAGGCCCTCCTCCACCCGGCCCTGGCCCCGCAACGCCTCCGCGAGTTGCAGGCGCACCGTCGCCAGCCGCCAGTGCTTTTCACCCAGCGCCTTCGCGAATACCCCGAGCGCCTGCCGCAGCAGCGTCTCCGCCCCGGCAAATTCCCGCCGCTGCACCCGGAACAGCGCCACGTTGGCCAGCGACTGCCCGAAGTTCGGATGCTCCACGCCGAGCACCGCGCGATTCAGTTCGAGACTCTCGAGGGCCAGCCGCTCCGCCTCCGCGCCGTCGCCGGTTTCCCAGAGCAGCATGCCGAGGTCGTTCAGGCTCACCGCCACCTCGCGATGCCGCGGACCGAGCACGCGGCGCCGCATCGCCAGGGCCTCGCGCAACAAATCCTCGGCACGTTCGAACTCCTCGAGCGTGCGCATCAGCCGCGCCAGCTCCACGAGTGAAATCGCGACCTCGTTGTGCCCCTCGCGCCACAGCGCCCGCCGCACGCGGAGCGCCTCCTCCAGCAGCGGCCGCGCACCCGCGTGATCACCCCGCTCGCGCCGCAGGATTCCGACATCGCTCAGGGTCTGCGCAAGCCGCCCGTCCGGCCGCCCGATCGCCCGCCCGGCCGCCAGCGCCTCGGTCAGGACCGGCAGCGCCTTCTCGTGCTCGCCCCGCCGCAAATGCACGCGCCCGATCGCATTCAGAATCTCCGCCCGCACCGCCGGCTCGGCCGCAAACTCCCGGCGCACGCGCTCCGCACTGCTCTCCAGCAGGCTCTTCTCCGTCGGCGTGCGAAACGGATCCGACGAAGTCAGGATCTCCGTCAGCAACTCGCTCACCTTCGCCGCCTTCTTCGCCTCCAGTTGCGCCCGGTCGCGCTCCGCCGCGAGGCGGACCGCATGATACGCCCCGAAACTGCCCGCCGCCACGAGCGCCGCCGCCGCCAGCGCCACGCCGCGTCCGTTCCGCCGCAGGAATTTCGCCGCGCGATAGCCGGGCGTCGCCGGCCGCGCGAGCACCGGCTCGTTGCGCAGGTGCCGCACGACGTCCCGCGCCAGATCCTCCGTCGTCTCATAGCGCCGCGCGCGATCCTGCTCGAGACACTTCAGCACGATCCGGTCGAGATCGCCGCGCAGCTCGCCGATCAGTCTCCCCGGCGCCGTGCCGCGCGTCGCCGCCACCGCCCGGCGCGACTCCGGCTCGAGCCGCGCCACGCGATCCGACGGCGCCGGCGGCTCGTGCCGGTGCAGCGCGCGCTGCACCTCACCGTAGCCCGCCGCCCGCCACGCCTCGGTCGCGCTCGGCGGCGCGCCGGCCAGCAGCTCGTAAAGCAGCGCGCCCAGGCTGTAGATGTCGCTCCTCGTATCCACGTCACCCTGACCCAGCCCGAGCTGCTCCGGGCTCATGTAGGCCGGCGTCCCGAGGAACCCGTGCCGCCGCGTCGTCAGCGTCTTCTCCGTCAGCGGCGCGTGTATCGCCTTCGCGATCCCGAAATCGATCACCTTCGCCACTGGCCGGCCCTCCGCCTCGGCCACGAGGATGTTCGACGGCTTCAGGTCCCGGTGAATCACGCCTTTCTGGTGCGCATGCTGCACCGCGCCGCACACCTGCAGGAATACCTCCAGCCGCTCCTTCACCCCGAGCTGCCGCTCGTTGCAGTAGCTCGTGATCGTCTGCCCCTGCACCAGCTCCATGACGAAATACGGCCGCCCCGCCGCCGTCGCCCCGCCATCCAGCACGCGCGCGATGTGCGGATGCTCCATCATCGCCAACGCCTGCCGTTCCGCCTCGAACCGCGCGATCACCGCCCGCGTGTCCATCCCGAGCTTGATCACCTTGAGCGCCACCGTGCGCCGCACCGGCTCGTCCTGCTCCGCCCGATACACCGCCCCGAAGCCGCCCTCGCCGAGGCGCTCCCCCAGCACGTAGCGCCCGATCCGCGCCCCGACGCTCTCCCGCGCCCCCGCGTCGTCCTCCCCGAGAAAACCGCCCGCTGCCGCCGCCGCGCGCAGCAACGCCTCCACCCGCTCCCGCACCGCCGGCGCCGTCGCGCACGCCTCGTCCAGAAACGCCGCGCGCTCCTCCTCCCGGCTGCGCTCCAGCGCTTCGCAAAAAATCTCCTGCTCCCGGTTCATCGCGCCCGCTTCCTCCCGGCCCGCTCAGTTCCGCCCGTGCGCCCCGCGCTGGATCTCGTCAAACAGCCACGCCCGCGCGTAGGCCCAGAGCCGCTTCGCCGTGCGCTCGGAAATTTCCATCAGCTCCGCCGCCTGCGGGAACGTGAAGCCCGCGAAGAACCGCAGCTTCACCAACTGGGCCGCCGCCGGATCGTGCGCCGCAAGCCGCTCCACCGCCTCGTTCACCAGCACCACCTGATCATCGGTCGCGTGGCTGGCCAGCAGCACGTCCTCCAGTTCCAGCCGCACCTGGTTTCCGCCGTGCCGCACCGCCCCCTTCCGCCGCGCGCGATCCACGAGGATGTGCCGCATCGCCTCCGACGCCGCCGCAAAAAAATGCCGCCGGTTCCGCCACGTCTGCTCCGCGTCGCCCACGAGCCGCAGGAACGCCTCGTGCACCAGCGCCGTCGCCTGCAGCGTGTGGCCCGCCGGCTGCCCCGCCATCCGGTGCGCCGCCACGCGCCGCAGCTCCTCGTAGACCAGGGGCAGCAGGTTTTCCGCCGCCTGGCGCTCGTCGTCGCCCGCCGCGCGGAGCATCAGAGTGATTTCGTTCACGAGGTCCACGGTGCGCTATTCTATGAAAAAGCGGCATGGGCCGATTGGCCCATGCCGCGAGTCATTGCCTGCTCCGTCGCTCACTGCATCGCCACGACGCCGCCGGCCGAGACTTCGACCGCCAGCCTGCCTTCCGCACTCGTCAGCAGCGCTCCACCGGGCGCGAAGTTCACGCGCACGCCGCCCTCCACCGCCGCCGCCGTCACGGTGTAGCCCGCGTCCGCCGGCAGGTTCGACACGAGGCAGCGAGTCACGCTCGCCGGCATCGTCAGGTTGAACGCGCCTTCGATCATCCCGCCCGTGCGCGACGCCACCGTCGCCACTGTCACGCCGTCCTCGAGCACGACAAGCGCGGCATCGACCGCCCCTTCCGGCATGCCCTCGGCGGCAACGACGATCGTCGCCTCTTCGACCGCCGCGATCGCGGGCGGCGGCGGCGCCGGCACCACCGTCACGATGACCGATTTCCCCACGGTGCCCTGTTGCGGATCCCAGGCCGAGATCGCGTAACGCGTCGTGACTAGCGGATGCACGACATGGCTCGTCTTGCCGTTCATCGATCCCGGGTCGCCGCCGTTGTCCGCCGACATCCACAGGCTGCTCGTGCCACTCACGACCCACTGCAGCAGCACCGGCTGGCCCGGCGTCACCGAGTTGGGCGTCGCCGTGAACGAGTGGATCACGACGCCCGATCCCGGCGACGTTACCGTCACGGTCTTCGTTTTCGTCACCGTCCCCGTCGCGTTGGTCGCCGAGAGCGTGTAGATCGTCGTCTGCGTCGGCGACACCGCATAGCTCGTCCCGGTCACGATCCCGGGATTCCCGCCGACGTTCGCCATGATCGAGAGCGAGGTCGCGCCCGTCACCGACCACGACAGCGTCGACGAACCCGACGAGATCGTCTCCGGCGACGCCGTGAACGACGCGATCACCGGCAGCGGCACGGGCGTGCTCACGTTCACCGGAATGGTCTGCGTGATCGTGCCGCCCGGTCCGTTCGCCGTCAGCGTGTAGAGCGTCGTGCCCGTCGGCGACACCGTCACGCTGTTCCCCGTCACGACGCCCGGGCTCGCGCCGAGGTTCGCCGAGATCGAGACGCCGGTCGCGCCCGTCACCGCCCACTGCAACTGCGTCGACTCGCCCAACGTGATCGACGCCGGCACGGCCGCGAACGACTGGATCGTGGGCGGCTGCAGCACGGTCACCGTGAGTGTCGCGGTCACCGTCGCGGTGATGTTTTTCGCGGTCAGCGTGTAGGTCGTGGTCGCCGTCGGGCTCACAGCCAGACTGTTTCCCGTCACCACGCCCGGGCTCGTCCCCAAATCCGCCGCGATCGAAACCTCCGTCGCGCCGGCCGTCGTCCACGCCAGCGTGGTCGTGCTGCCCTTCGGCATCGTCGCCGGTGTCGCGGTGAAGCTCCCGATGGTCGGCGGCGGCGGCAGGCTCACCTCCACGTGCACTGCCTTCGCCACGCTGCCATTCACCGGGCTCCACGCCGAGATCACGTAGCGCGTGCTCACCTGGGGATGCACCACCGTGCTCCGCTTGAAGTTCATCGAACCCGGATCGCCGCCGTTGTCCGCCGACATCCACAGGCTCTCCGTGCCGGTCACTTCCCAAGTCAGCGTGACGGGCTGGCCCGGATACGCCACGGCCGGCGACGCGGTCAGCGAATGCACCACGGCCGGCGGCTCCGGCACCTGCACCGTGACGGTCTTCGTGACACTGCCCGAGGCGTTCGTCGCGGTCAGCGTGTAGGTCGTGCTCTTGGTCGGATGCACGGTGACACTCGTCCCCGTCACCGCGCCGATGCCCGGCGCGATCGAAACCGAGGTCGCTTCGGCCACATTCCAGCTCAACGTCGCCGGCGCGCCAGCCTCGACGGTCGCCGCCGAAGCGGTGAACGCCGCGATCTGCGGCAGCGCGATGACGGTGATCGTGCGCGTGCGCGTCACGGTGCCCGCGCTGTTGCTCGCCGTGAGCACATACGTCGTCGTCACCTGCGGCGCCACGGTGACCTGCCAGGTCCCCGTCACGTCGCCGACGTCGGGCGAGATCGAGACCGACGTCGCGTCGCTGATCGACCAGTTGAGCGTCGCCGTTTCGCCCCGGTTGATCGAGGCCATCCCGAAGACGTTGAAGTTATAGATGGTGGGCGGCACGCCCGGATCGGCCGCACGCGACGAGGGCGCCGCGAGGGCGAGGACCGCGGCGCCGCACAGGGCTGCGAACCGCAGGAACGAAGTGAACAGAAGGGTTGTTTTCATGGTTTACTCCCCCTCAAACGAGAATCCGTCCCCAATCGTGCCACCGTCGCGTGAAAAAATTTCCCGCCCCCCGGCGGGCGCCGGCCCGGGCTACCCGCCCCTTGCGCAACAATCCGGCGACGCCGCGGGCGCTCCCTTGACGTCGCGGAGCGTCCGGCGCTTGCATGGCGCGCATGTCCGTGCCCCCACCGCTCTTCCCGCTCGCCAGCGCCCAAGGCCTCACGCGCCGCGCCTTTGTCGCCGGCACCGCCTCGTTCGCCGCCGCCGCGCTGCTCTCGACCTCCCGCCTCTTCGGCGCCACCGCGGCGGCGCCGAAATTTTCCGCGTATCCGTTTTCCCTGGGCATCGCTTCGGGCGATCCCACGCCCGATGGCGTGGTGCTGTGGACCCGCCTCGCGCCCCGGCCCCTCGAACCCGGCGGCGGCATGCCGCCCCAGCCGGTCGAGGTCTCGTGGCAGCTCGCCGACGACGAGGGCATGACGCGCGTCGTCCGCTCGGGCCGCGCCACGGCGAATCCGCAGTGGGGCCACTCCGT
>CAZENI010000123.1:0-18098 GCA_964513055.1 uncultured Opitutus sp.
TGGAAACTGCTGTTCGACGGGAAATCCCTCGATGGCTGGCGCGGCTACAAGACCGAGGCGATCGGGGCGGGCTGGAAAGCGCAGGACGGCGCGCTCGTGCTGACGGCGGCGAAGGCGGGCGACATCCTGACGAAGGAGGAGTTCGCCGACTTCGAGTTGACGTTCGAGTGGAAGATTTCCGAGGGCGGCAACAGCGGCGTGATTTATCGCGCCGGTCTCGGTGAGAGCGCGCCGTATCGCTTCGGGCCGGAATACCAGGTGCTCGATAATATCGCGGCGACGGACAACAAGCTCGGCAACCATCTCGCGGGATCGCTCTACGACATGGGGCCCGAGGTGCCGCGCGATCTGCCGAAGCCGGTGGGACAGTGGAACCAGTCGCGCCTGATCGTGAAGGGTTGGAAGGTGGAGCACTGGCTGAACGGAAAGAAGGTCGTCGCGGCGGATCTCGCGAGTCCGGAAGGCAAGGCGATGATCGCCGCGAGCAAGTTCAAGACGTGGCCGAAATTTGCCACGCTCTCGAAGGGCCACCTCGCGTTTCAAGATCACGGCAATGTTGTCAGCTACCGGGCGATCAAGGTTCGCGAGCTGAAGTGAAGCGGTCCCGCTGCTCACGCAGCGGGCTACATGGACGACCGGGCGCTTGTGGTGGCCCTGCGCGTGAGCGTGGGAATTACGCGAGCGCCTCGCCGCCGAGGAGCTTGTCACCGTCGCGGCGCCAGCGGTAGACGAGCGGGGCCTTCGTGCGGTCGAGTTGCTTGAAGAGCGCGGGGTCGGCGCGCTTGGGCAACTCGAGTTCGGCGAGGCCGGTGGCGTCGCAGTTCAGGAGGCGCGCGTAGGGCTTGAAGTGCTCGACGCGGCCGATGACGCGCGAGAGCGACGTGTCCGAAGCGGGGCCGGCGGGCTCGCCGGCCGGGGACTTCTCGAGCGCAAAGAACGCGTAGGGCAGGCTGCGCAGATCGATGCCGGCGCGGTGGCCGAACTTCACCCAGTCGGGGTTGGCGAAAATCTCGGACGGCGGCGGGGCGAAGAAATGGCACCAGTGCCGCTCGTTGCCCTCGGCGAACATCGGGCAGGGCATCGCGTGCGTGCACGGAGCGATGACGCGAAACGGGCCGCAGAGGGCGTCGCGCAGGGTCCCGAGTTCGCGGCTGATCGCGTGGGTGCCGGGCTCGACCCAGAGCACGGCCTCGGCGCGGGCGATCAACCGGCGCAACGCGAGCAGCGTGTCGGGGGCGAGCTCGTTCAGAACGTGGCTGATGATGAGCAGGCCGATCGGAGTGTCGCCCGCGAGCAGGCCGGGCGTGGCCTGGGCGACGCGCAGGGCCGGGAAGGCGCGTTGCGCCGCCTCCTCGGCGAAGCCGCTCGCGAGGGGCGAGTGATCCCAGACCGTGAGCGAAGAAAACCGGTCGGCGCCGAAGAACGAAAGCACACGGCGGCCCGCCACGCCGCTGCCGCAGCCCCAGTCGAAGACGTCGCGCGCCGCCGGGCCGGGCTGCCAGCCGCGCAGGCGGAGCTCGCGCAGCACGTGATCCCATTTCCAGCCGATGCGCTCGCCATAGGTGAGATCGTAGCTCGCGAGGTCGTCGGTGGTTTCCCAATACGGGCCAGCGGCGGCGGTGCCTTGGAGGAATTTCCCGCGCAGGCGGTCGAGGGCGGGCCAGTCGAGTTCGGTCCAGGTCATGACGTGAGGTCGAAACCGAGCCGCGCGGCGAGGCGCTGCGAACGGATGCCGTAGAAACGCGCGAAGTCGCGGATGCGCGTGGCTTCGGCACCGATCGGGTCCGAGGCCGGGTGGACCCGGATTCCGGCGATCATCAGGTTCTTGGCCGTATGCTCGGTGGAGATGAATTCGAAGACCTTGGTCTGAAATCCGGCCCACTCGAGGAGCTGGGCGCGGAGGGCGTCCGTGACGAACTCCGCCTGGCGCTCCCGGAAAATCCCGTGGCGCAGCGCGCCGCCGAACACCGGGGGCGCGGTGAGTTGCGGGCGAAGTTCCTTCTGGCAGCACGGGGCGACCACGAGGAGCTGGGCGCCGGCGGCGATCCCGCGGGCGAGGGCGTCGTCGGTCGCCGTGTCGCAGGCGTGCAGCGCGATGAGCACGTCACACACCTCGAGGGCCGTCTCGGCGATATTGCCGGCGCGAAAGCCCAGGCGCGGCGCGAGGCCGTTTTCCGACGCGACGCGATTGCACAAGCCGACGAGCTCGGCGCGCGCCTCGATCCCGGTGATGTGTGCGCGTTCGCCGAGAATGCTGGCGAGGGCGAACGTGAGGTAGCCCTTGCCGCTGCCCATATCGACGACAGTGATCGGGCGGCCGGCGGGAAAGTCGGCGTCGGCCAGCAGGTGCGTGAGCAGCTCGGCGAATTTCTGGATCTGGCGGAATTTGTCGGCCATGCCCTCGCGCGGCTGACCGCGATTGTTGGTGACGCCGAGGGCGCGCAGCCACGGGGCGTCGGCGGGAATCGGGCGGTGCTTGGCGCGGTCGTGCGTCTGCACGGGCGACTCGGGCGTGGCTGGCGCGGCAGGCATCCGCTTCAGCCGCCCGGCGCCGTCGGGCTTCGTCTCGAGCTGGGCGTGCTCCGTGGTGGTGAAGAGGTGCGCGTCGAGAAAATCGGCGCCGAGCAGCGCGGCGAGCGCGTGGAGGCCTTCGGCGGGCGGGAGGTTCTTCGTCACGTCGCGCGTGGCATGGCGCCAGACGAACGCGAGGTGCGGACCGGCGGCGAGGGCGACCGGACGGACGAAGAGATTCTGGAGCGTGGGATCGGCACCGCGGTGCTTGCCGAGCGTGAGCTTCACGAGCGTGCCGTCGCGCACAGCCGTGCGGAGCAGATCGAGGAAGGACTCACGGGCGGGCGTTGGCGTCATCTATTTCAGCGAAGCCGGACCCAGGTAGAAGTCGAGCGGCGTGCGCCGCCACCACCGGCCGGTGGTCGAGCGCGTCGCGGCGTCGGTGAAACGGTATTCGTAGCGCACGATGCGGAGGTGGCGCGGCGGTTTCTGCGGAAACGGATTGTGCGCGATGAGGGCGAGCACCTCGGGCGTGCCGCGCAGCAGGTGTTCGCACAGCGAATAGACCCAGGGGTTGTGCTGGAGCGAGCCGAGCGCGGCGAACCAGAGCTGCCAGTCGAGCCGGGGCTGATGCGGCGCGACCCACGTCGGCCGACGGTCGAGGGCGCCGGGCTTGTGGGGAAACTCGTAGGCGAGCCACGTGCGGCCGTCGTCGCTGCCCTCGAAGATTAACTCGGGCCGGGGATTGGTCATCACGCGAAAGAGGCCGTAGCTGTTGAAGGAGCGCAACGGCCCGAGCGCCTGCGCCACCTCCCGCACGCCGGGCACGGGCCGGAACGCCGCAATCTCCTGGCCCAGCGTGAACGCGAACACCGCCGCCGCCAGCCCCCGCCCGGCCCACCGCGCCGTCGCCCGCAGAGTGTAACGTATTACGTTACACTGTGTGGAGAGTGGGGCCGGGGGAGTGTAACGTAATACGTGACACTGGGTGAGGCGGGTGGGAAGGAGGGCGCGCCAGAAGGCGTCGTCGAGGCAGGGGAGGCAGAGTGCGAGGGTGAGGAGGTTGAAGTAGGTGTAGTTGCCGGTGAGGGCGATGACGACCATGAGCGCGGCGGTGAGCAGGGCGGCGTTGTGGCGGAGCGCGCGCGGCGCGAAGAAGAAGAAGGGCACGACGAGCTCGAGGACGAACATGCCGACGCAGGAGGCGCGGTGCCAGGCGGCGGGAAGTTGATGCGCGAACCAACCGAGGACGGTCGGCAGCGGCTGCGTTTCGTAGTGGAAGGTGAGGGCGGTGAAGCCGCGCCAGCTCAGATCACCGCTGGTGAGCTTCACCACTCCAGAGAGAAACATCAGGCGGAACAGAAGCCACGCGAGAAGCCAGCGCGCGAGGCGCGGCGGCTCGTGGGCGCGCCAGAGCGGGAGCAGCGAGCGCGGGGCGAGGAAGATCGCAATCAGCGTCGTCTCGAGCAGCAGCGCGTCCCACTGAAAGTTGAAGAACACCTGGCCGGCGCAGCAGAGCGACAGATACGCGGCCCACAGCAGTGCGAGGCAGGCCGCCGGAGCGACGCCGGCAAAGAGCAGCGCGGCGAGCGCGACGCCGGCGCCGCAGAGCACGTGGAGAAACGTCTCGCTGCCGAACACCCAGCACATCGAGGGCAGCACGCGATACGCTTCGGTGCCGAGTTGCTCGCGGGCGGCGGCGAAATAGCGCGCCGCGGGCAGGACGCCGCGCGGACCGATCAGGCCGTCGAGCTGCACCCAGCACGAGGCGAAGGCGATGCCGTGGATGAGCGCGAGGAGCCGGAGAAAGAGCCAGGTGCCAAGGGCGAAGCGGTGGCGCGACGCCTCCGCGGCCAACGGCAACGCGGCGGTGTCAGCGGCGGATGATGCCGGCGCCGGGGAGCCGGGGAACGCGGGATTTTCCACGGGAAGTGCGCGACGGCTCGGCGGGGAAGCGTCGCCCCGCCTTCGGCGACCTTACTTCGGCAGGAATTCCGTCGTCATCGTCGAGGCGGCGGTGAGCTTGCCCTTCGGCAGGATGCCGACCTCCTCGAGCTGCGCGATCAGCGCGGTGAAGCGCGCGGGATCGAGGCGGCCGATTTTCTGCGGGCCGCCGTCCTTGTCGCGACCGGTGACGAGCTTCTCGTCGATGATCATCTGGCGGGAGAATTTCATGAACTCGTCGGTGTTGTTGGCGTTGGCCTTTTTCATGGCGTCGTGCGCCGGCTTCGGATCGCCCTCGAGGTAGTCGCGCCAGCCGCGGAGGTAGGCGCGGGTGAAGGCGCGCAGTTGCTCGGGATTTTCGCGGGCGAATTTCTTGTTGGTGATCAGCACGGCGTAGGCGCGGAAGCCCGCGTCCCAGGTCGAGAGGAAGCGGGGCATCTTACCGCCGCCGTTCACGATGTGGTAGGGTTCGGCGATGAAGTAGCCCTGCTGCAGCGCCTCCTTGTTCCCGAGGAAGGCGGCGACGGAGAAGCTCTGGGCGACGGTGTTCACCTTCACGTTGTAGCGTTTCTTCAGATACTGGAGGAACGGCCACTCGGGGCGGGCGATGATGGTCTTGCCGTTGAGGTCCTGGAATTTTCGCACGGAGCTGTCAGCGTGGACGAGGATGCCGGACGGATCGTCCTGGAATACGGCGGCGAACTGGACGAACGGGAGGCCCTCGGCCTGCTGCTGGAAGGTGCCGACGTTGTCGGCCTGCGCGATGTCGGCCTTGCCGGTGGCGACGCTGGCCATCACGTGCGCACCGGGACCGCCGGGGATGAGGGTGACGTCGAGGCCTTCCTCGCGGAAGTAACCGCGGGCCTCGGCTTGATAGAAACCGCCGTGCTCGGGCTCGGCGACCCAGTCGAGTTGCACGGTGATCTTGAAGGGCGGCTTGTCCGCGGCGAGGGCGGCCAGGGGAAGGAGCAGACTGAAGGAGAGGAAGCGCCGGAGGTGCATGGGAAGTTATTTGTCGGTGCGTTCGTAGGAATCGTGCCAGTGGTGGAGCGCGAACCAGGCCAGCGTGAGCACGGCGGCGTTGAGGATGAAGCCCAGAATGCAGGTGGTCGCGGCGGTCGCGAACAGCGCGGGGTATTTGGCCTGGCTGGAATAGATCACGGCCTGGAAGCCGAGGCCGCCACCGTCGCCGGCGGATGAGCCGGCGTTCATGTCCGCGACGACGGCGCCGATCGGGGCGATGGTCGCGGCGATGCGCAGGCCGGTGAAAAAATACGGGAGCGCCGCCGGCACGCGCAGCAGGAAGAGCTGCTGGAAGCGGCTGGCGCGATAGAGCCCGAAGAGTTCGACGAGGTGGCGGTCGGTCGAGACGAGGCCCTGGGTCGTGTTCACGACGAGCGGGAAGAACGCGATGACGAAGGTGAGCAGGGCGACGCTCTTCAGGCCGGCGCCGACCCAGATGACGCAGATGGGCGCGAGCACGGGCAGCGGCGTCATCTGCAGGGCCATCAGGAACGGATAAAGGCTGGTGCGGATCAGCGGGGAGAGCGACAGGAGGATCGCGAGCGCAAAGCTGACGACGATGGCGAGGCCGAAACCGAGCAGCGCGCCCTTGGTGGTGTTCCACGCGGCGACCGCGAGCGGCGCGCGGTGATCGTGGAAGGCCTGCAGGACGGCCCCCGGCGTGGGCAGCAGGAAGCGCATCTCCGGATCGAGATAGAAATGCACCGCATACCACACGCCGAGCACGAGGGCGCCGGCGAGGGCGGGCAGGACGATCTTGAGGAGCGAGCGCGGCATGGCGGAGGGCGGGGCGTTCAGGCCGGCGGCTCGACGGAGCGCAGCACGCGGGAAACGCGGGCGACGAGATCGTGGTAGTCGCGCGAGAGGCGCGTCTCTTCCGTGCGCGGGTAGGGCAGGGGCACGGCGATCTCCGTGTGCAGCCGGCCGGGGTTGGCCGACATCACGAACAGGCGGTTGGAGAGGAAGACCGCCTCGGCGACCGAGTGTGTGACGAAGAACGCGGTCCAGGCGGCCTGCTGCCGGATGGCGAGCAGCTCCTCGTTCAGATGCTCGCGCGTCATCTCGTCGAGGGCGCCGAACGGCTCATCGAGCAGCAGAATCTTCGGGGCCAGGCCGAGGGCCCGCGCGATGGAGACGCGCATCTTCTGGCCGCCGGAGAGCTGGCGCGGATACGCGGACGCCTTCTCGCCGAGCCGGACGAGTTCGAGCACGCGCTGCCGCGTGGCCTGCCGCTGCGGGGCGGGGATGCCACGGAGCTTCTGGGGCACCTCGACGTTGTGCGCGACCGTGAGCCAGGGCAGCAGCGTCGGCTCCTGGAAGACAAACGCCAGATCCGCTGCCGCGTCGTCCGGCGTGCGCCCATCGACCACGAGGGCGCCGGACGTGACCGGGCTCAGGCCCGCGAGGAGGCGGAGCAGCGTGGACTTGCCGCAGCCGCTCGGGCCGATGAGCGAAATGAAATCGCCCTCCTGCGCGGTGAACGAGATGCCGTCGAGCACGAGCGGGCCGTCGCCAAAGCGCTTGGTGACGGCGCGGAACTCGACGATCGGCGGCGCGGACATGCGCCCAAGGAGTGGCAAAGTGGCGCGGGCTTCCAGCCTGCATTTCAAGCCGGACGGCGCGCGTCGAGGCGGCGCGGGAGCGACGCAGGTTCGGAGCGAGGCAGGACAGGGCGGGGCGCGAGCGGGGGAATGAGGGCGGTTGGGGACAACCGTCCCTACCGGAGTTTCGCGAGGGCGGCGGAGGCCTGGGCGTTACCCGGGTCGAGTTTGAGCGCGGTCTCGTAGGCGGCGCGCGCTTCGGCCGGCTGCTTGAGGTGTTCGTGGAGATTGCCGAGGCGCTGCCAGACATTGCTGTGCGTCGGCGAGGCGGGCGTCGGCGGCTCCTGCTTCAGGCACTGTTGCAGGCACGCGAGGCCACGCGGGAGGTTCTGCCCGCTGAGGGCGGCGGTGCGGCCGTAGTGATACAGGGCGATGTAGTTGTCGGGGCGGCGGGCGAGGACCTCGTCGCAGAGCTTGAACGCGGCGGGAAACTCGTTTGCGCCGGTCTTCAGCATGACGCTGAGGACGGTCGCGCGATCGGGATCGCGCCGTCGGATTTCCTCGAGGTGCACGGCCGCCTTGGCGCTGCTGCCAATGGGCCACGGAGCGCGGTGATAGAACTGCACGAGGCCCTCGCGGGCATCGAGATGATCGGGCTTGAGGGCGACGGCCTTCTCCATCGCCTCGCGGCCCTTGGTGGCGGCGGAAATTGAGCGGGTCCGGCCGGCGAGCTGGAGCGAGGTCCCGCCGAAATCGGCGAGGTAGATTGCGTTGTCGGGCGCTAGCTCCACGGCGCGCGCGAGCCAGCGCAGCGATTCCTCGAGGGCGGCGGCCTCGTTGCGCGGCTTGATCGCGAGGCCGAGGTAGTGGCACGCGGCGGCGTTCTTCGGCTCGGCCGCGACGATTTTCTCGAAGGCCGCGCGCGCCTCGGGATAACGCTTCGCGGCGAAATGCTTCTGCGCGTCCTCGAACTCCGGATGCGCGAGCGCCAGCAACGGCGCGAGGCAGAGAACCCAGGCGGCAGGGGTGTGCAATCGCATCGGCAGTGATACAGCCCGGCCGGACAAAGGTTTCACGTCACGGCAACGGCGCCTGGAAGATCCGCACGGTGTGGGCGGGCGGCTGTTTCGCCTTTTCGGGATTGTAGCCGTCCCAGCCGGAGCCGGCGATAAAGGTGGCGCGGTCGTTGACGAGGGCGATCAGGGTGAGATCGGTGAGGTGGGGCAGCGCGGCGGCGAGGACAGTGACGCCGGTGACGCGATCCCACTCGGGCGTGAGGGCGATGTGCAGCGCGCGCTGCGGCTCGACGCCGTTCTGGGTGGCAATGACGCCGCCCGGGGCGGCGGCGAGTCCGTCGAGACCGAGCAGCGTGGTGTGCTTCGGCGGTGCGAGGGCGGTGACGGCGCCGGTCGCGAGTTCGACGGTGAAGAGGCCGTTCGAGTAGTCGGCGACGAGGAGGAGTCCCTTGTGCAGAACGATGCCCTGGAGCGACGCAAAGACGGGGGAGTCGACGAGTTTCTGGAAATCCTCGGCGCCCGGCGGGAGCGTCCAGATGATGGGCGAGCGGGTGTCGGTGGCGTAGACGGTGCCGTCGGGCGCGACGAGCAGATCGCCGAGCGCGTGGTCGCGGCCGTCGCCCGGGAGGGGAATCACGCGGCGGAGTTCGCTCGTCCCGAGGTTGATCTCGGCGAGGCCGGTGTGGCCTTTCTGGTCGGGCGTGTAGCCGGCCATCTCGGGCAGCGCGGCGATCGCGGCCCAGAGGGTGTTGCGCGGTTCGTCGAGCGCGAGGCCGAAGACCCCGAGGAGTTCGTCGTCCTCGGCGGTGAAACGCGTGACGCGGCCATCGCGATCGCGCCGCCAGATACAGCGGTGGTGCACGTCGGAGAGAAACAGATCGCCGGTGCGCGGCCGATAGGCGAGGCCCTCGATGATGCCGGTGCGGCCGGGGAGTTCGCCGACGATTTCGGCGGAGCCGCGCGGCTCCTTGTTGGCGGAGAACTGCTGGAGCACGCGGAGGAATTCGGGCGTGCCCTGCAGTTTGCCGAAATCAGGGTCGCGTTCGACCGGCATCACGACGCCGAGGGCGGCGAGCTGGCGCAGGGTGTCGAGCGCGGTCGCGGTGTCGTTGGTGAGAACGGAGAGTGCGGCGAGGTTGTAGAGGTAGCGCGGCGAATCCGGGCGCAGGTCGAGGGCGGCGAGGGTCGCCTCCCGGGCGGCGGTGTAGTCCTTGCGCTGGTAGGCGGCGACGGCCTCCTTGCGGAAGTCCTGGTGGGTCTTGGCCGCGGGCTCGGCGGCGAAGAGCGGGGCGAGGGCTGCGAGCGCTGAGGCTGCGAAAAAAGACGGAAAACGCATGAGTAATCAGTAATCAGTTAGCAGTGCCCAGTGAGCAGTTCAGCACTGATTACTGAAGACCGATTACTGACCACTGAATTCCGCTCACTCGTAGCGAAGGGCCTCGATCGGATCGAGCTGGGCGGCTTTCCGGGCGGGATAAAAGCCGAAGAAGAGCCCGATGACCGTGCTGACGCCGACGGCGAGGCCGATGGACCAGGGCGCGATCAGCGTCGGGAAGCCCATGTAAATCGAGAAAAGCTCGGAGGCGCCGATGCCGCCGAGGATGCCGAGAATGCCGCCGAGCAGACTGAGGAGGACGGCCTCGATCAGGAACTGTGTGAGCACGTCGCGGCCGTGCGCGCCGATGGCGAGGCGGATGCCGATCTCGCGGGTGCGTTCGGTGACGGAGACGAGCATGATGTTCATGACTCCGATGCCGCCGACGACGAGCGAGACGAGGGCGATGCCGGTGAGCAGGACGGTCATGGCCTTGGAGGTCTCGGTGGCGGTGGCGGCGATTTCCTCCTGGGTGCGGACGGTGAAGTCCGGCTCGCGGCCCTTGCGGCGCTGTGTCAGCAGATCTTCGATACGCTGTTTGACGACGTCGAGTTTGTCGGGGGAGCCGCCCTGGACGAGGATCGAGGAGATGTTGGTGCGCCGGGAGACGCGCTTCATGTGCGAGGTGTAGGGGATGATGACGATGTCATCCTGGTCGGAGCCGAAGAGGCTGAAGCCCTTGACGTCGAGGACGCCGACGATGCGGAACGGGAGATTGCGGATGCGCAGGGTCTGGCCGACGGGATCCTCGGTCGGGAAGAGCTGGTCGGCGACGGTCTTGCCGATGACGGCGACCTTGGCGAGGGACTTGACGTCCTGCTCGCTGAACATGGCGCCCTGGACGATATTCCAGTTCTTGATGTAGGGGTAATCCGGAGACTCGCCGTAGACGGAGGTATTCCAGTTGAGGCCGTTGGCGAGCACCTGCTGGCGGTCGCGGACCTCGGGGCTGACGCCGTCGATGTCCTGGACCTCGGCGGCGATGGCCTCGGCGTCCTCCACCGTGAGCGTGACAGACGAGCCGAAACCGCCGCGCATGCCGCCGGAGCTGAAGCTGCCGGGGTAGACGGTGATGATGTTCTGGCCGAGGGCGGCGACCTGCGCCTCGACGCGGGCCTTGGCGCCGTTGCCCATGCTGACGATCGTGATCACGGCGCCGATGCCGATGATGATGCCGAGCGCCGTGAGGATGGAGCGCATGGTGTTGCGCCGGAGGGCGCGCAGCGCGACGAGGAAGATGACGGTGAAGCGCATGGCGGGATCAGGCGGCGGACGCGGCGGTGAGCTTGGCGGCGGCCTCGGCGGCCTTGAGTTTGCCGAGTTCGACGGCGGCGATGCTGCGGTTCTGGACGGCCTCGTCGCGCACGACGACGCCATCGCGCAGGATCAGGTTGCGGCGGCAATAGTGGGCGATGTCGAGTTCATGGGTGACCATGACGATGGAGATGCCCTCTTCGTTGAGCTGCTGGAAGACCCCCATGACCTCGATCGAGGTGCGCGAGTCGAGATTGCCCGTGGGCTCGTCGGCCAGCAGGACCTGCGGCTCGTTGACGAGGGCGCGCGCGATGGCGACGCGCTGCTGCTGGCCGCCGGAAAGCTGGTTGGGCATGTGGTCGGCGCGCTGCGAGAGGCCGACGATGTCGAGACAGTGCATCGCGCGATCGCGGATCTGGCTGGCGGACAGCCGGCGGGTGCGGCCGTAGAGCATCGGCAGCTCGACATTCTCGAGGGCCGTGGTGCGCGCGAGCAGATTGAAGCCCTGGAAGACGAAGCCGAGTTTCTGGTTCCGGATGTCGGCGAGCTCGTTCTTGCCGAGCTGGGAGACGTCGATGCCGTCGAGCATGTAGGTGCCGCGCGTGGGGCGGTCGAGGCACCCGAGAAGGTTCATCAACGTGGACTTGCCGGAGCCGCTGGCGCCCATGAGGGCGACGAACTCGCCTTTGTGGATGTCGAGCGAGACGCCGCGCACGGCGTGGACGGGGACTTCCCCGGATTCGTAGATCTTGTGGATGTCCTTGATTTGGACAACGGGTGCCATGATGTGCGGAGGCGGAAGGGAGGAGCGGGGTGGCGGGACGGGCGATCAGCGACCACCACGGCTGCTGCCGCCGCTGAAACCACCGCGGCTGCTGCCACCGCTGAAAGGATTGCTGGGGCCCGCCTGGCCGGCGAGGACGGGCGCGGCGCCGGGCAGGGTCACGCCCTTGACGACGGTGTCACCCTCGGTGAGGCCCTCGAGGACCTCGGTGTAGAAGCCGTCGGAGATGCCGAGCTTGGCCGTGACGGGCTCGACCTTCTTCTCCGCCGCGGCCGGATCGACCAGCTTGTAGATGGTGCGGGTGAAGATCGTGTTGTTGAAACCGCGTTCGCCGCTGCCGCCCGCGCCGCCAGGACGACCGCCGCCGCCGCCGAAACTCCCGCGGCTGCCGCCGCCACCGCCGCCGTCGCCGCGTTTGCCACGTCCGCCGGGCATGGCCATGCGGGCGGCAACGAGATCGGGATCGAGGCCCTTGTCCTTGGCGAGCTGCTTGGCCTTGGCGATCTGATCGGGGCTGGGCGGCGTGCCGCGTTCAAACCCGACCTCGCGGATGACTTCCATCGTGAGGCGCATGCGCTCGTCGTCGGTCATGGTGGCCGGAGTGCCGGTAGCGGGAGCGCCGGCCTTTTCGGCGCCCTTCTTCTCACCGGACTTCGCGACCGTGGCGGACGCGGCGCCGGCGGCGGCGGGTGCAGCGGCGGCGGGGGCCTTGGGTAAGAGTTCCTGCGGGAGGCGGACGCGGAGCGCGCCGTTCTCGACCCGGAGCACGCCGAGCTTCTGCTGCACGATGATGGAGACGTTGGCGGTCATGCCGGGCTTCAGCTTCAGGTCGTCGTTGTTGACGTCGATGATGGTGGCGTAGGAGACGACGCTTTGGTTGGCGGTCGCGGCGTTGCGCACCTGGCGGACCGTGCCGCGAAAGGGGACGTTCGGAAACGCGTCGACGCTGAACTTCACTTCCTGGCCCTCGGCGATGCTGCCGATGTCGGCCTCGGCGACGGCGGCGTTGATCTGCATCCTGGTGAGGTTCTGGACGAGGGTGAACAGCGTCGGGGCGTTCATGCTCGCGTTGACCGTGCGGCCCTTGTCGGTCTTGCGGTCGAGCACCATGCCGTCGATCGGCGCGGTGATGACGGTGCGCTCGAGATCGAGCTTGGCGTTGGCGACGGCAGCGTTGCGCGTGAGGAGGGTGGCGTTCGATTGCGCGAGCTGGGCCTCGACGTTGTCGAGCTCCTGCTGCGAGACGAGCTTCTTGCTGAAGAGCTCGCGGGTGCGCTCGACGTTCAACTGCTGGAGCTTGTTGGTCGCCTTGGTGGACTCGAGGTCCGCCTCGGCCTGCTTGAGGCGCTGGACGGGAGTGGACTCGTCGATCCGGGCGAGGACGTCACCGGCTTTGACGATCGAATTGAAGTCGACGAGCACTTCCTTGATTTGGCCGGAAACCTGGGCGCCGATGTCGACGGTCACGACCGGCTGGAGATCGCCGGTGGCCGTCACCGACTGGATGATGTCGCCGCGGCCCACCTTGGTGGTCTGAAACTCGGGCTTAACTTCGGCCTTCCCCCGGAAATAATACCAGCCGCCGCCGCCGGCCGCGCCGAGGACGAGCAAAAGGACGATGAGACCGCCATAACTTTTCGATTTGGCCATAACGTGGGGGAAGGAGAGGAAAGGATGGAAGCGAAAGGAGGCTGGCAGGCAAAGGGAAACGCCGGGGCTGGAGGCCGGGCGAAATCCAAGCGGCTGCGCGAGGGGCAGGACGCAGTGAGGTTGGAAAGGTGACGGAATTATTTCCGGCGGCCCGGGCGCCGCGCGATGCGAAAACGGGCCACCGCGGCGTTGCCGCTGCGGCGAGGGGAAAACCGGCGCGCGGGCGTCAGCTCCGCACCGGCGCGAACGCGATCTGGAGCGCGGCCGCGACATTCGGCGGCACGAAGTGCTTCACGTCGCCGCCGAACTTGGCGACCTGCTTGACGAGCGTGGAGCTGGTGTAGCTGAACTGCTCGTTGGGCATCACGAACAGCGTTTCGAGCTGCGGCTCGAGGTGGCGGTTCATCAGCGCCATGTTGAACTCGAACTCGAAGTCCGACAGCGCGCGCAGGCCGCGGATGATCGCGTCGGCCTTCTGTGCCATGCAGAACTCGACGAGGAGGCCGCGGAACGTCGTGACGGACACGTGCGGCCAGGGTGCGAGGTTGGGCTCGATCATGTCGACGCGCTGCTCCGAAGTGAACAACGGGGCCTTGCCCGCGCTCTCGGCGACCGCGACGGTCACGCGATCGAAAAGTTTGGCGGCGCGCGAGAGGACGTCGAGGTGCCCGTAGGTGATCGGGTCGAACGTCCCTGGGTAGATGCAATGGCGCATGGGCAGAGTGGGGCGCAGCGAAAGGCAGAACGCGCCGGCTGGCGACAGCGTTTTTCGAATTCGGCGCGGACGGTCGCGGGCGCGGCGAGTCGCCGCAAGCTCCGCGCTTGCCTTCAGGGGCGCGGCGCGTGTTTTGCTCTGCGCGATCGCATGAATCTGCCGAACATCCTCACCGTCTCCCGCGTGCCGTTGATGTTCATCGTCGTGGGTCTGATGTATGCGGATTTCCCCTATGCGGCCACGGCGGCGTTCTGGCTGTATATCGCGGCGGCGCTGACGGACTGGCTCGACGGCAAGATCGCGCGCGAACGCGGCGAGGTCTCGTCCTTCGGCCGGTTCATGGACTCCGTGATCGACAAGGTCATGGTGCTCGGGCTGATGATCGCACTGGTCAACGACGCCTCGAATTTCATGGGGCACGACATCACCGCGATGATGCTGCTGCTGTGCATTCTCTGCCGGGAGTTCGCTATCTCGGGCCTGCGGATGGCGGCGGCGGTGAAGGGCCTGGTGGTCGAGGCGGACGCGGGCGGTAAGGTCAAGACCTTCGTCCAGCTCAACGCGATCGGCTGGCTGATCGGCGCGCGCATGCTGTATCACGATTCCGGGTTCGACGGCAACGACCGTCACTGGGTGTCGGGCGTGCGGCTGATCGGCATGGGGCTGTTCGCCCTGTCGGCCGTGCTGACAATCACCTCGGGCATCGCGTATTTCCGCAAACACGGCCGGGTGCTGTTCGCCTGAGGCGAGACGCGCCGCGATCGCGTTCCGATTCCCGCCATGCGATTGACGCAGCCGGCCTGGCCCCGCGCACTTCCGAGCCGGTTCGTGATTGCGTGCGCGACGCTCGGGCCGCTCGGCCGGCGGCTGCCGGCGCCGGGCACGTGGGGCTCGCTCGCGGGGTTGTTGTATTTCGCGGTGTTCTTCCAGCGGGCCGGCATCGGTGTCACGCTCGTGGCGAGTGCGGTGGCGGCGTTCCTGGCCGTCGGGCTCTGCGGCGAGGCCGAGGTGCGACTTGGGAAGACCGATCCGGGCGAGGTCGTGCTCGATGAAGTGATCGTAATTCCGCTGTGCTTTCTCGGCTGGCGGACGCTGCTCGGCCACGCGCCGGCGTGGGCGCTGCTGCTGGCGGGGTTCGCGCTCTTCCGCGTTTTCGACATCGTGAAGCCGTTCGGGATTGCGCGGCTGCAGTCGCTCCCCGGCGGCTGGGGCGTGGTGGCGGATGACGTCGCCGCGGCGCTGGCCGCCTGCGCGGCGCTCCACGTCGGCGTGTGGGTCTGGACCCTCGTGTAAGCGGGCTGCCCCGGCTACGGCAGCGGCTGCAGTTGCGCCGCCGGCACCCGCACGAGCAGGCCCTGCTGGAGCACGTCGACCGAGAGCACGATGCCCTGCGGATTGGCGGGATTGTCGATGATGCCCTCGAGGCCGTGGAGCGGGCCGCCGAGGATCTTGGCGCGCCGGCCCTTGGTCAGGAGGGGCATGACGCTCAGCTCGAAGCCGGACGCGACGATCTTCTTCACGTCCGCAAGCTGGAGGAGGAACTTTGGCACATCCAGGACCGTGATGGCGCGCGCGAGCAGGTCCTGCTGATAGATGCGCGACTTTCGTTCGGCCGGCACCTGGGCGAAGACGTAGCCGGGAAACAGCGGCTTGGTGAACTTCTTCGTCTGCTGCGCGTATTTGCGGACGCTCTCGACCAGGGGGAGGTAGTGCTCGACGTGTTCCGCCTTCATCAAGGCGGCGAACTTCTTCTCGCAGCGCGGCTTCGTGTGGCAGACCAGCCAGTAGGATTCTTCCATTGCGTCAGCGCTTCAGCAGAAAGCGGATCGCGGCGTGATAACCTTCCAGCCCGAGGCCCGTGATGACCGCGAGGCAGGCCGGCGCCGTCAGGGAGACGTGCCGGAATTCCTCGCGCTTGTAGATGTTCGAAATGTGCACCTCCACGGCCGGCAGGTGCGCGCCGGCGAGCGCATCGCGCAGCGCCACGCTGGTGTGCGTGAGGGCGCCGCCGTTGATCACGAGGCCGTCGAACTTCGCATCGGCTAGCGCGGCGATCCGATCGATCAGTGCGCCCTCGTGGTTCGACTGGTAAAACGCCAGCTCGGCCGCGCCGCCGAACTCCTGCCGCAGCGCCTGCTCGAGATCGGCCAGCGTGGCGCGGCCGTAGATCTCGGGCTCGCGCTTGCCGAGGCGGTCGAGGTTGGGGCCGTTGAGGATGGCGAACTTTTTCATGCTGCTCGCCCACGGAACACACGGAAGCCCCGGAAGTGAAGACTCAACTTTCCCGCTGTGCGGCGGGGGCCGGGGGTGAGTTCAGAGGGGATTCTCCGTGGCGATGAACTCCCAGGGCAGCTTGAATTTCTTCGCCAGTTCGGCGGCGAGCGCCTGCACCGCGTGCACCTCGGTCGCGTAGTGGCCGCAACAGTAAAGGTTCAGTTTCTCCTCCTGCGCACGGTTGAAGAACTCCTCGCGCAATTCGCCGGTCACCAGCGTATCCACGCCGGCCGCGCGCAGCTCCGGGACGGCGCTGTTGCCGGCGCCGCTGCAGAACGCGACGCCCTGCGGCCGCGCCGAGCCGCACTCGATCGCGACGACGCGCGGGTAGAACCGTTCGAGCCGGGCGCGCAGCAGCGCGCGCGCGATTCGCGTGTCGCTGACGCAGCCGATCGCCTCGCCGTCGCGCACGAGGAACGGCCGCGAACGTTTCAGGCCGAGCTGGCGGGCGAGCAGCGCGTTGTTGCCAATCCGCGGGTGGCCGTCGAGCGGGAGGTGGTTCGAATAGAGCGCGCAGTTGCCGTGGACCAGCGCGGCGACGCGTTCGTAGGCCGCGCCCGTCAGCGGGCGCGGCATGTCCCAATAGAGGCCGTGATGCACGATCAGAAAATCGACGCCGGCGGCGACGGCCTTCTGAAACGGGACGACGCCGGCATCGACGGCGGCGCCGATGCGGGTGACGCGTCCGTCGTTTGCGACCTGCAGGCCGTTGAACGCTCCCGGGGCATCCTTGAACGCGGCGCGGCGCGTGCGTTGGTCGCAGTAACGGACGAGATCGTCGAGCGTGGCGGCGGGCATCCAGGGAAACTGAGCGAAGAGGGGCGTCCCCGTCAACGGGCGGAGATGAGCGTGAGTCTTCTCTACGAACGAGCGAGGATGCTCACTCCGGCTGAAACATCAATCCGGCGATCTTGCCGTCTCCACCGACGGCGCAGCGAAGCTGCACGGTCTCATTGTCGTAGGTCAGGCGGTAACGGTATTGTCGCTGGTAGTCCGGGCCGTCGCGGCTCAGAAGTTGGATCGATTTGAGCGTGCCGAAGCCGACGAGCGACTCCCGGGTGGGCGAGCCGTCGCGGAGCGTGGGTTCGATGCGATCAGCGAGGGCGCTCGTGAAGAGGTCACGATCCAGTTTCCCGGCTTTCGCCGCATCCATGATCGTTCGCAGTTTGGCGGTGAACTCCGGCTCCTTGTCTTCGATGGGCTCCCCACGATTGATGCGCGGGAATTCCGGCCACTGGTAGGCGTCGGCGATTGCCTCCATGACGCGCGTGAGGGTGCCGGTGTTGTCGTTGGTGTTGATCATGACGACCGCACCCTGGCGCGTTTCGACATAGGCCGTCAGCGTCGCATCGAAGCCGGCGTCGCGCCCGCCATGGCTAAAGCGGGCGAGGCGGCCTTCGCCGGCCAGGCTGAGGCCGAGACCGAAGTCACCCTTTTGCTTTGTGAGCATCTCGCGGGTGAGCTTGGTCGAGATGACGGGCGTCGCGCGAGCGGCCGCCGCGTCCTGCACGGCGATGGCGAAGCGTGCGAGATCCGAGGGCGTGGTCCAGAGTCCCGCCGCCGCCATCTCCGGATAAATGTGCCAGCGGCCCGGCACGGGACGAGCCCCGGTGGGCAGGTGGCCGGTCGCGGTCAGCGCCGCTTTTTCCGGCGGCAGCGGTTGCTCAAAGGTGCTGGCTGCCATGCCGAGCGGTTTGAGCACGGTGGTTTGCATGTAGGCCGGGAAACTCTCGCCAGCCACGTCGATCAGAAGTTGCTGTGCGACGGTGTAGCCGCCGCCGGAATAGCGCCATTTGCTGCCCGGCAGGAGGTCGACACGAATCGCGGCGGTATTGGCGGGTTTCTCGCCGTCGAGCACCTGCACCAAGGTCGGCGAGGGCGTCCCGACTGCGTATCCAGGAAAACCATGCACGGTGAGCCCGGCGCTGTGGCTGAGGAGACGTCGCAGGGTGACCTTCTCCGTCTTCGTAAGATCGTTCTCCGGCACTTTCCACGTCTTCAACCCGCCGTT
>CAZENI010000124.1:0-17987 GCA_964513055.1 uncultured Opitutus sp.
CTGAAATGGCGGGATCGCTCGCGGCCAGGCGCGCGGCGATGTCTTTGTCTTCGGAGAAGTATCGGGAGGCTGCGATCAGGTCGCCTTGGGCCACGGCGAGGTCGCCAAGACGGTTGAACGAAACGGAGAGGTTGCGCTGCCACTGGGAATTGGTTGGGGCGGAGGCGGCGAGGCGGACGGCAATCGTGTTGAATTCGGAGAAGAAGCGGGAGGCGGCGGCCAAGTCGCCCTGCACCATGGCGAGTTCGCCGAGGCGGTTGAGCACGACGGAGCGTGAGTGTTGCCATGCCGGCTCGCCCGTGTCGTCCGGGCTCGCCCGTTCCAGCCACTCTCGGAATGCGTCCACGGCCCGGCGGGCGAAATCTAGTCTCCCCCGACGGATGCCGATGGTCTCGGTTTTGGTCGGTCCGTGGTAGATCAGCACCCGCACCACGGACGTGAGCAGGCGCGCCGGCCCATCGTGGGCGAGCAGCGCCGTGGCGTGAGCGATCGCGAGGCCGAGCGGTGCAACGCCCTCGGCGCGGCAGCGCACATCGGCCGTCTCTATCCCGACTATGGCCCAGCGGCCCAACGCGGCCAGCGTCTCCTCCGGCAGCGGCAGGGCGCGGGCATATTGCGCGGCGAGAGCGTGGGCGAACTGCCACCCGGGAGGCTCGTCGGTCACGCGGAGGAAGGAGAGATGGACGAGCCGCTGCAGATCAGCCTCCGTGCCGCCCGCCGCCTGGGCGCAGCCGTTGTCGAAGGGCTCGGAGACCCGCGCCACCGCCGCCAGCACGGTGCGGGTCGTATCGCCCAGCAGCCGCACACTGCGGTCGAACATCCACTGGAGCGTGTGCCCCGGATCGCCGCCCGGCTCGGTCAGCTTGGTGAAGGGGCGCGCCTCGAGGTCGCGGAGGAAATTCGCCGCCGGCTGCGTGCGATCGCCGAGCTGGCTGCCCGCCCACGTCAGCGCGAGCGGATGCCCGCCGAGCCGGAGCTGCACGGCGGCGAGAATAGCGGCCGGCACCTTCGGTCCCGCGAGGTGGCGGAGGAGGGCCAGGGCGTCGTCATTCTCCAGCAGATCATCGAGTCGCACCCGGCGCCCGGCGGCCGTTTGCGTTTCTTCGCGCGTGAGGATGAGCACGGTGGCCTCGGGCGCGATCGCGACGAGGAAGGAATCGAGCCGCGCGCCGAGTTCCTCCGCGCCCTCGAGCACGATCAGGGCGCGGCGGTGCGCGCAGGCCTTGGCGGCGCGGTCGGCGGCCTGCATGTCGGTGGGCAGGGTGTCGTCGAAGGCGTTGGCGAGCGCCTGCCACGCGGCGTCGAGGCTCCGGTGCCGGTAGAGATCGAGGCACACCACGCCGTCGGGAAACGGGCTGGCGGCCAGGGCGGACGCGTCGGCGCCGACGAGGACGGCGACGGCTTCGGCGGCGAGCGCGGTCTTGCCCATGCCCGCGCCGCCCCAGACCTCGATGCGCCGGCCGCGGCGCAGGCGCGCGGCGAGATCGGTCACCTGCGCGGCGCGTCCGAAATACCGCGACGCCGCGGCGGGGAGTTGGCGCGGCGGTGTCGGCGCGGGCCGTGCGTTCAGGCGGGCGAGGATGCTGTCGACACCGGCCTCGATGCGGCTGACACCGGCGGCGACCGTCGCGAGTTCCTCACGGGCGCGGTCGCAGGCAGCGCGGTCGAGTTGGTGCAGAGTGCCGACGGCGGCGGCGACCGCGGTGAGCAGCTTCTCGACCGAGTCCACGGTTTCGTTACTCGTGCGGTGAGCCGGGAGATTCGGGAGCGGAGTGTCCTCGAACGTGCCTCGCTCCACGCGCGCGCGGTGCGCCTGCTGGAGGCGCTGCTTGCGCGCGAGGTCGGCGGCGTCGGCGGCCTGCTCGACAAATCCCGCCCGCGACAACGCCGGCGCGCACACGAAACCGATCACGCCCTTCTTCTCGCGGTGCGCGTGATAATACTCGAACTGCGTCCACGAGCACTGGAACGCGGGCGCCTCCGGAAATGGATCGGCCGCATCCGAGCCGTAACCGAGCCCGGCCAGATGCACGACGCAGTCGCTCTCGGCAATGGTCGCGACGAGCAGGCGTTTCACGTCGTGCGGCGCGGCGCCGAGGCTCTTGTCCTGGGTGAGCACGCGGAAGCCGCCGCGCCGGAATGCGCCGTCAAGGACGTCGCGCCACTCCCGCAGGTCGACGGACGCGGCGCTGATGAAGACGGTCGGGGCGGGCATGGCGTGGGAGCAGCGGGAGAGAGGGCAGGCGGACGTCGGCGGGCGATCGGATAGTCTCGCGAGCCGCAGGGCGGAGCCCCGTCTCGGACGCGCTGGAACGGCCCCGAGCGTGCGCACCCGCGGCGCAATGGGAAGCCGGGAAACTCGGGAGCGAACCTCAGCGCCGCGCGCGGGCCCCGCGGCGCGGGACGCGGGCGCGGCGTCGCGGTGTTACGCACGCGTGGCGGCCGGGCAATATTCCGGCGACGAGCCGGGAATGGAATTGTGCCGTGGCCGGCGATGCTTGGCTTCGCAGGGATGCCCGTTCGCCGTTTTGCTCCGCCGCTTTCTTGGTATTCGATGCTGCACGCCGCGCCGCTCCGGCCGTGGCACGCGTTTGTCCGCACGACGGAGGCGCGCTTCCGGCCCTCGCGCGCCGCCGCCTACGTCCCGTCGTGCCGGACGCGCGAGGACGACGTCGTCGCCCGCGGCGTGGCGGGAGCGGCGCAGCGGGCGGCGGTCCTGCGCGAGCCGGGCCGCGGTCGCGTGCCGACGATCGTGCTCGGCGGTTTCGTGCCGGATTCGTCGGACCAGGTGTTCCTGCTCCGGAGTTTCCTCCTGAGCGCGGGCGACCTCTACGCGGTCCTTTATCCGCGCGATGCGTTCTCGCTCGACCTGCTCTGCGCGCAGCTCGACGACCTCGTGGCCGAGCTCGCGGCGCGGCAGCAGCGGCCGGTGTTGTTTGGCGTGAGCTTTGGCGCCGGCCTCGTGCTCGAGTGGCTCCGGCGGCGGCGGCTGGCCGGCGATGATCCCGCGCTCGCGGGCGTCGTGCTTGTCAGCCCGGTGGCCTGCGTGGCCGACGTGATGGCGCCGGGCGAAGCGAAGCCCGCGACGCTGCTCGGGCGCGCGGTGAAGCCCTACCTCGAGCCCGCGCCGCCGAACGAGGCGGCGGTCGAGCGCACGCGGACGGTGTTCACGCGGATGTTCGAGGCGGGAGCGCAGAACAAGTCCGCGCTCCGCCGGCTGATGACGCCGGCCGAACTCGAGCGGCTCCGCGCCAGCGTGATGGGCACGATCCGTGGCATCACGGCGAACGGCGCGCGCGAGCGCATGGCCGCGCTGCGGCAGATGAAGGCGCCGACGGACTATTTCGCGCCGGGGCTGCTGCCGCTGACGCACGCGCCGGCGCTGGTGCTGCTGGCGGAACGCGAGGACGCGGTGCTCGATCCGCGGGCGCCGTCGCTGTTCGCGTTTCGTCACGCGCACCGCGCCTACTTCCCGCACGGCGTCGTGCGCGAGGTGGCGGCGCGGGCGGGCGATCCGCCGGTGCAGCACGCCTCGCTGGTCTTCCACGTCTTCGAGTTCCTGCCGCCGCTGCAGGCCTTCTACGCGGAGGTGCGCGCCCACCGCCTGCCGCTCGCCGCATGAGCCCGGTGGTTCGCGATCGGCGGCCGGTGCGCACGCCGTGGCTGCAACAGGCGGTGGCGTTCGGCGCCGCGGTGCAGACGGCGCGCGTCGCGCGGCGCCTCGCGCGGGTCGACGGTGCCCGCCGGGCGCAGGTGCAGGTCTGGCGCGCGCTCCTGCGGCGGTTCGCGCTGACCCACTATGGGCGCGAACACGGGATCGAGCGCGGTTTCCGCTACGAGGACTTCCGGCGGCGCGTGCCGGTGCGCGGCTACGAGGACTTCGTGCCCTGGATCGAGCGCATGAAACGCGGCGAGGCCGATGTGCTGTGGCCGGGCCGCTGCGCGCACTACGCCGTGTCGTCGGGCACGACGGCCGGCCGCACCAAATACCTGCCGATCACGCGCGACATGCTCGGCCATTTCCGGCAGGCCGGGCTCGAGTCGCTGTGCTTCTACGCGCGTCGCACGGGGAGCGCGCGGGTGTTTCGCGGCCGGCATCTATTTCTCGGTGGATCGACGGCGCTGGCGCCCATCGACGAGGCGCAGTCGTTCCGCGCATGGGGCGGTGATCTCAGCGGGATTGCGGCGCTGAACCTGCCGGGCTGGGTCGAACGGCATCTCTACGAACCGGGCCGGGAGATCGCGCAGCTCGGCGACTGGCCGACCAAGTTGCGGGCGATCGCGGCGCGCACGGCGCGGCGCAACATCACGCTGCTCGCCGGCACTCCGAGCTGGCTGCTGATCCTCGCGGAGGAAATGCGCGCGCAGACCGGATGGAAACCGCTGACGGCGATCTGGCCGCGGCTCGAGTGCCTCGTGCACGGCGGCGTGCCGGTCGGGCCTTTTGCGGCGGAACTGCGCACGGCCGTGGGCGAGGGCGTCAATTTCCACGAGGTGTATCCGGCGTCCGAGGGTTTCATCGCCGCCCAGGACGACGAGCCGGCGGCCGGGCTCCGGCTCGTGGCGGACGCGGGGATCTTCTACGAATTCCTGCCCCTTGCGCGCTTCGATGAAACGCGTCTGCCGGAGCGGGGAGCGGAGGCATTGTCGCTCGCCGAGGTGCAGCCGGGCGTCGACTACGTGCTGTTGATGACGACGCCCGCCGGACTGTGTCGCTACGTGATCGGCGACGTCGTGCGTTTCGTTTCCTCGCAGCCGCCCCGGCTCGTCTACGTCGGCCGCACGCGGCTCCAGCTCAGCGCGTTTGGCGAGCACGTGATCGAGAAGGAGCTGACGGATGCGCTGACCGGCGTCGCGACGCGGCGCGGGCTGACGATCGCGAACTTTCACGTCGCGCCGAAGTTCGCCGCCGGGGTGCCGGCGGAAACCCGCGGCCGGCACGAGTGGTGGATCGAGTTGAAGGGAGTTCCGCCGCCGGACGCCGAAGCGCGCGCGCTGGCGCTGGCGCTCGACCACGAATTGCAACGGGCCAACGACGACTACGAGGCGAAGCGCAAGGGCGGCGGCCTCGAGGTGCCGGCCGTGCGGATCGTGGAGCCGGGGACGTTTGAGCACTGGATGCGCCTGCACGGCAAATGGGGCGGGCAGAGCAAAATGCCCCGCTGCCGCAGCGATCGACTCATTGCGGACGAGCTGGCGACGCTCGCTGGCGTGGGCCTCGGCTGACGCGGGCGCACCAACAAAAACGGCCGGCTCCGAGGAGCCGGCCGTGGTGTCTCAGTGGGTGGACGGAAAACTCAGAGCTTCCAGCGCACGCCAAAATTGGCACTCCAGCCGTATTCCTCGAACTGCGCGAGGCGCGTGCCCTTCCGGCCGAAATAGACGCGGAACGGCTCGTTCGACAGATTGAGCCCTTCGGCGAAGAGCTCCCAATTGCGGTTCAGGCGGTAGCTCGCCGTCAGGTCGAACTGCACCGTGTCGTCCACCCAGCGATCGCTGGCGGCATCGGTGCCGAGCGGTTCGTCTTCGCGCAGGCGGGCGGTGCGGAGATTCATCGCCGCACGAATGAAGAACCCGTGCTGCTCGAAGGTCAGCGCGAGGTTGCCGATCTCCTTCGACTGGCCGATGAAGTCGAGCGTCTCGCCCGGGCGCGTCGGATACGTCGCCTCGCTCTCGCTGCGCGTGTAGTTGGCCATGAAGCCGAGGCCGTTGAACGGCGCGGGCAGGAAACGCAACTGCTGCTGCCAGGCGAGCTCGAGCCCCTTAATCTTGCCCTTGTTGCCGTTCACGAAGGTCACGAGGGTGTATCCGGTTGCCGGATCGCCGCCGGGCAGCGTCCGCTGGTAGGTGAAGTTCTCGATGTCCTTGTAAAAGACGGACGCAGACAGCAGACCGAGCGACGGCAGATAACGCTCGATGGAAGCATCCCAGTTGGTCGACTCGAGCGGCTTGAGCCGCGGGTTGCCTTCCGTCACGCGGCTGGAGGCGATGTCCACGCTGCGGCGCAGGGCGCTGTCATCGAACGACGGGCGCGCGAGCGAACTGCTCCAGGAGGCGCGGAGGAGCGTTTGCTTGTCGAGGGCGTAGCGCAGGTGCACGCCGGGCAGAAAATTATCGTAGGTGCGACCGCGTCGCACCGCGGTGGCGGTCGTCCCGGTGATCGCGTTGCCGCGGTTCTCGTATTCGGTGCGCTCGTAGCGCAGGCCGGCGAGCGCGTTCAATCCGCCCTGGGTCGCCCCGACCAGGCCGTAGAGCGCGGTAACATCCTCCGTCGATCGCCAGTCATCCTGCGTGCTCTCCACGAAGAGCCGCGTGGGCGCAAAGGCGGCGGAGTTGCCGCGAAACGCCGCGAGAATTTTCGGGGCGCTGGCGCGCAGGCCAGTCGAGAAAAACGGATAGTCGTCCGGGGTCTGGCCCTCGAGCATGGCCGCCGCGGTGAACGAGGCGGGCGTGCCATAGTCCACCGTCTCGTTGCTGGCGTTCTTCTCCTTCTGGCGTAGCTGGGCGCCCATCTTCACATAGGCCGGCAGGTCGCCGAGGGCGAGCGCGTGCCGGGCGTTGAAGCCGAGATTGAGTTCCGTCTCGTCGCCCGGCGAATTGACCACGCGGAAGCGGCTGATCTCGTTGTAGAGCGAGGGATCCGCGAAGTTGGCACCGGTGACGCCGACCGTCGGCGCGTAGGTGCCGCTTGCAAACGAGTAGTTCCAGTTGCTCGTGCGTCCGCTCTTGCGAAAGCGCGCCGTGGTCTCGTCGGGCCGCTCCTCCTCGCCCTGCGACCAGGCGACGCGGCCGTCGAACTTCCAGCCGGCGATCCGCTTCTCTCCGCCGGCGACGACGGAGAAGAGACGCTGGTCCTTCTGGCGGTAACGCATGTCGTAGCGCTCGCGGCGCATCGCGGTGACCGTGGCGCCGGTGTCGCTCAGGGCGCTGAGCGTGCCTTCGACAAAGGGCACGGTGTAGACGTAGCGAATCTCGTGGTCGTTGAACTGCGAGAAGGTGCCGCGCACATAGAGGTGCGTCTCGTTGTCGGGCTTGAACTCCAGCGCCGAACTGGCGCCATTACGGGTGCGGGTGATCTCGTATTCCCGAAACGCGAGACCGTTCAGGAAGTAGGCCTGCTGGCCGCTCGTGCTGCCCGGCACGGGCCGCAGCGTGTAGCCGCCGTCCTCCTCGAAGTTGTTCGATCCGAAACGACGCGCCTGCCAGGTCGGGGCGAAGATGAAGCCGACTTTCCCGTCGTTGAAGCGATCGGCGAAGGTCGCGTTGAACTTGCTGCTGAGGCGCTCGGTGAGGTGGTTGAACTGGCCCTGGGCGCTGACCTGCAACTGGCGGCCGTCGGCGTCAAACGCGCTGCGCGTGCGGACGTTGATGCTGCCGCCCAGGCCGTCGGCGTCCATGTCGGGCGTCGGCACCTTGGTGACTTCGACGGCGGCGAGCGCGTCCGTGGGCAGCACGTCGAGCGCGACCACGCGATC
Organism: uncultured Opitutus sp.; assembly: GCA_964513055.1. Lineage (GTDB taxonomy): Bacteria > Verrucomicrobiota > Verrucomicrobiia > Opitutales > Opitutaceae > ER46. The sequence continues at coordinate 7,476 of CAZENI010000124.1, forward strand.
GCCGCGCTCCGGGGTGGCCATGGACACGCCGTTGAGCTTCACGCTGTTCAAGTCGGGCCGGATGCCGCGCACGACAATGAAGCGGCCCTCGCCCTGGTCGCGGTAGAGCGCGAGCCCGGGGATGCGCTGCATGGACTCGGCGACGTTCTGATCGGCGAAGCGGCCGATTTCGTCGGAGGCGACGATGCTCGTGAGCGTATCGGCGGCGCGCTGCTGGTTGATCGCGCGCGCCGAACCGACGGCACTGCCCGTGATCACGAAGCGGTCGAGCGCCACGATCTCGGAGCCGAAGGCGACGTTGAGCACCACGGTGCCGCCGGCGGTGACGCTCGCGGGTTTGCGCTCCTCCGCATAGCCGACGTAGCTGAACTCGATGGTCTGCGTGCCGCCGGGAACGCCCGTCAGCGTGTAGTTGCCGGACGAGTCGGCGTAGGTGCCGACCTCCGTGCCGGCGACCGCCACGCGGGCCCCGCTCAGGGCGAGCTGGGTGTGCGCGTCGGTTACCCGGCCGGCGATCGTGCCGGTGCCCTGCGCGTGGAGCGCGGCGCTGACGAGGAACAGGCCGGCCGCGACGGCGAGGCCGGGGCGCGGGCGGAAAAAGGAGAGCGTAGGCAGGTGCATGTCGTTGGTTGCTGAATACTGCGGTGGGAGGAGCGCCACAGGCCAACGGGCCGCCCGCCGGCGGGTCAACGCCGCCGGGCGCGGGACGCGGGATTGTTACCGGTCCGGCACCATTCTGTCACAGGGCGCGGGCCGCGCCGCGTTTCGTTGCCGGGAAGTAACGGTGGGCGCGTTGCCACGGGCGGGGAGGGCCGAGGATGGCGGACCGTGCGCCCCGGCCTCCCGTTGTCGCCGCCCTCATTGCCATGAACCTCCTCGCTCTGCCTCCCCCGCCGGTGACCTCCCTCGATCCCGGCGAACTGATCGACCTGCTGCTCAGCGTCGCCCGCCGGGCGGATGAGCTGGCGCGGCGCCTGCCCACGGGCCGGGCGAGCGACCGGCGGCTCTGGCTGCGGGCCGAGTGCGAGGTCTTCGAGCGCCTCGAACGGGCGCGGCCGCACGCTGTATCCCGAAGTCTGTGACGGGAAGGTGAATTCCCGCGCGGCCGCGAAAATTGCATTGAACGATCCGCGCCGCGCGGCGTCTCTCGCCGCGGTTGTTATGTGTTGGTCAGGTAGTCAGTCAGGGAAGGCCGCTCAAAGGGGTTTGGGCGGCCTTCTTCTTTTCCGAAACGTCACCTGCGGCGGTTGCGGCGGACGGGCACGTTCCTCCTGATTCCGTCCGACGTGACGAACTTCCGTGACAATTTCTGCACGGCCCGGGGCTGCGGCAGCGAGGAATTCGCCTCGGAGATTTTCTGGCGCTGCCGGCACCGCCACGCCGTGGCGCTCGCGCCGGTGGTGATGGTGTTGCAGCCGGATTATTTCAGTCCGGACCGCGATCTGATCGCGCACCTCGGGCGGGTGTGGACGATGCGCGAACTCGACGCGGAGCTGCGCGACTTCATGCACGACGCGCGGAATCAGCCTTGGTGGCGGATGCGCGGCCGGGTCCGGCTGTCTACGCAACGCCTGCGCCGGATCGCCCGGCCTCACCTTGCGGCCGCGCCGGCCGCGCCCCGATGACCGAGCGCTTCCGTCGCCGCTGGATGCTGCTGCTCTTCAGCACCGCCGTCGCCGGGGCGAGTGCCAGGAGCGCGGGCGGGCTGGTGCGGGCGATGGATTGCTACCACACCCGGCGTTACTCGGAGGCGCGGGAGCTCTTCGGCGAACTGGCGCGCGAGCGGCCGGCGGATCCGGAGATTGATTTCTATCTCGGGCGGCTGGCGCTCTGGTTCGATGACGAGGCGGCGGCGCTGGCGCATCTCGAACGCGCCGCCGGCGCCGCCCCGCACGAGGCGCGGATCCAGAACGCCCTCGGCGATGCCTACGGCCTTGCGGCCCAGAACGCGCCCCTGCTCGCCAAGCTCGGCTGGGCGCGAAAATGCCGCGCGGCCTACGAGCGCGCCATCGCGCTCGAACCGGCGAACCCCGCCTTCCGCTGGAGCCTCCTCGGCTACTTCTGCGTCGCGCCGCGGCTCGCGGGCGGCGGCCTGGAGAAGGCGAGGGCGGAGGCCGACGAGATTGCCCGGCTCGACGCGGCCGGCGGCCGGATCGCGCGGGCCACGCTCGCGCTCGCGGAGGGGCGGATGGCCGCGGCGTTCGCGCCGTTCGAGGCGGTGCTGCGCGAGAATCCGGATGATTTCCTGGCGCTGTATCATCTCGGCCGATGCGCGGCGCTCAGCGGACGCGAGATCGATCGCGGCATCGCCGCGCTCCGCCGATGCCTGGAACTGCGGGCGCCCGAGGGCGACGGCCAGCCGACCGCCGCGTGCGTCCATCATCGTCTCGGCAACCTGCTCGAGCGGAAGGGCGACGCCGCGGGGGCGCGGCACCACTTTGGCGAGGCCCGGCGGCTCGAACCGGACTTCCGCCCGCAGAAAATCGTGTTGCGGAATTGAGCGCGGCGCGACCGGGCGGTCCGATTGTTCCGAACGCGTGACGGACCGGTGAAACTCCCGCGACGCGGCAGCATTTGCGTTGCGGGCGTGTTTTGCCGCGTGGCCTGTTGGCAGGTATGTTTTCGTTGAATCCGTCCACGTCCCTCCGGCTCGTCCGGAGTTTGCTTTGGGCCCTGTGTTTCGCCTCGCTTCCGCCGCTGGCGGCGGCCGCGGAGAGCACGGGGACGTTGAACGGAGTCGTGCTGGGGGCCGAGACCGGCCGGGGTGTGGCGGGCGCGACGGTTTCCGTCACCGGCACGCTGTTGACGGCGACCACGGATCTCGATGGCGCCTACCGGATCAACGCCGTGCCGCCGGGCGCGCGTGATCTCACGGTGACGAAAGAGGGCTTTCTTCCCGTCAGCATCACGTCGATCGCGGTGACGCCCGGCGACTCGGCCAAGGTTGACGTGGCGCTCACGGCCTCGCGCGAGCCCGTCGTGCGGATGGAGGCTTTCTCGGTTTCCGCCGAGGTGCTGCAGAACTCCGGCGTGGGCCTGCTCTCGGCGCGGCAGAAGTCGATCGCCGTTAGCGACGCGATCGGCTCCGAGCAGATGAGCAAGCTCGGCTTCGGCACGGCCGCGTCGGCCATGAAGGCCGTCACCGGTGCGTCCGTCGTCGGCGGCAAATACGTCTACATCCGCGGCCTCGGCGAGCGCTACAGCTCGACGCTGGTCAACGGCGTCGAGGTGCCCAGCGCAGACCCCGATCGCCGCGCGGTGAACATGGACATGTTCCCGAGCGACCTGATCGACGCGATCGTGACGACGAAGACCTTCACGCCGGACAAGCCGGGCAACTTCACCGGAGGCAGTGTCGACATGAAGACGAAGGAGTTTCCCGAGCAGTTCACGTTCTCGCTCTCCGCCTCGTTCGCGAGCAATTCGCGCGTCACGGGCAAGGACTTCATGACGTCGGGCGGAGGCAGCAACACCTGGGGCCGCGATGACGGCAGCCGCGCGCTGCCGGCGGAACTGGCGGGGCAGCGGATCCCGCTGCGGTTCTCCAGCGCGACGGTCGACACCGAGATCGGCCGGCTCACGCGCGCATTCACGCCGGTGATGGCGCCGTCGCTCAAGGACGCGCCGTTCAACCACAGCTTCGCGACCGCGCTCGGCGGCGTGACGTCGCTCTTCGGGCACAAGTTCGGCTACGCCGCCAGTCTCTCCTACGACCGCAGCTTCGGCGGCTACCGGGACGGCGTGACGGGCCGCTACGAGCGGCAGGGCGTCGGTTCTCCGTCGCTCGCGCCGCTCGTGCGTTTGACGGATGCGCGGAGCGAGGACGACACGCTGCTCGGGGGTTTGCTGAATCTCGCGTATCAATTCAGCCCCGAGCACCAGATGAGTTTGAACACGATGGTTAACCAGTCGGGCAACGACATGGTGCGCCAGCAGAGCGGGCTCAACGTGTCCGGCGGCGGCATCAGCGAGACGGAAGTCTTCACGACGCGCACGCTGCGCTACACCGAGCGTTCGCTCCGCTCGTTCCAACTCGCCGGCAAGCACCTCTTCCCGGCCTGGCGCGAGGCGCGGTTGAACTGGAGTATCACCGATGCCACGACGACGCAGGAGGAGCCCGACACGCGCTACTTCAGCACGTTCCAGACGCCGGATGGCAGCCAGTTTTTCGAGGCCTCCGGCCTGCCGCGGCCGGCGCGATACTTCCGCGACCTTGAGGAGTCGCGCCGGGATTACAGCGTCGACTTCTCGCTGCCCTTCCTCCTCGCGGGCGAGCGCAGCGCGCAGTTCAAGGTAGGCACGGCGCTGGCGAAGACCGAGCGCGTGTTCAACGAGCGGCTCTTCGAATACAACAGCACCGTCCTCCGCTACGACGGCGACGCGGCGCAGTTCCTGCGCGAGGCGCAGGTCGGCCAGGTCGATCCCGCCACGGGCCGGTTCCGTCCCGGCCAGCTCTACCTCGTCGAGACCGGCTCGGCCGGCAACAACTACGCCGGCGACCAGGAGGTCACCGGATCCTACGCGATGCTCGACGTGCCGGTGACGAATGCGCTCCGGCTCATCGGCGGCGCCCGCCGCGAGTCGACGAAGCTCGACGTCCGCAGCCGCGACCCGCGCCGGCGCGCCGGGCTGCTCGACAACGACGACACGCTGCCCTCGGTCAGCGTGATCTACGCGCTGAGCGAGAAGATGAACCTGCGCGCGGCGGCGACCAAGACGATCGCGCGCCCGAACTTCCGCGAGATCGCCGACTACACGTCGTTCGAGTTCGTGGGCGACTTCGTTTACATCGGCAATCCCGACCTCCGCCGCACGACGATCAAGAACTACGATCTCCGCTGGGAGTGGTTCCCCCGTCGCGGCGAGATCCTCGCGGTGAGTCTCTTTCACAAGCAGATGACCGATCCGATCGAGCGCGGCGTGTTCTCCGTCGTGAACAGCGGCGAGCTGCAGTTTCAGAACGCGCCGAAGGGCGAGGTGCGCGGGGTCGAGATCGAGGCGCGCAAGAACCTCGCGTTTCTCTCCGAGCGGCTCCGCGGCTTCTCCGGCGGATTCAACTTCACACTGGTGGAGTCGAAGGTCGACATCACCGCGGCCGAGCTGGCGTTCATCCGTTTCTACGAGCCGAACGCGGGCGGCACGCGGGAGCTGACCGGCCAGTCGCCCTACATCTACAACATCGATCTCACCTACAGCCAGCCGCGCTGGGGCACGACCGTCAGCGTCTACTACAACGTCTTCGGCGAGCGGCTGTCGCAGGTCAGCCCGCCGGGCACGCCGAATGTCTTCGAGCAGCCGGCGCCGACGCTCGACTTCATCTGGAACCAGAAGATCCGCGACCGCTGGAAGGTCTCGCTCAGCGCCAAGAACCTCTTGGATCGCGCCGCGGAGGAGACCTACACGTATCGCGGAATCGACTACCTGCGTTCCTCGCACCGCCGCGGCGTCACGACCTCGCTGGGCGTGACCTACACCTACTGAGCACCGCACCGGCCGGCGGCCCGCGCGGTCCTGGCCTCCGGGCGCGGCCGCGCCCCGGAATTTTTACTCGCAGTAACCAAAAGAAATCAAGCAACGATGAAACCTCAGCTCCTGAAACTACTCGCCCTCCTCGCCGCGCCCGCTGCGCTCTTCGGCGCGGATATCACGGTGAACGCGAACATCACGTCGAGCCGCACGTGGACGAAAAGCAACACCTACATCCTCGACGGCCGCGTGTTCGTGACCGATGGCGTCACGCTCACGATCGAGCCGGGAACCGTGATCAAGGGCAAGGTCCGCGCCGCCCAGGATGCGTCGGCGCTCGTCATCGCGCGCGGGGCGAAGATCAACGCCAGCGGCACCGCCGCCGAACCGATCATCTTCACCGCCGAGGCCGACAATCTGAACGGCAATCTCGGCCAGAGCGATCGCGGCCTCTGGGGCGGCGTCGTGCTGCTCGGCCGCGCGCGCACCAACACCGCCTCGGGCCAGGGCAACATCGAGGGCATCCCGACCACGGAGCCGCTCGGCATCTACGGCGGCACCAATGACGCCGACGATTCCGGTGTCTTCCGCTACGTCTCGATCCGCCACGCCGGCTCGCTCCTGGGGCCGAACAACGAACTCAACGGCCTCACCATGGGCGCCGTCGGCTCCGGCACGACGATCGAATACGTGGAGGTCTTCGCGAACGCCGACGACGGCTTCGAGTGGTTCGGCGGCACCGTGAACTGCAAATACCTCGTGAGCGCGTTCAACGATGACGACGGCTTCGACTGGGACGAAGGCTTCCGCGGCAAGCTGCAGTTTCTCTTCCTCATCCAGGATCCCGCGGTCGGCAACCAGGCGTTCGAGTCCGATGGCGGCACGACCCCCGAGGACGGCCAGCCCTACGCGATCCCGACGGTCTACAACGTGACGGCGATCGGTTCCGGCGCGACGAGCGCCAATACGCTGAGCATCGGGCCCATCTTCCGCGACAATACCGGTGGCAAGGTCTACAACTCGATCTTCCACGACTTCCGCGGCTATGCCTGGCGCATCGAGACCGAGAGCGCGCAGGCGCAGGACAGCGCGAAGCGGCTCGCCGCCGGTGACATCGTGATCGCCAACAACCTCTTCGGCACCTTCGGCGCCGGCACCACGGATGCGCAGCTTTTCCTCGCGCCCAATGCCACCGCCGGTGGCGCCGCTCCCGCCACCAACTACACCGCGGAGCACATCCGCGCCGCCGCGCAGAACAACCGCGTGAACACGGACCCGCTGTTCGTCGCCATCGATCGCACCAAGGGCGGCCTGCTCGATCCGCGCCTCCGCGCCGGCAGCCCCGCCCTGCAGCTCGCGGCCACCGCGCCGAACGACGGCTTCTTCACCGTGGCGAACTATCTCGGCGCGTTCACGACTTCGGGCAACTGGGCCTACGCGTGGACGAAGCTCGGCCGCGACGGTTATTTCTCCCCGGCCAGCGCGCTGAGCGACACGGGTGCCGGTGGCACGGTCGTCGTCAACGCCGGCTCGTCCAGCAAGCTCAGCAATCTCGCGACCCGCCTGACCCTCGCGCCCGGCGGCGTCGGCTTCCCTGGTTTCTTCATCAACGGCAGCCAGTCGCAGACGGTGATGATTCGCGCGGTCGGCCCCGGCCTGACGCCGCTCGGCGTGGCGAACGTGGTCGCCGATCCGGTGCTCGAACTCTACTCGGGCGCCAACAAGATCGGTGAGAACGACGACTGGTCCGGCACGCAGGCCGTCCAGCTCGCGGCGCAGGTCGGCGCGTTTGCGCTGCCGGCCGGCAGCCGCGACTCCGTGCTGCTCGCGACGCTGCCCCCGGGCGGCTACACGATGCAGGTGCGCGGCAAGACCGGCGGCGGCGAAGTGATCGTCGAAGTCTACGAGATCGACTGAGCGACAGGGCAGGTTGGAGCAGAATTGAACGGCGCCCGGTTTCCGGGCGCCGTTTTCGTTTCCCTGTCTCTCCACACGTCATCGTAACACAAAAAGCCGCTTCGCCACGGATTCGTTCCGGGTTTGTCACCTGGTCGCCACGCAATCGTAACAATTGGGGCTTACTGTGACGGCCACCGGTGCTGAAACCGGTCACAGGCCACACTCACTCATGCTCTCCCGCTCAACTTTCGGACTCCTCGCCGTCGCCGGCTGGCTCTTAGTTTCGGTCGCCGCCATGGCCCAGGACAGCGGCGCGTTGATCAATGCGCTGATGCGGAAGGGCATCCTGTCCGCGCAGGAGGCTGAGGACATCCGGGCCGAACTCGTGCGGGAGGCGGCCGCGGTGCTGCCGCAGCCTGCGTTCGGTGGCGGGAAATTTACCGACCGTCTCAGTGTCGGCATGCGGATGCAGGTGCAGCACGCCGGGATCGAGACCGACGTGAAGGGTGCGGCGATCGGGCCGGTGGCCACGCAGCATTTTTTCACCCGGCGCATGTATCTCACCCTGAAGGCGGGCGTGGGCGGCAACTGGGGCGCCACGATGACGTATGATTTTGCGTCGGGCGGCTACGACGACGCCATCTTCGAGTGGAAACCGACGCCGGATCTCAACTTCAACTTCGGCCTCCGGAAGGTAAACGTCGGCTACGAGGAGCGCGCCAGCAGCGGGCATCTCAAGTCGATCGAGCGCTCGGGCGTGACGCGCTATTTCGTCGAGTCCAACAACGGCCGCCGGCTCGGTGCCGCCAGCTACCGCATCGGCGCCTTTCTCGACGGCAAGAAGGAGATCAACGCGCTGACCAATTTCGTCTACAGCGCCGCGGTCACGAACCCCGAGCGCAACGAGTCCTTTACCCTCTCGGCGGGCACCGGCGACGGCACGAACAACTCGTTCGCCTACTGGGCGAGCACCGGCGTGGCCGGGCGCTTTCCGGAAAATGGCGGCACCTGGATTGCGGGCGTCGGGGCCGGCTTCCTGCCTGACCAGGGCGGCGTCGGCACGGCCAATCTGGGGCGCGGCGCCGACCTGAAGCTGTTCTCGGCCTATTTCGACGTGCAGAAGGGGCCGATCGGCCTGATGGCCGAGTATCTGATGGCCGACGTCGAGCGCGGCGCGTCCGCGACGCGCGATGCGCGGCCCTCCGGTTTCTTCATCCAGCCGAGCTACCTGTTGAGCGATACCTTCGAACTTGTGGTGCGTTACCAGCAGCTCGATACCGACGGCCGCGGCGTGAACATCGCCGACGTGATGCGCTCGGCGCCCACCGGTGCGACCATGAACCTGTTTCACGAATGGTATGGCGGCGCCAATTGGTATCTCCGCGGCAACGACCTGAAGCTCCAGCTCGGCGGCGTCTACGGCAAGACCAAGGAGACCGTCACCGGCGCTCCCGCCGAAGCCCGCGCCGTCGGCGTCCGCTCGCAGATGCAAATCCAGTTCTGAGTTCCCACTCCTCCCTCTGAAAATCCACCGCGTCATGAAAACCGCCCTCCTTCTCCTCGCCGCGCTCGCCGCCGCGTCCGCCGCCTCGGCGCAGAAACTCGTCATCAAGGGCTCCGACACGCTCGGGGCAAAGCTCGTGCCCACGCTCAAGGAGGCGTATGTCGCGAAGCACCCCGGCGTCTCGTTCGAAATCGCCGCCGAGGGTTCCACCACCGGCATCTCCGCCGTGATCGACGGCACCGCCCAGATTGGCATGAGCTCGCGCCGGGCGAAGCAGACCGAGATGTCGGCCGCGAACGCCAAGGGCGTTACGCTCAAGCCCACCATCGTGGCGCACGACGGCATCGGCATCATCGTCAACGCGGCGAACCCGATCCCGAAGCTGACGAAGCGGCAGGTCGAGCAGATCTTCTCCGGCGACGTGACGGACTGGTCCGCGGTCGGCGGCAAGCCGGGCAAGATCTCCCTCTACACGCGCAACACCTCGTCGGGCACGTATTCGGATTTCAAGACGCTCGCGATGAACAACCGCGACTACGCGCGTTCCTCGCAGAAGATGGCGGGCAACGAACAGATCGCGGCCGAGGTCGGCAAGAACCAGAACGGCATCGGCTATGTCGGCCTGGCCTATCTCAATACCCCGGGCGTCAAGGTGATCGCGATCGACGGTCAGCTGCCCACCAAGGAGGGCGTCCTCAAGGGCACGTATCCCTACGCGCGCCCGACTTTTTACTACACCAACGGCGCGCCCACGGGGGAGGCGGAGAAGTTCGTCGCATTCACGCTGAGCGAGGAGGGCAAGGCGATCATGGACAAGGTCGGCTTCGTCGCCCCGCAATGATCGCGCGCGACGATCGCCTCGCCCAAGCGGCCACCCGGCCTTTGCGCCGCCCATGACCGAGCCCGCCAAGACCGTCGCGCCCGCGAACTTCGTCGTGACGAAGCGGCGCGTGCGCCTGCTCGGGCTCACGGTCGACGACACGATCAAGGCGTTCTTCGGCGGCAACGCGCTCGTCGCCGTCGTGGTGCTCGCATTGATCACGGTGTTTCTCGCCCGCGAGGGGTTCGGTTTCTTTGCGCAGAACCGCCTCAATCTTGAGGTCTACCGCCTGGCGGGCCTCGAGTATGTCGATTTCATCCGGCGGCAGACGGAGGATCACACGGCGCTCACGCGTTATCTTTCCGACCTTCGGCTCCGCCAGCTCACGCGCCTCACCGGCCCGGAAAAACGTTCGCTCGAGGAGGCGAACGCCGCGCTGGCGGGCTTCGACGCCTATGCCGACCGGTTCGCCGCGACGGTCGATCCGCTTCGCGGCCTGTTGTCCGAGCTCGCGGAGCAGACGACGGCGATCAAGACGAAGTTCGTCGTCAACGAAGACAAGAAGACCGAGCGGCTGCAGTTGCAGGCCGAGGGGAAGCTCGCCGAGGCCGCCGCGGTGAAGATCGAGCCGGTGGATTTTGCGACCGAGCTCAAGCCCGTCGTCGGCACGCTGCCCGCCTACAAGGAGATGAGCCGCGAATTCGGCCGGAAGCTCGCGGCGCTCCTGGATGCGGCGCCGGAGCTGCCTTCGCCGGAGCTGCGCGCGCGGCTGGACACGTTCAAGCAGCTCACGCGCGATTATCTCGCGGGCTTTCCCGCCATC
>CAZENI010000125.1:0-17880 GCA_964513055.1 uncultured Opitutus sp.
GGAGGAACCGGAGCCAACGGCGGAGGCTACGGCGTCTATCTCGCCGGCGCCGCCTCCATTTCTTCTGGCGGCAACGGGGCAGTTACCGTCGTCGGCACGGGTGGGTCGGGGGGGGATTCAAACATAGGGGTTATGGTCGTCGGCAGCACGATTGCCGCGGGTGGCACCGGATCGATCGTGGTGACCGGCAATGGGGGAGCATCCGCAGGAGGGTTGAACGACGGCGTCCTCGTGACGGGAACCGGAGCGAAAATCACCTCCGTCAACGGCAGTATCACGATCAACGGCCAGGCTAGCTCCGCGTCGGCAGGCAGCTCCAATGCCGGCATCAGGGTCGTGTCTGGCGGCCAGGTGACTTCGAGCGGCACTGGGCTCACTGCCGCCACGATCACGATGGCTGGCACCGGTGGCGGCGGCACCCGCGAAAACCACGGAATTTACCTCGAAGGCGCGATTGGCGCCGTCAGCTCGGTCGATGGCGCGATCAAGCTCACCGGCACCGGTGGCGCGGGTGGCGTGGCCGCTAATTCTTTCGGCGTGGCCATTGGCAACACTCCGGCCAGCGTCACGACGACCGGCACCGCCAGCATCGAGCTGATCGCGGATAGCCTGAACATCAATGCCTCCTCCGGTTCCATCGATGCCGGCACCAACACCGTCACGATCCGGCCGCGGACGCCCGGCACGCAGATCGCCCTCGGTGGCGACGATGCCGCCGGCACGCTCGGCCTCACCGCCGCCGAGTTCGGCCGCATCACCGCCGGCACGCTCGTGCTCGGCGACAGCCAGAGCGGCGCCATGACCGTGAGTGCCGCCCTCACCCGGACGGCCGCGACCAACCTCAGCCTCAACTCCGGCAGCAGCATCGCGGTCGATGCCGCAATCGACGCCCGCGGCGGCACCGTCGCGTTCAACGCCCCCAACGTCGCCGGCGCGTTCGCGCGCACCGAGCGCCTCATCAACCTCTCGGCGCGCGTCCAGGTCGGCGCGGGCGACAACGTGCTCATCGCCGGCTTCGCCATCGGCGGCACGGCGCCCAAGCCCGTGTTGATCCGCGCGATCGGGCCCGGCCTCACCGGCTTCGGCGTGCAGGGCGTGCTCGCCAATCCGCTCATCCGCGTCTTCCGCGACAGCACGGTGGTGGCGGAGAACGACAACTGGGGCAACGCGACGTCCGCCGCGGCGCTCGTCACGGCCACCGCGCGGGTGGGCGGTTTCGCCCTCGCGAACAACTCGGCCGACGCCTCGCTCCTGGTCACGCTGCCGCCCGGCTCCTACACCGCCCAGGTCCTCGGCGGCACCGGCACGGGCGTCGCGCTCGCCGAGGTCTACGACGCCAGCGCGAATCCGGGCACCGATGCCCAGCGGCTCGTCAACGTCTCGACCCGCGCCGTCGCCGGCACGGGCGAGAACATCCTCATCGGCGGCTTTGTGGTCTCCGGCAGCGCCTCGAAAAAAGTCCTCGTGCGCGGCATCGGCCCGGGCCTGGCGGCCTTCGGCGTCACCGGCACGCTCGTCGATCCGCGGCTGCGGGTTTACAACGGCAGCACACTCGTCGCCGAGAACGACAACTGGAGCGCGGTCGCCGCCGAGGCCTCGGCTAACGGCGACGCTGCGCGCGTCACCGGGGCCTTCGCACTCCCGAACGGCAGCCGCGATTCCGTCCTCGTCCTCACCCTCGCCCCCGGCACCTACACCGCCCAGGTCGGCGCCGTCGACAACGCCAGCACCGGCATCGCCCTCGTCGAGATCTACGAGATTCCGGAGTAGGCCGGACGCGATCCGTTCACCCGCGCGGTTCCAAGGCGCACGCCCCGGCGTGCGCCTTTTTTGCTCTTGTGACCCGGGAGCCGCGAGCCTTCATGCGTCACGCGCTTGTGCGGTGATCAGGGATACCCCATTCCTCGGTCTCCCCACCTCTCCGTCGCTCCGTCTCCCCCTCGTCGCGCCCCACCCCATGTTCCTCGCCTGGTCCCAAACCTACGCCCCCGTTGGCGGCATCGGCACCTCCGCGCTCATCGCCGCGCTGCCCGTCGTCGTGCTCCTCGGCCTGCTCGCGTTCTGGCACGTGCGCGCGCACCTCGCCGCGATCATCGCACTCGTCGTCGCGCTCGCCATCGCCATCGGCGTCTACGGCATGCCCGCCTCGCTCGCCCTCGCCTCCGCCGGCTACGGCGCCGCCTTCGGCCTGCTCCCGATCGGCTGGCTGATCCTCAACGCGATCTTCATCTACCAGCTCTCGGTCGAGACCGGCCAGTTCACCGTCCTGCAAAAACAGATCGCCGGCATCTCCGGCGACCGCCGCATCCAGGCCCTCATGCTCGCGTTCTGTTTCGGCGCGTTCATCGAGGGCGCCGCCGGCTTCGGCGCGCCCGTCGCGATCAGCGGCGCGCTCATGATCGGCCTCGGCTTCAAGCCCCTCGAGGCCGCCAAGCTCGCGCTCATCGGCAACACCGCGCCCGTCGCCTTCGGCTCGCTCGGCATTCCGCTCACCACGCTCGCGCCGCTCACCGGCCTCGATCTCCTCGACCTCAGCGCAATGGTCGGCCGCCAGCTCCCGTTCTTCTCGCTCATCGTCCCGTTCTGGCTCGTCGCCGCGCAGGCCGGCTGGCGCGGCATGCTCCAGGTCTGGCCCGCGTGCCTCGTCTCGGGCGGCAGCTTTGGCGTGATGCAGTTTCTCATCTCCAATTTCCACGGCCCCTGGCTCGTCGACATCGTCAGTGCCGCCGTCGCGATGCTCTCCGTCGTCGTGCTCATGCGTTTCTGGCAGCCCAAGGAGGAGTCGCGCAACGCCGCCGCGCCCGCCCCCGCCGCCAACGCCGTCACCGCCAAGGGTCCCGCCTGGCACGCCTGGCTCCCGTGGATTTTCCTGACCGGCTTTGTCTTCCTCTGGGGCATCAAGCCCGTGAAGGAACAGCTCAACGACTGGTTCAACCCCCAGATCCCCGTCCCCGAGCTCCACCTCGCCGTCATCAAGGTCCCGCCGGTCGCGCCCGCGCCCACGCCCGAGAAGGCCATCTACAGCCTCAACCTCCTCTCCGCCACCGGCACCGCGCTGCTGCTCGCCGGCATCGCCTCGGTCATCGCGCTCAAGGTCGGCTTCGGCCGCGCGCTCCGCATCTACGGCCAGACGCTCCTGCGCGTCCGCATCTCCCTGCTCACGATCGCCGTGATGATGGCCCTCGGCTTCACCACGCGTTTCAGCGGCACGGATACGACGATGGGCCTCGCCATGGCCGGCACCGGCTGGCTCTTCCCGTTCTTCTCGCCGATCATCGGCTGGCTCGGCGTCGCCCTCACCGGCAGCGACACCTCCTCCAACGTCCTCTTCGGCAACCTGCAGAAAGTCACCGCCGAGCAGCTCAACCTCTCGCCCGTCCTCATGTGCGCCTCCAACAGCTCCGGCGGCGTGATGGGGAAGATGATCGATGCGCAGAGCATCGTGGTCGCGAGTGTCGCCACCGGCGGCCACCCCGACAGCCCGTCCGCCGGCACCATCCTCCGCGCCGTCTTCTGGCACAGCATCGCCCTCGCCATCCTCGTCGGCTTCCTCGTGATGTTCCAGGCCTACGTCTGGACGAGCGTGGTCCCGGGACGGTAAGCACCACGTTCCAAGCTCCGAGCACCAAGGTTCAGAGCAGTTCCGAGGGCGAGCGCTCGAAAGGGTGTTTCAGGGTTCCTTGTTTGAAGTTTCTCTGGTGCTTGGAGCTTGGAATTTGGAGCTTACTTCTTCGGCACCACGCTGTTTCCCGCCGGCCGCATCGACTGCCACGCAAACATCCGCCACGTGCCGCCCTCGCGGCGCCACACGGACATGAAGCGCAGCCTGACCTCCGACCACGCCGGCCCGAGCCGCTTCCGCATCTCCTGCGCACCGATCAGAATCACGACGTCCGGCGAAGGCTGCCGCACCTCCACGCCCGAGGTCTTCGCGTCCGCATACTGCGTGTCGCCCGCGAGCATGTTCTTCACGTAGTCGGCCTTCGACTCGATGCGGCCGTCCGAGTGCACGAAGCGCAGCTCATCCGACATCAGCCGCCCAAGCGCCACACCGTCCCCCGCCATCATCGCCGCGAGCCGCGCCTGATCCGCGCGCAACACGGCCTCCACCGCCGGATCCGCGGCGCGGAGCACACCGGCCAACCCCGCGAGAACCAAACCAGCCAGCACAACGAGCGTTTTCATAAGGTGAGTTTTCCAACGTGAGCTCAGACCGACCCAATTGAAGCAGGAAACCAGGAAGCCATGAAAGTAGTCCATGCTCGATCCGCCTCGGTCTCTTCCCGATTTCCTGCTTTCCACATTCATCTTTTCCGTGGATCGACCTTCTTGGCTTCCTGGCTTCCTGCTTCTCCCAATTTCCCCAGGTCCCCATCGCGATACGCATCCCGCAACACCTGCATCGTGTGCCGCACGCGGATCGGCGGATTCGCCGCCGCGAGGTGCGTGCGCACTTGCGTGAGGCAGCCGATGTTGCCCGTCGCCACGACCTTCGCGCCGGTCGCGACCACCGCCGCCGCCTTCTGCGCACCGAGCGCCTGCGCGATCACCGGTTGATCGAGATTGTAGGTGCCGGCACTGCCGCAGCAGAGGTGCGGGTTCGCGATCTCGCGCACCTCGACGCCCGGGATCGCCCGCAACAACGCCCGCGGCTCCGCCCGCACGTTCTGGGCGTTCGCAAGGTGACAGGCATCATGATACGCGACGGCCACAGGCCGCCCGTCCCCGGCGCCCGCGGGTTTTTCCCGCAAGCCGATCTGCGCGAGAAACACGCTCACATCCACCACGCGCCGCCGCAGCGCCTCCGCCCGCGCCTCGTCCGCCGTCCCGCGCAGGATCAGGTGATACTCGTGCATCGCCGAGCCGCAGCCCGCGGCGTTCGTGAGGATCGCGTCCACGTCCGCGGGAAACGCGTCCAGATTCTTCCGCGCCAACGCCTGCGCCGCCGCCAGGTCGCCCGTGTGCCAGGCCAGCCCGCCGCAGCAGCCCTGCGCCTCCGGCACGATCACTTCGACGCCGTTGCGCGCCAGCACCGCGATCGTGGCGACATTGATGTCGGGATCGAGCACCTGCTGCGCGCAGCCCGCGAGCAGCGCCACGCGCGCGCGTCGTTCGCCGCGCGCCGGCGTGACGCGCGGCAGACTCACCGCCGCCGGCACCTCTGCCGGTGCCAGCGCCAGCATCGGGCGGAGCGCCGCCGGCACCAGCGCGCCCAGCGCCCGGCCGAGCTTCGCGCCCGCCAGCGCCAGCCGGAAACGCGCCGGATCCGGAATCGTCTTTGCTGCCAGCCAGCGGCGCATTTTCTCACCGGTCGTGCGCGCCGCCGCCGCCCCCACGGTCGCGCGATACGGGCTGATCAGATCGCGATACGGCACGCCGCTCGGGCACGCCGGCTCGCACGCGAGGCAGCCGAGGCAGCGATCGATGTGCGGCTGGGCCGCCGCCGCCGGCAGCGTGCCTTCGAGCACCTGCTTCATCAGCACGATCCGCCCGCGCGGGGAATCCATCTCCTGTCCAAGTTCCTGATACGTCGGACACGCCGCGAGGCAGAACCCGCAGTGCACGCACGCCTGCACCGCGTCCGCCATCGGCTGTCCCAGCGGCCCGTGCTCGTTCGGTTTGATCGCGTGCAGCATGAAATTCGTCGGATGGAGATTAATTCAGAAACCAGGAACCCAGGAACAAGTCACCAAACGCGGTTCGATTCATGGCTTTCTGGCTTCTGAATTAATCCGTTTTCTATTCATCCAAACCCGGAAAACGATTCTGCGGATCCAGCGCCGCCTTCACCGCCTTCGTGATCGCGAACTCCCGCCGCGGCCCCAGCCACAACGGCCCGTCGCCGCGCAGCGTCACGCCCGGCCACGCGCTCGCTGGCACCGCCACGCCAGGCGCCAGCGACGCATAGCCGACATTCCCGCCGGCGCTGACCCACCCGCGCGCCCCCGTCTGCGCGCCCACCCAGGCGCCGAACTCCGGCACTTGCGCTGGCGTCAGCGCCACCTTGGCCAGCGTCCCGCCCGGATGCGCCCAGCCGAAGCCGGTGATCCCGCGCCAGAACTCCTCCGCCTCGGCCGCCCCCAGTTTCTCGCCGGGGAAGCGTGCCAGGATTTCCGATACGATGGCCTCGAGGGCGCTCTCTGGTCCACCCAGCCGCACGAAGACCGCCGGCTCCCCGATCGCCACATCGAGCGCGTCGAGTTCCCAGCGCGTGCCCGCCGCGGCGGCCAGGATCGCCGCCTTGGCCGCGAAGTCCCTCGCCGCGAGCCGCAGCGTCCGCCGCACCGCCGGCCGCGGGAACACCTTGAACGTCAAATCCGCCAGCACGCCGAAACGTCCCGCGCTGCCGACGAAGAATTTCGGCAAATCGAAACCCGCCGCGTTCTTCACCACCTTGCCGCCCATCCGCAGCAGCCGGCCTTCGCCGTCCACGAATTGCACGCCGAGGATGAAGTCGCGCACCCCGCCGAACCGCCAGCGCCCCGGCCCGCTCAAGCCCGCGGCCACCGTGCCGCCCAGCGTCGCGCCTTCGTCCGCCAGCATCGGATCGAACGGCAGATACTGCCCGCGCTCGCCCAGCGCCGCGACGATCGTCTGCACCGGCGTCCCCGCGAGCGCCGTGAACGTGAACTCGCTTGGCTCATACTCCACGATCCCACTCAATCGCGCCGTCGAGATCCGCGTGAATTCCCCGCTCACCCGCGCGAGCCGCGATTTCGTGCCCGCACCCACCGCCATCACCCGCGGCGCCGAGCGCACGGCGGCGGCGAGTTCGACCACAGAGCCCGGCTGCAACACCTCAGCCATTCCACACCTCTTTGTGTTGAGACAGAATGAACAGAATGGACTGAATGGTTCCAAACCAAAGCCGCCCGATTCTGTTCATCTTGTTCATTCTGTCTAAAATCATTCCCGCGAAATCACGCCCGCCCGCTCCAGCGGATGCAGCCCGCGCTGCGCCAGCACCGGCGCCTCCGCGCTCGGAAACATCTTTCCCGGATTCGAGATCCCGAGCGGATCGAACGCCACCCGCACGCGCTGCATGCACGCGATCTCCTCCGGGCCGAACATGTCGGCGAGGTAGTCGCGTTTCTCCATGCCCACGCCGTGCTCGCCCGTGATCGATCCGCCCATCGCGATGCACATCCGCAGAATCCTCCCCGCCAGTTCCTCCGCCCGCTCCAGCGCCCCCGGCTCCCGGCCGTCGTAGAGGATCAGCGGATGCAGGTTGCCGTCACCGGCGTGAAACACATTCGCCACCCGCACGCGCATCTCCGCGGACCACGCCGCGATCTGCTTGAGCGCCTCGCCGAGCCGCCGCCGCGGCACCACGCCGTCCTGCACGATGAAGTCCGGTGACAGCCGGCCCACCGCGCTGAACGCGCTCTTGCGCCCCTTCCAGATCGCCAGCCGCTCCGCCGCGTCGCGCGCCGGCCGCACCTCGACCGGGCGCCCCGCCGCCAGGATCGCATCCAGTCGTATCCGGTCCTCGGCGACCACCTCGCGCGGCCCCTCCAGCTCCACGATCAGCACCGCCGCGCACCCCGGCGGATAGTCCGCGTGCACCGCCGCCACCGCCGCCTCCAGCGCCAGCGCATCCATGATCTCGATCGCGCCCGGCAGCAGCCCGCTCGCCACGACCGCCGCGACCGCGTCGCCCGCCTCCTCCAGCGTCCGGTAGCCCGCCAGCACGGTGTGAAACGTCTCCGCCCGCGGCAGCAGTTGCAGCGTGATCTCCAGCGCGATCCCGAAGAGCCCCTCGTGCCCCACGAAGAGCCCCGTCCAGTCCGGCCCGATCGGCTCGCGGCTCGCACCGCCGAACTCCACCACCTCCCCCGTCGCCAGCACCGCCTTCACGCCGAGCACGTGGTTCGACGTCATGCCATACTTGAGACAGTGCGCGCCGCCCGCGTTGAACGCCACGTTGCCGCCGATCGTGCAGATCGACTGGCTCGACGGATCGGGCGCGTAGTGCAGCCCGTGGGGCTGCGCCGCCGCGGTCACCGCGAGATTCACCACGCCGGGCTCGACCACCGCGAGCCGCTGCGCCGGATCCAGCCGCAGGATGCGGTTCAGCCGGTTCAACGCGATCACGATGCCGGCCGCGCACGGCAGCGATCCGCCCGACAGGCTCGTGCCGCTGCCGCGCGCGACGAACGGCAGTTTCTCCGCGTGGCAAAACCGCACGAGCGCGATCACCTCGTCCGCCGTCTCCGGCACCGCCACCGCGCGCGGCGGCGACTGATACGCCGTCAACCCGTCGCTCTCATACGCCGCCAGGTGCGCCGCGCCCGTCAGCACGCGACCCGCCGGCAGGAGCGCGGCGAGCCGGCGCAACACGGCGGGATCCGGGGCGGGGGTGGCGGGCAGGACCATGCGGTCCCCGATCCTGCCACGCGCGCCGTGACGCTGACGAGCGCGGAATCGCCCGCCCGGCCGGCGCTACCGCGCATACACCACGAACCACTTGTCCGTGTAGAGCGCGTGCTCCGCGACGGGCTTGAAGCCCGCGGCCGCCATCCACTCCTTCGTCTGCTGCCGCGTCACCTGCAGCGCCGCGTCGTTCTTGTGCGGTCCGAGCTCCGGATGGAAATCGATCACGGCAATCCGCCCACTCGGCTTCAGATACGGCGCCAGATTCCGCAGGTATTCCGCGCGATTCTCGATGTGGTGCAGCACGTCGAAGATCAGCGCGAGATCGACGTCGCGGGCCGGCAGCTTCGGGTCGGTGAACTGTCCCAGCACCGCCACCACGTTCGGCGTCTTCTGCTCCTTCGCCCGCTGCGCGATGTGGTCGACGAGCCCCTGCTCGATGTCGACCGCGTAGACCTTGCCGCCCGCCGCCACGGCCTTCGCCAGCGGCACGGTGAACGTGCCCGACCCCGCGCCGATGTCCGCCACGACGTGCTCCGGCTTCAACTGCAGCGCCGCCACGACGTCGTCGATCTTCAGCTTCGCCACGCGGTTCGCCGCATCGAGCGTCTTCAGCCACTCCTCCGTCGAGCGGGCGCCGAGCTGGGCGTGGGCCGGGGACGCAGCGAGCACGACGAGGAGCAGCAGCGGCAGGAGGGCGAGGCGACGGGAAAAGGAGAGGTGCATGGCGGTTTCGGGCGTTTCCGATCCGGTAGCACCGGCCGTCGGAAGCACAAGCACCGTCCCTCCGCGCCGGCCCCGGCACAGTCCCGGCCCGATCGTCGCACCCGGTGCGGCGCCGCCCGCGACTCTTCGCTTTCGTTTTTCTGCGGGCCGCCTTTCGCTGCCGGGCTCCGATGAAAGAACTCCTGCGCGATTCCCGGGTGCGGCGACTGCTCGTCGCCAACACGCTCGGCTCGATCGGCTCGGGGGTGACGATCTTCGCGGTGCCGTGGCTGCTCGTGCATGAGCCCGGCGGCAACGCCGCCTTCCGCTGGATCACCATCGCGACCACCGTGGTGCTGTTCCTGATCATGCCCTACTACGGCGCGTGGGTGGATCGTCACTCGCGGAAGACCGCCCTGCTCGGGAGCGAGGCCTGGGGCTTCCTCGCCACGCTCACGATGGCCCTCACCGGCCTCGCGCTGGGCGGCTTCGCCACGTGGCAGTTGATGGCGATCTACTTCGCCGGGATGCTGTATTACACTCTCCACTACCCGGCGAAGTTCGCGCTGATCCAGCAGATGTTCGACCGCTCGCAGTATCAGTCGCTCGCGGGGCTGCTCGAGATCCAGGGCCAGACCGCGATGATGATCGCCGGCGGGCTCGGCGGGCTGCTCGTCGAACGCGTGCCGCTGTGGGTCATCCTGCTCTTCGACGCCGCGACCTATCTGGCGAGTTTCCTCATTCAGGCGACGCTGCCCTACGAGGCGACGCATCTCACCGGCAAGGACGGGCAGCCGGCCCGTCCGAGGCCCGGCGTCTGGTCCGCCGTCGCCGAGGGCTGGCGCTGGCTGCGCGGCCGGCCGCGGCTGACGCTCTTCTTCACCTGCTCGCTCGTGCCATTCCTGATCATCATGGCCGGAAATTATCTCTTTCCGATCTACGTCGCGCAGACGCTCCAGGCCAGCGCGGTCTACTTCGCCGGGGGCGAAATCGCGTTTGCGCTGGGCGCGATTGTCGCCGGTTTCCTGTTACCGCGGCTCATTGGCCGCCACAGCGCCGCGGGCACGATCCCGGCCACGATGCTCATCTTCCTCGCGGGCCTCGTCGTGATCATCGTCTTTCGCTTCCCGCTCGCGTTTCTGCTCGCCGGCGCGCTGCTCGGCTTCGGCAACGCCGGCTGCCGCGTGGCCCGCAGCGCGCTCCTGCTGCACCTCGTGCCGAACGAATTCATGGGCCGCGTCAACGGCTTCTACCTCGTCTTCGATCGCGTCATGCGGACGCTGCTGGTCTACGCCATGATGATCATCGACACGCACGGTCCGCCCGCCGGCTACATGGTGCTCACCGCCGTTTTCCTCGTCGCGTTCTGGGGCGTGATGCTGAGCCGCAACGCCGTGCGCGCGCCGGCCACCGTCGTCCCCGCCACTGCCTGAAGCGCGGAATGATTCAGCCGGAAACCAGGAAGCCATGAACCAATCCGCCTCCTGTCTTCTTCCTCCTTTCCCGCTTTCCACCTTCCTCCTCTCCGTAAATTCCTCATCCATGCTCCGCGCCTTCGTCTTCGACTTCGACGGTCTCATCATCGACACGGAAACCCCGTTGATCGACGCCTACGCCGAGGTGCACGCGGCGCACGGCGTGGCGTTCGACCGTGCGGTCTTCCTGCGCAGCGTCGGCCACGCCGACTATGCGTTCGACCCGTGGCACGGCTTCAGTCCGCACGCAGACCGCGTCGCCCTCGAGGTGCAGCGCCGCTCGGCCAAGGATGCCCTCATGCTGCGTCAGCCGATCCTGCCGGGCGTCCGCGCGCTGCTCGACTCGGCCCGCGCCAGCGGCCTGCGCCTCGGCGTCGCCTCCAACTCCCCGCACAGTTGGGTCGACGTCCACCTCGCGCGCCTCGGGCTGTTCGCGCACTTCGACTTCATCGCGTGCCGCGAGGATGCACCGTCGCCCAAACCCGAGCCGGATCTCTACAAGCTCGTGCTGAATCGCTTCGGCCTGCGCGGCCACGAGGCGGTGGCCTTCGAGGATTCGCACACCGGCTCGCTCGCCGCCAAGCGCGCGAACCTCTGGGCCGTCGCCGCACCCAACGAATCGACCGGCCACCACGACTTCGCCCACGTCGACTGGAAGGTCGCCTCCCTCGCCGAAGTGACGCTGGAAAAACTCGTCACCCGCTTTGGCGGAGAAACCGCTCATGGGCGCTGATGGGCGCTGATTTCGAACCAAATGGAAAACCACTCATGCGCACTAATGGGCCGGAATTGGGGGAATTCAGACCAGACGCTCAATGGTCTTATTCCCCAAATCTCCCTTCTATTGTGGCTTGGATTAGTGGTTTTCCTTGGTTGGAAAACTTAGCGATCCTTAGCGCCCATCAGCGGTTTCTCGGGTCTGTCTGCCGGTCAATCATCCGCCATGTTCGTCACCCCCTTCACGCTGCAGATCCCCGATGAGAAGCTCGCCGACCTGCGCGCTCGGCTGCTGAACGCCCGCTGGCCCAGGCTGCGCCCCAACTCCGGCTGGCAGCTCGGGACCGACGACGCGTTTCTCCGCCGCCTCGTGCACCACTGGCTCAACGCCTTCGACTGGCGCGCACAGGAGGCCGCGCTGAACCGCCTCCCGCAGTTCCGCACCGTGATCGACGGACTGGCGATCCACTTCATCCACTTGCGCAGCCGCGAGGAGAACGCGATGCCGCTCCTGCTCGCGCACGGCTGGCCGGGCTCGTTTGCCCAATTCGCGGAACTTCTCCCGCGGCTGACCGACCCCGTGCGCTTCGGCGGCGACGCGCGCGACGCCTTCGACGTCGTCCTGCCCTCGCTCCCCGGCTTCTTCTTCTCCGACCCGTTTCCCACCGGCGGACCGCGCGGCCGCATCGCCGACCTCTGGCACGAACTCATGGTCGAGGTGCTCGGCCATCCCCGGTTCGCCGCGGCCGGCGGCGACATCGGGAGCGACGTCGTGACGCGGCTCGCGTTGCAACATCCCGCTTCGCTGCTCGGCATCCACCTCACCGACGTCCGCGATCCCTGGCTCGGGCCGGTCGCGCCCACGCTCACGCAGGCGGAGCACGCCTATCGCGCCGCGCAGGATCGCTGGTATGCCGCCGAGGGCGGCTATAATCACCTCCAGGCCACGAAGCCGCACACGCTCGCCTATGCGTTGAACGACTCGCCCCTCGGCGCCATCGCGTGGATTGTCGAGAAGCTGCGCGCGTGGTCCGACTGCGACGGCGATCTCGAGCGCCGGTTCACGCTCGATGAAATCGCCACGCACCTGACGCTCTACCTCGCCACCGATTCCCTCGCGACCTCGATTCAGCTCTACTACGACCGCGTGAATCACCCGCAGGGCTTCGGCCCCGGCGAACGCGTGCACGTGCCGACCGGCATCGCGCTCTTCCCCGCCGAGACGCCCGCCAACCCGCCGCGCGAGTGGGCCGAGCGCGCCTACAATGTGATGCATTGGACGCCGATGCCGCGCGGCGGACACTTTCCCGCGGCGGAGGAGCCGGACTTGCTCGCGCGCGATTTTCGGGAATTCTTCCGGTCGTTCCGCGCGCCCAGCCCAACCCCCTCGCGTCCGCCTCCGCCATGATTAAGCGCCTCTGCCTCCTCCTGCTTGCCAGCGGTCTCGCCGCCGCCCTTCACGCCGCCGCCCCGCAAAAACCCAACGTCCTCTTCATCGCCGTCGACGATCTGCGCGACTGGGTCGGCTACTTCGGCCACAACCCGCAGGTGAAGACGCCCAACTACGACCGCCTCGCGCGCATGGGCACGTCGTTCACGCGCGCATACTGCGCCTCGCCCGTCTGCAACCCCTCGCGCGCCGCGCTGATGTCCGGCCTGCGCCCGTCGACCAGCGGCGTCTACGAAAACAACGTCGACTTCCGCCCGATCCTCCCGCCGGAGCAGATGCTCACCACGAGCTTCCGCCAGGCCGGCTACTTCGTCCACGGCTCCGGCAAGATCTACCACGAGTCCTACCGCCGTCCCAGCGAATGGGATCACTATCTCGAGCGGGAGGGCGGCAATCCCAAGGTGCCCGCCGGCCAGAGCGACGGCGTCGGCGGCATCAAGTTCGCCGCGCTCGACTGCCAGGACAACGAGATCTCCGACTGGGCCATCGCCGACTACGGCATCGCGTCGCTCGGGAAGAAGCACGACAAGCCCTTCTTCCTCGCCGTCGGTTTCCACAAGCCGCACATGCCTTGGAATGTCCCGCGCAAGTGGTTCGATCTTTTCCCGCTCGAGAGCATCAAGCTGCCGCCGCACCTCGAGAACGATCTCGCCGACGTCCCGCCCGCCGGCGTGCGGATGGCTCATCCGGAGACGGACCACGAGCCGATGGTGAAGTCCGGCCGCTGGAAGGAGGCCGTGCAGGCCTACCTCGCGACCATCGCGTATTGCGACATGAACCTCGGCCGGCTGCTCGATGCGTTCGAGAAATCCGCCTACAAGGACAACACCATCATCTGCCTCTGGGGCGACCACGGCTGGCACCTCGGCGAGAAAAGCCACTGGCGGAAATTCGCCCTCTGGGAGGAGGCCACGCGCGCGCCCTTCATGTGGGTCGTCCCCGGTGTAACCAAGCCCAACACGATCTGCGACCGCACCGTCGATTTCATGAGCATCTTCCCGACGCTCACCGATCTCTGCGGCCTCCCGACGCCGAAGCACAACGAAGGCGTCAGCATCCGCCCGTTGCTCGCCAATCCGCAGGCGGCGTGGGATCTCCCCGCGGTCACGACGTATCGCTACAAGAACCACACGGTCCGTTCCGCCGGCTGGCGCTACATCCGCTACGCCAACGGCGACGAGGAACTCTACGACGAGACGAAGGACCCGAACGAATACACCAACCTCGCCGACAAGCCCGAGTTCGCCGCCAAGAAAACCGAGCTCGCGAAATACCTCCCCAAGTCCGACATCGCCGACCCCGCCGCGGGCGCCCCCGACGGCGCCGCCAAGAAGGGCGGCGGCCGGAAGAAGAACAAGGCCGACTGATTCAGACCGTCGCCGGGAAGGTGGAGCGGCTTGACCCCAAGTCGCCTGGTAGCGGAAGCCGTGAGGCTTTCGCGCGAAACGCTCACGCGTTCCGCTACGGGCCCAAACCAGCGGCTTGGGGACAAGCCGCTCCACCTTCGCACCCGGCCGTCACCCCTCCAGCTCCTGCCACCGCGCATACAGCGGCGGCAGCTCGGCCTCGATCGCCTGCAGCCGCGCCGTCGCCTTCCCCACCTCCGCGCCGCCCTTCTTGAAGAACGCCGGATCGGCCAGCGTGTCGGTCAACGCATTCTGCTCGGCCTCGAGCGCCTCGATTTTCTTCGGCAGCGCCTCGAGCTCGGCGCGCTCCTTGTTCGAGAGCTTGCGCGTCCTCTTCGGCGCCTCGCCGTCGGCCCCCTTCGCCGCGGCCTCGCGCGCCGCCCGCTTCGCCCGTTCCTCCGCGGCCGCAGCCGCTGCGGCCTTCGCCGCCTTCTCCTTCTGCCAGTCGTCGTAGCCGCCGATGTATTCGCCGAACTTCCCGTCGCCCTCGAAGACGAGCAGGCTGGTGCACACCTCGTTGAGAAACGCGCGATCGTGGCTCACGAGCAGCACCGTGCCGCCGAACTCCACCAGCATGTCCTCGAGCAGCTCAAGCGTCTCCGCATCGAGATCGTTCGTCGGTTCGTCGAGCACCAGCACGTTGGCCGGCTTCGTGAACAGCCGCGCGAGCAGCAGGCGGTTTCGTTCGCCGCCCGACAGTGCCTTGATCGGCGTGCGCGCCCGCGTCGGCTCGAACAGGAAATCCTCGAGGTAGGAAATCACGTGCCGCGTGCGGCCGTTGATCGTGACAGTCGCGTTGCCGTCGGCCACGGCGTCCTGCACGCGCATGGTCTCGTCGAGCTGCGCGCGCAACTGGTCGAAATACACGATCTCGAGGCGCGTCCCCTGCTCGATCGTGCCCTCCTGCGGCGCGAGCTGGCCGAGCAGCAGGCGCAGCAGCGTGGTCTTGCCCGCGCCATTGGGGCCGACGATGCCGATCTTGTCGCCGCGCTCGATCCGCGTGGTGAGGTCGCGCACGATCCAGCGATTGTCGTAGCGGAAGCCCGCGCCTTCGCACGCGATGACTTTGAAGCCGCTGCGGTCCGCCTCCTGCGCCGTCATCTTCGCCGTGCCCGCGCGATCGCGGCGTGCGGCCCGCTCGGCGCGCATCTTCTCCAGCGCGTGGATGCGGTTGTTGGCGCGCGAACGCTGCGCCTTCACGCCGCGGCGGATCCAGACTTCCTCCTGCGCCAGCTTCTTGTCGAACTGCGCGCGCTCCACTTCCTCCGCCTCGAGCACCGCCTCCTTGCGCACCAGAAACGTGTCGTAGTCGCACTGCCAGCCGATGAGCTTGCCGCGGTCGACCTCGACGATGCGCGTCGAGATTTTCCGCAGGAACGCACGATCGTGCGTCACGAACAGCAGCGCCCCGCCCCACTCCAGCAGGAATTCCTCCAGCCACTGGATCGACTCGAGATCGAGATGGTTGGTCGGCTCGTCGAGCAGCAGCAGCTGCGGATCCTCGACCAGGCCGCGCGCAAGCAGCACGCGGCGCTTCTGCCCGGCGGACAGCGCGGCAAACTCCATGTCGGCCGGCAGCCCCATCTTCTCCATCAGGCGCTCGACGCGATCGTGGCGCTCCCAGTCGTTGTGCTCGTCGTAGCTGCCGCCGTCGCCCTCGACCACGCTCAGCACCGTGCCCGTCAGGCCCGCCGGCACCTCCTGCCGCAGCGTCGCGATCACCGCGCCCGGCGTCCGAAACACCTGGCCCACGTCCGGCTGCAATTCGCCGGAGATGACCTTCATCAGCGTGGACTTGCCCGCGCCGTTGCGGCCGACGAGACAGACGCGTTCGCCGCGATCGAGCTGGAGGTTGACGCGATCGAGCAGCGGCGCGCCGCCGAAGCTCAGGCTGACATCGAGGAGACTGACAATGGCCATGGGAACCGGTCACCTTCGCCAACTCGCGGGCGCGGTGCAAGGATTGCGTAAAGGGCCGCGCGGCCGCACCCGCCGGGCGACAAATCGGTTGCCGCTCGGGGGCAATTCACTTGGCTCGCGCGGCCATGGACGCCGCGCTCCCGCCGCTCTTGCCCGCCGTGCCGCCCGCCGCCTGCGAAACGCGCGGCCTGCGGAAGAGCTTCGGCGCGACCCGCGCCGTCGACGGCCTCGAGCTGCGCGTGCCCGCCGGCATGCTCTACGCCTTCCTCGGCCCCAACGGCGCCGGCAAGACCACGAGCCTCCGCATGATCGCGGGCCTCCTGCGGCCGGATCACGGCGACATCCTGATCCACGGCGTCTCGCTCGCGCAGCAGCCGTCGGACGCCAAGCGCCCGCTCGCCTACGTGCCGGACGACCCCGTGCTCTACGGCAAGCTGCGCCCGCTCGAGCACCTCGAGTTCGTCGCAGCGCTCTGGGATTTGCCCGGCGCCTCCGCGCGGCCGCGCGCCGAGGAACTGCTGCAGACGCTCGGGCTCTGGGACAAACGCGGCGACCACATCGAGAGTTTCTCCCGCGGCATGAAGCAGAAACTCGCGCTCGCCGCCGCGCTGGTGCACGCGCCGACCGTGATGCTGCTCGACGAACCGCTCACGGGCCTCGACGCCGCGGCCGCGCGGCAGGTGAAGGATCTGCTCCACCAGTTCGTGCGCGGCGGCGGCACCGTGATTCTCACGACGCACATCCTCGACGTCGCGGAGCGGATGGCCGAGCGCATCGGCATCATCCACGCAGGCCGGCTCAAGGTGGAGGGCACGCTCGAGGAGCTGCGCGCGCACGCCGGGCAGGCGGGCGGCACGCTGGAGGATGTGTTCCTCGCGGTCACCGGCGGTGCTGACGGCGGAGCGGCTTTTCCCCAAGACGCTGGCGTGGGCGGCGTGCGCACGCCCTGAACGCGGGTTGGGGACCACCCGCTCCACCCCGCTCTCCTGATGCGCGCCCTCCTTGCCCAGACCCGGCTGATTCTCCGCAACGATCTGCGGCTGCTGTGGCGCGACCTGACCACGGGGAAGATGCGGGCGTTTTCCAGCCTCGGCTTCCTCGTCGTGATCTTCGTGGTGCTGCACGGCGTCACGCTGCTGCTGTTCTGGACGGCACCGCGGCCGCCCTCGCTCGCGACCGAGACGGTGGCGTGGTTCTTCCTCGGTTTCATCATGCTCGGCGCAGCGATGAACCACGCCATCGCGGTGCTGTTCGAGCGTGCGGACTTCGATCTGCTGCTGCCCTCGCCCGTGCCGCCGCGCGCCATCCTGCTGGCGCGCTGGGCGGCGATGACGCTCGGGGCGGCCCTGAGCATCGCGCTATTCATGGTGCCGCTGCTCAACGGCGCGGCGGTGGGAAAGTCGCCGCGCTATCTCTGGGGCTATGTCGTCTGGCTGCTGGTGGCCAGCGCCGCGGCCTCCGCCGGCGTGTGGGCGACGCTCCTGCTCGTGCGCTGGCTCGGGGCGCGGCGCGCGCGCACATGGTCCCAAGTGCTTGCCGCGGTCCTTGGCGCCTCGCTCTACCTGCTGTTCCAGGGCCAGAATCTGCTCCCACGTGAACTGCGCGCGAGCGCGGCCGCGAAGATCGGTGCCGTCTTCGAGCACCCGGCCCTCACCTTCGTCGCCGAGGCGGGACGCGGCGACCTCCGCGCTCTGCTACTCATGCTCGCCCTCGCGGTCGCCGCCGCGGTCGTGACGAACCGCCTGCTCGCGCGGCTTTTCATCACCGGCCTGCAGGAGGCCGGCGGCACCGCGCCCGCGAAACGCCCCGCGAGCCCGCACCGCTGGGTCGAGGG
>CAZENI010000126.1:0-7474 GCA_964513055.1 uncultured Opitutus sp.
CCGGGAATCATGCCGGCGACGGCACGTTCGGCGAGTGCACCGTGACCCACTTCGCGCCGGCCCGGGCCGCTGGTGCGGCCGGTCTCACCGACGGAGAAGGGCGGGAAGTTGTAGTGGAGGATGAACGACTTCGAGGTCGCGCCGCCGGTGAGGCCATCCATGTCCTGGGCTTCCTTGGTCGGCCCGAGGGTGGTGATGGCGATGTTCTGCGTGTCGCCACGCTGGAACATGGCGGAACCGTGCACGCGGGGGAGCACGCCGACCTGCGCCTGCAGGGGACGGACGCTCTTCGCATCGCGGCCGTCGGCGCGGACGCCGCGCTCGAGGACGGTCTTGCGGTAGGCCTTGTATTGGAGGTCTTCGAAGACGACGTTGAGGTCGACATCGGTGAACTTGCCCTCGCCGAGTTCGGCGAGCAGCGCGGCCTTGGCCTCTTCCTTGAGCACCTTGACGGCGGCGTTGCGGACGGCCTTTTCCTTGCCGAAGATGGCGTCAGCGAGACGGGAGTCCGGCACGACGCGCTCGATGATGGCGCGGGCCTGCGCGGTGGCGCCGACGAGCGGGAACACGGACTTCGGTTTGCCCGCGAGCGCGACGAGTTCCTTGATGGCGGCGATGATCGGCTGGATGGACTGGTGGCCGAACTCGAGCGCCTTGATGAACTCCTCCTCGGGGAGTTGGTCGGCCGAGCCCTCGATCATGAGCATGTTGGCCTCGGTGCCGACGTAGATGAGGTCGAGCGAGGAGGAATACATCTGCTCGATGTTCGGGTTGGCGACGAAGGCGCCGTCGATGAGGCCGACGCGGACGGCGGCGATCGGCCCGTTCCACGGGATGTCCGAGATCGCGAGGGCGGCGCTGGCGCCGTTGACCATCGAGATGTCGGAATCGTTGATCAGATCGGCCGACATGAGCTGGCCGATGATCTGGACCTCGTTCAGGAGGCCCTCGGGGAAGAGCGGGCGGCAGGGGCGGTCGCAGAGGCGCGAGGTGAGGATTTCCTTCTCGGACGGGCGGCCTTCGCGCTTGAAGTAACCACCGGGGAAACGGCCGGCCGCGGCGTATTTGTCGCGGTAGTCGACGGTGAGGGGAAACCAGTCCTGGCCGGGCTTCGTGGTCTGGGAGATGCAGGCGGTGACGAAGACGTTGGTCTCGCCGACGCAAACGTTGACGGCGCCATTGGCGAGGCCGGCGATGGAGCCGGTGGAGAACGTGATCCCGAGGCCGGGCACGGTGACATTATGTTTCTGATTCATGAGCTTCTTTCGGACGGATACGGACGGTTTGCGTGGCTGCGGATAGGACGAACCGGCCGGCGTCACGCGGCTGGCTGGGGTTCGTTGGGCGCCCGTGAGACGGGCGCAGCGGCGGCTGGGGAAGCCGCGCGCGGGTTTTGGTGACGGGGTAAGACTGACTCTGGCAACCCGCTTGGATCTGCTCGCTCAGACGCGAGAGATTTCCGTTTGGCGCCCGGTTCGGTGAGAACCAAACGGAAATGTCCCGGCCTGGATTCGAGTGTCGAAAAGACAACGGGCGACCCGCGGATCGGGTCGCCCGTTAGATGAAAGCGTTAGCGGCGAAGGCTCAGCTTCTGCAGCAGCTCGTTATACTTCGGCAGGTTGTGCCGCTTGAGATAGTCGAGGAGCTTGCGACGGCGGGAAGCCATCTGGAGAAGCCCGCGGCGCGAGTGGAAATCCTTGCGGTGCGTGCGCAGGTGCTCGGTCAAGTGATTGATGCGAGCGGTCAAGAGCGCGACCTGGACTTCGGACGAGCCGGTATCCTTTTCGTGAGTCTTATATTCGGCGATGATTTCGGGTTTAACTACTGTGGTGGACATGGTTTTGTGGTTTAGTTCACGACTGTAGGGCACCCTTGCAGGCACCGTGCCACCCGCCCGTCCCGACTGGAAATCGGGGTGGAGCCGGCGTCACCGTTGGCAATCCGGCGGAGTGCCGGACCAGTCATGGTGGACCCCCGCAACCGACAGGAGGCCACTAACGCAAGGTGGCAGACTCCGGAAACGCGGTGCGGCGCGCAAGCTGATTTTTCGGGGTGGGAGCGGGGAATCAAGACAGTCGAAGCGCCCTCGAAAAAAGGGCGCGCGCGCCGGCGGTCAATCGCGGAAACCTGACTAACGCAGTCCGCTGGCAGCGCGTCAGCCGGCGCGGAGATTGAGGGACTTCACGTCGGCGCAGCCTGGCAGCGCCCGGATCCGCGCGACGATGGCCTCGCGGTGATGGAAGAGCTCGTTGCGGACGACGGCGTGGGCGGCGAGGACGACGAGCCGGTTGCGCTCGATCCGGGCGGGATGCGAATAAGAGGCGTTGGCGGGACCGACGATGGTGGCCCATTGGTCGCGGATGTTCTGCTCCGGCGAGCTGCGGCCGATCTGGTTCTTCTGCAGCAGATCTTCGATCAACGCGGCCAGGTCCTGCGTCGGGCGCTTCTTCGCGCGCTTGGGATCGGCGAAGGGCACGCGCCGAAGCTCGCCGACGAGTTCCTCGGCGAGGCGGCTGAATTGATTCGGCTCGTGGGTTTTGGGCATGGTCGACCGCGGGTGAGTGCTCAGGAACGCGGCGGAGCGCCGGCGGGGCCCTGCCCGGCGCGCGCGGGCGGTTCCTGGCGGTTTTCGACTTCGTAGAGCCGGCTGTAGCGGACGAAGGTGCCGAAGGCCGTCGCCCAGGCGATGTAGTAGCCCGGGAAGCCATCCAAAAAGCCGCGTTTCAGGACATACGCGCGAAAGAAACGCCAGGCGGGCCGGGAGAGCGCCGCGACGAGCGAGAAACGTTTTCCCCGGGCCTGCTGCTGGCGGACGAAGAGATCGGCGAAGGGATTGATCTTCGCGACGTGCGCGCTGAGCGTCGCAAACGAGTAGTGATGCAGATCGCCACGAAGCGTGGCGACAGGGCCGTCGCAGTCGATTTTCTCGTGCACGAAGGCGTCGCCGCCCCAGCGCGCGCGTTCACGGTGGAAGAGGCGCAGGCTGAGATCGGGATACCAGTCGCCGTGCGTGATCCAGCGGTCGATGAACCACACCTTGCGCGGGAAGCGCGCGCCGGCGAACGCCTCACGGTCGGGTCGCGCCATGAACGCGGCGAGGTCGGCGCGCAGCGCGGGCGAGACCTCCTCGTCGGCGTCGAGGGAGAGCACCCACGGGTGGGCGGCGAGCGCGAGGGCGGCGTTCTTGGTGTCGCGGTAGCCCTGCCAGGGCAGGTGCGTGACGCGGGCGCCGGCGGCGCGGGCGAGGGATTCGGAGGCGTCGGTCGTGTCGTTGAGCGCCACGACGATCTCAGCCGTCCAGCCGCGCACGCTGGCGAGGCAGCGCGGGAGATTGTGCGCCTCGTTCTTGGCGACGATGACGACGGAGATGGGAAGGGCAGGAGACACAAGTCAGGCGAGCGAGAGGCGGGGGGATCGAACTCGGAAGAGTGAACAGAAGGCAACGAAGGGAACGAAGAAAACCGTCTTCTTCGTGATCTTCGTTGCCTTCTGTTCCATTGGTTCAGGTTCGATCAGATTTTCCCGCCGAGGCTGCGCGGGATCTGGTAGAGGTAGCCGCAGGCGCGCCAGGCGCGGACGAGGGCTTTCTTGGCGGCGCCGGAGCGGAAGACGAGGGCGTTGAGCAGGGAGAGGAGGGCGAAGCCGAGGGCCTTGAGGAGATTGGCAGGAAACCGGGTGGCCAGGTAGGATTTGCCGCCGGGCTGGCCGGCGCGATCGATGACGCGCGAGCGGGCGGAGTCGAAGGCGTGGCGCGACGCGTAGCGAAACGTCGTGCGGCTGGCCGGCATCTGGTGCTGCACGGCGGCGGCGGGCGAAAACCACACCTCGAGCCCCGCGGCGCGCACGCGGCGGATCATCTCGCTGTCGCCGCCCGAGAAGTAGTTGCCCGCGGCCCGGTCGAGCGCGGTGTGAAACGTCCCGAGTTGCTCAAACACCCATTTGGGAAACGCGAGGTTGGCACCCATCGGCGAATGCCGCGCCTCGAGCGGACCGGTGTCGGCGCGAAAGGCGAGCGGCGCGTGCCACTCGCGCACCCAGTCGGGCAGGCCGTCGGGGAAAACGGGAATCACCTCGCCGCCGACGGCGCCGATCCGGCGTGCGCCGTCGGCGAGGAGCGGGACCGCCATCTGCGCGAGCCAGTCGGGCTGCACGAGAATGTCGTCGTCGCCGAAGACGACGATCTCGCCGCGGGCCTCGGCGAGGGCGCGGTTGCGCGCGTAGTCGAGGCCCTGCTGCGGCTCGCGGATGTAGCGCGGCGCGGGGCGGGCTGCCGCGAACTCGTCAACCACCGCCCGGGTGTGGTCGGTCGAGTTGTTGTCGATCACGAGCACCTCGAAGTGATCGCGCGGGAACTGCTGCGCGGCGATGCCCGCGAGAGTCTGACGCAGGAAGTCGGCGCGATTGTAGGTGGGAATCGCGACGGTGACTTTGATGTTCGATGGGCTCACGCGGGTAGGGCGAACCGTCCCGGTGAGCCGTGGCGAGTGACGCGGGCGAGAATCGGAGGATCTTCGTCCGGGCAAATCGTGACGGCTCGGCGGGGACGCCTCGCCCTACCGGACGGGTCGGACCGCACATTGACAAGAAAAAGCTTCCCGCGCGGCGCGGCGGGCGGTTCGCTCGGCGGATGGCGTTCAAGCACTGGCCCGTCGTCCGCGAGGTGCGCTTCGCACAAAAGAGCGGCCGCTTCCTCCGCGGCGCGCGGAAGCGCCGGCCGGATCTCGCGTGGGACGAGTGGCTGCGGATCGCGCGGCATTTCAAGCAGGACGACATGGGCAGCTTTCCGGAGCGCGGCTACCTCTTCCAACTCGCGAGCGATCTGCCGCCGGACGCGCAGGTGGTCGAGGTGGGCTCGTGGATGGGCGCGTCGACGTGCTTCATTGCGGGCGGGCTGAAAGGCGGCCATGCGAAGATTTTCGCGGTCGACAACTTCCAGGGCCTGTCGACCTGCGGCGAGGACGCCGCGTGGTATAACCGGCATTTCCGGTCGCTCGGGGCGAACAGCACGCTGGAGATATTCCGCGCGAACTTCGCCGCGCTGGGCTTCACGTCCCGCAGCGAGCCGGTCGTGAACGACTCGCTCGCCGCCGCGAAGCAGCTCGAAATGAAGCGCGGCACGATCGATTTCATCTTCATCGACGGCGACCATTCCTACGACGCGTGCAAGGCGGACATCCTGGCCTGGGCACCATTCGTGAAGCGTGGCGGCGTGATCGCGTTCCACGACTTCGGCAGCCGCGCCGACGGCGTGACGCGCGCGATCTTCGAAGAGATCAAGGGCGGTCGCTTCGCGGAGATCATCGGCGTGGCGGGGACGATCATCGCGTTTCGGATGTGAGGCGGGCGGCTCCGGCCGCCGTCAAGGTGGAGCGGCTTGACCCCAAGCCGCTTGGTTTGATCCGTAGCGGAACGTGAGCGTTTCGCGAAAGCGTGAGGGCAGCGATTCGCCGCCCCGTGTTACTGCGGGGCGCGCAGCGCCGCCTCGAGACCGCGCTCGTAGGTGGCGATGAGGCGATCGTAGCGCGCCTCCACGGCGGGATCGATCGTCTGGCGGCGCGGGTCGGCGTCGAACCAGCGCAGCGTGCGCGCGATGCCGTCGCGGAAACGCGTGGTCGCGACGAAGTCGGGGACGAAGCGCTTGATCTTGGAGTTGTCGAAGACGGCGGAGTGCGCCTTGTCGCCGAGGAGCGTGCCCCTGGTCTCCGGATGGCACGCAATGATGTAGTCGGAGGCGATGTGGACCAGGCGCGGCACGGGCGCGCCGGCGGCCGCGGCGGTGTAGTGGAAAATCTGATTCCACGTCAGCGCCTCGTCGGACGTGATGTGGAAGGCGTGGCCGAGCGCGCCCGGGTGGCCGATGAGGCCGACGAGGCCTTTCGCGAAATCGCTGTTGTGCGTGATCGTCCAGAGCGAGAGGCCGTCGCCGGGGACGACGACCGGCCGGCCGGCCCGCAGGCGGGCGACGGCGGTGTAGGGCTGCTGCCAGCTGTTGAGGACGAGCGGCACGACGGTGTCGCCGTAGGTGAGCGAGGGGCGGACGATCGTGACGGGAAACGACTCGTCGCGATACGCGCGCAGCAGCCGGTCCTCGGCGGCGATCTTCTTCTGCGAATAGTCCCAGAACGGATTGGCGAGCGGGGTCGACTCGGTGATGAGGTGGTGCGAGAGCGGCTTCTGGTAGGCGCTCGCGGTGCTGATGAAAAGATACTGGCCGGTCCGGCCGCGGAAGAGCTGCAGGCGTTGCTCGATCGCGGTGGCGTCGAACGCGATGAAGTCGATGACGGCATCCCAGCGCCGGTCGCCCAGCGTGGCGGCGAGGCCCGGGTCGGCGACGTCGGCGACGATCGACTGCGTGCCGGGCACGGGGTCGCGTTGCGAGCGGTTGAGCAGCGTGACGTCGAAGCCGCGCGCGACGGCGAGCTGCGTGCAGGCGGTGCTGATGATGCCGGTGCCGCCGAGGAAAAGGATCTTCATGCGCGGGCCACGGTGGGCGGGAAGGGGCCGGACGGCGACGACGATTTGCGCCGGCGGGCCGGTTGCCGCGGCCGGACTCAGCCGCCCAACTCAGCGATCTCGCGGCGGAGCGCCGCGTGGCGCGGCGCCAGTCGCCGGTGATAGTAGCGGTGCAGCGTCGCGGCGATGCCCGCGACCAGCAGCGTGATGAGCGCGATCTTCGGCAGCACGCCGTGGCGCGGCAGGTTGCCGGTGACATAGAACAGCAGCGTCCCGCCGACCTCGATCGCGAACTCGACCGCCAGCGCCCAGGCGAAGAGCCGGCAGTCGCGCATCTGCCGCTCCAGACCTCGCACCGAGGTCCGCAGCGCTTCGGCCAGCGACCCGCCCAGGCCGAGTTCCTCCTGCCGCATCCGGCGCCACGCGCGCACGGCGCCGGCCAGAAACGTGAGATTGAAGGCCGACGCGGTCGCGAAGGTCAGCAGCGTGACGGGGGTGAACGGCTTGATGCCCGTGAAATGCGCGGTGAGCCCCACGCCCCAGCCGGTCACGAGCACAAACGTCACCATGCCGACGATACGC
The DNA here is from genome assembly GCA_964513055.1 of uncultured Opitutus sp. Classification (GTDB taxonomy): domain Bacteria; phylum Verrucomicrobiota; class Verrucomicrobiia; order Opitutales; family Opitutaceae; genus ER46. Next base: position 7,036 of record CAZENI010000126.1, read on the forward strand.
CGGAGGCTCCGGCTGCGTTGCCGCGCTTCGTGCGCCAGGGCGTCGCGCAGCCGCGCCGCATCGGCGGGGGCGCCGGCGACGGTCTGTTGCGACCAGGTTTTCTGCAGATCGTCAAAGTTCATGGGAGGTCTCCGGTTTCTGGCCCGCGAGCCAGTGTTTGAGGCGGTGGAGGCGCACGCCGACGTTGTTGTCGGAGAGGCCCGTCACTTCCGCGATCTCGCGGAGGGAGAGACCGTCGAGTTGCAGCATCAGCAGCGTGCGGTCGAGGGGCGGGAGCTGGCGGATCAGCGCGTAGAGCCAGGCGAGCCGGTGCTGCTGTTCCTCGGACTCGCGCGCCTCGAGCGTGAGATGAGGTCCCTGCGCGAAGTGCTCGAGCTTGCGGTCGTAGCGAGTGCGGGAGCGATGCCAGTTCAGCGCGCGGTTGTGGGCCACGCGGTAA
>CAZENI010000126.1:7484-17872 GCA_964513055.1 uncultured Opitutus sp.
GCTTGCACGCGCCGTGGTAGCCCGGCAGCGCCTGCCAGACGGCGAGGAGCATCTCCTGCACGAGGTCATCGCGATCCGCGGCGCTCGACGTGAAGCCGTGGGCGGTCTTGAGCAGGATGCCCATGTGATCCTGCACGGCCTCCTTGAACAACGCGTCGCGCGGGTCGCATTCCATGGTCGGCGGCGGCTCAGCGAGCCGCGGGGCGCGGTTCAGACCGGCGCACGATGAGGACGGCGGCGAGTGCCAGCGCCAGCGAGGTCGCCAGCCACCATGCCGGAAAGACCGCGAGCGGCCCGGGCGCCGGCGTGCGTGTCGGATCGCCCGTGAGCACCCTCTCGATCAGACCGAAGCCCGGTGTGATGAGAAACAGCCAGGCGAAGTTGATGGCGGCGTGACACAGCAACGAAGGGAAGAGCGAGCCCGTGCGGATGACGAGCCACGAGAAGACGCCGCCGAGCACGCCCGCGTTCACCGCCGTGGCCAGGCTGGTGCCGAGGTGCGTCACGCCGAAGAACGTCGCGGAGAAGCCGATGGCAAACCACACCGGGCAGTAGCGCCGCAGCAACTGCAGCAGAAGCCCCCGGTAGAAGAGCTCTTCGAGCAGCGGCATGACGATGACCGCTTTCAGGAAGAGCGCGCCCGGCTCGTTCACGTAGCCCAGCCAGCGGGCCTGCACGGAGGCGGTGGCGCGCACGCTTTCCGGCAGGTGAAGGAGGCCGATGGCGACCGCCAGGGGCGTGACGAGGCCGACGCCGAGCAACACGGACCAGGCGCCGGTGCGCAGCGAAATCGGTTTGAGCGGGACAAACGGAGCCGCCGTCCGGCGGCACGAGCGAGGGGGCAGAACGGACGAGGGAGCGGGAACAGAGAGATTCATGACGCTGGATTAGAACCCGCTGCGCGCGAAATCTTACACGGACGGACCAACCTCGGGCGGAACGTCGAAGCAGGATCGGGGAGACGCGCGATCGCGGCGGTCTCGTGCGGCCGGGCGCGGGACAGACGGTTGACGCCGCCGGGGCGGATTGAATCCTCCCGCCCGTGAAGGATTCGCTTCCGCTTCAGCCTGCGCCACCGCCGGTCACCGTGCTCACGTTCGGTGCGTTCGAGCTCTTCCATGTCGGTCACGTGCGGCTGCTGCAGCGCGCGGCCGCGCTCGGGAACCGCCTGCTGGTCGGTGTTTCTTCGGACGACTACATCCGCGCGACCAAGGGGCGCGAGCCCGTGTATGGCGAGGCCGCGCGGCTCGAGATCGTCCGCGCCTGCCGGTATGTGGATGAGGCGTTCCTGAACGGGATGGCCCCGCTCTGCGAGGCCGACCTCGTGCGCCGCGGCGCCGATGTGGTGGTATTCGGAGAGGACTGGGCGGGACATTACGATCATTTCGCGCGGATTTGCCGGGTCGTTTACCTGCCGCGGACGCTTTCGATCTCGACGACCGCTGTCATCGAGCGGCTGGCCCAGGCATGAGGGAACCGTTCACCCCGGTCTCGCCCGCGGAGATGCGCGAGCTGCAGTTGTCCGTGCTCGAGGCGTTCGACCGGCACTGTCGCGACGGCGGGCTGCGCTATTACATCTGGGCGGGGACGCTGCTCGGCGCCATGCGGCACGGCGGCTATATCCCGTGGGACGACGATATCGACGTGGCCATGCCGCGGGCGGACTTCGAGCGGTTCCGGCGGGAGTTTGGCGGATCGACGCTTTCGCGGAGCCACATGCTCCATCACCTGGCGACGGACGCCGCCTGCACCCAGCCCATCATCAAGCTCGCCGATCCGCGGGCCATGGTGCTGGGCGACACGCCCGCCCCGGTTGGCGTGAACATCGACATCTTTCCGCTCGATCGCTGGCCGGCGAGCCGGCCCGGCTCCGCGGCGGCGACGGCCGGTTTGGCGCTGCTGTTCCGCGTGCGTCGCTGCACTTATCCACCGTCCATTTCTCCAGAATGGAGCATCTGGAAACGGGCGCTCGCGTCGGTCCTCACCACGGCGGGCGCGTGGTTGACGACGCGGCGGGCGAACCGGTGCATCGATGCCTACCTGCGCCGCCTGACCGGCGGCCGGGTCGCGGTCGGCGTCTACCATCTCGGGCCGCCGGGCAAGCTCGACCCGCGCGCCTACGGAGATCCCTCGTGGCTGAAGTTCGAGACGTTGACGCTGCCGGCGCCCGCCGACCCGGATGCGGTGCTGACTCACCTCTACGGTGACTGGCGCCTCCCGCCGCCGCGGGAGCAACAGCGAGGACATGCGCGCGGCGCGGTCGTCTGGGTCGATGCACCGACCGTCAACGCGTTGCGGGCTTTGGATCACCGGACGCGGGCGACGGTGCGGGATCTCGCCGGCCTGAAGGCCGTGGCGGCGCGGTCGCCGATGGCCGGACCGGGTGACGAATCCGCCCGGCGGGAATGGAGCCGGCCCGAGGGGGCCTGATTCCGCTCCGGGATTCCGGCCGGGCTCGTGCGGCGGTCAGCGGCGTGCCCGCTTTCGATTCGCCGGCGCGGATTTCGGGTTGGCGTCCGTGCGCCGCGCTTGTCGCGGAATCGCGGGAGGTCTTTGGTGGGCCTGATGCCCCGAATCCTCCTCGTTGCCGAAAAGCCTGCCGCCGCGCGTGACTTCGCGGCGGCGCTCACCGGCGGGCATTTCACGGGGCAGGGGCCGCACCGCGGCACGATGGCGGACGGCACGGAACTCACCGTGGTGTCGGCGCGCGGGCACCTGTTCGAGCTGGCCAAGCCGGAGACCTACGACCCGAAGTTCGGCAACTGGAACGTGCACGACCTGCCGATCGTGCCGACGACGCGCTGGGAGTTTGTCGAGGAGCCGCGAGCGGACGTGGGAAACCTGATCGAGGTCCTGCGCACAGAGGCGGCGGCGCACGCGGGGTGCGAGATCGTCAATGGCTGCGACGCCGAGCGGGAGGGCGAGGTGATCTTTAGAAAAGCACTCCGCGGCGTGCGCGCGCCGGCGGGCACGACTTATTCGCGCATGTGGGCGCAGACCATGACAGTGTCGGGGTTGCAGGAGGCGTTTGCCGCGCGCACGCCGCTGAAGGACTACAATGGCCTCGCGCAGGCCGGGTTCACCCGGGACCAGGCGGACTGGCTCGTCGGCATGAACGTGACCGTGCTCGCGACCAAGACGCTGCCGCGCGGGCGCGGCGACTGGAAGGTGTGGTCGGTCGGCCGCGTGCAGACGCCGACGCTCGCCCTCGTGGTCGCGCGCGATCTCCTGATCGAGAACTTCGTGCCACAGAAGTTCTGGGAGGCGCACGGCACCTTTGGCGGGCTCGAGGCGAAGGCGGAACTCGACGCGTATGCGGCCTCGCCGGACCGGGTGAAACTGCTCGGCGCGCCGGCCGTGAGCAGCGAGCGCGACAAGAAGGTGTTCTGGGACCAGGCGAAGGGTGCGGCGTTCGGGACGGCGGCGAAGACGCCGCCCACGTATCGCGCCACCGAGAAGAAGACGACGCGCACGGAGCGGCCGCCGCTGCCCTTCGACCTGCAGGAGATGCAGAAACTGATGTCCAAGAAGTTCGGATGCACCGCGACCGACACCCTCGCCATCCTCCAGAAACTCTACGACGCGAAGCTGATCAGCTACCCGCGCACTGACTGCCGGCATCTGCGCGAGGACATGAAGGAGAAGCTCTACGCCGCTTTGGTGGACGTGCACGCGCACCTGAAGGCGATGCGGCCGGCGCTGCATCTGTCGCAGCAGGAGCTGATGCCGAAGGCGATCGCGTTCGCGTCGCGGGCGTTCGACGACAAGCAGGTCGAGGGACACTACGGCCTCGTGCCGACGGGCGAGGTGAACGGCATCGAGACGCTCACGGGCAACGACCTGTTTGCCTACCTGACGGTGGTGCAGACCACGCTGATGGCGCTCGACGAGGCGGCGAAACACCGCGGCGTGACGCGGCGCTACACGCAGGAGGGCGGGGACGGGCCGTATGCGCCGGCGGTCTTCAAGGCGACGCGGGAGCAGATCGATTTCCCGGGCTTCCAGCGCTGGGTGAAGCGGGAGGCGAAGACCGTGGCGGCGCTGCCGCCGATCCAGGAGAGCCAGATTCTGGATACGGTGACACTGAAGGAGCTGACGACGAAGCCGCCGGAGCATTTCACGGATGCGACGCTGCTCGATGCGATGAAGTATGCGGGCGAGACCTTCGACGAGGATCTGCCGGAGGAGCAGCGCGAGGCGATGGTCGAGGTGATGAAGGACAAGGGCATCGGCACCGCGGCGACGCGGGCGGCCATCATCGAGAAGATCCTGTTGCGCGGCTTCGTGGTGCGGGAGAAATCGCGGCTTCTCTCGACGGAAAACGGCCGCCTCCTGTGCCGCGAGCTGGCGACCCGTGCGCCGAGCCTGCTCTCGGCGAAACTCACCGGCGAGTGGGAGTTGATCCTGAAAAAAATGGAGCGCAACGCGGCGCCGATGACCCGCCCCGAGTTTCTCGACGCGCTGCTCGCCAGCGTGGTGAGCATGAAGGAGGACTTCATCAAGGGCAGCTCGCGCCCGGGACTTCACGAGCCGGTCATCCCGGTGACGGCCGGCACGCCCGTGACCGAGGCGGTTTGCCCCAAATCGAAGGAGGCGTTGCTGGACCGCGGGCCGTTTTTCGAGGCGGCGGGCTGGCCCGGGGTGCGTTTGTGGAAGAGCGCGTTCGGGCGCGCGTGGTCAGCGGTGGACTTTGTCGCGCTCCTGGAGGGTCAGCTCGCGGGGAAGCCGTTTCATGCCACCGGCCTGAAATCGGCGACGGGCCAGCGCGACTACGAGGCGGACCTCGTGATCGACGAGGAGAAGAAGAAGCTGGTGATCTTCACGCCAAAGCCGGTGAAGGTGAGCGGCGTGAAGTGTCCGAAGTCGGGGAAGCTGCTGCTGGACTGTGGCGCCTACTTCGAGGCGCCGGGCTGGCCGGGCGTGAAGCTCTGGAAGAACGCGTTTGGAAAATCGTTCGCGGCCGAGGACTACGTGCCCGTGCTGCAGGGCTGGAAGGACGGCGCGCCGATCGAAGTGAGCGGGCTGGTGTCGGCGAAATCCGGTGCAACTTACGCGGCGAAGATCGCGCTGGAGGAGAAGACGGGGAAGATGAAGCTGGATTTCGGCGCGGGACGGTAGGGATCAATTCGGAAAATGGCGTCGATCCGGATTGGGAATTCAGAAGCCAGGAAGCCAGGAATGCGGAGCGGAAGGCAGCGAAGGTAACGAAGCGGAACGGCGGGCCGAGGTTCCTCGGTCGACCCGGGTGGTCGGCGACGGCGTCGTGCGCGGGGCGATCAGGGGGATCGACGGTCAGTCGACCGGGGATCGGTGACGAGATCCCCGCTGTGCAGTTTGCCCGCGAGGGCGGCGGGGCGGAAGGGGGCGGCGGCGTCGTAATATCTTTTCGCCGGGTCGACGGCGTTGACCATCACGCCGGGTTGATCGAGCACGAGCTTCTGCACGATCAGGCCGTCGGGCGTGATGAAGCGGCTCTCCCAACTGCGGGGGGTCGAGCTGTTGTTCAGCGAGATGAACATCGCATGGTCCGCCGCGCGGGCCTGGCCGGTGGCGGGCATGATGATGGGGTGAATCGAGCCCTCCTGCTGACGGGCGTTGTGGAAGGAATGAAACATGAGTCGCACGCCGAGCGCGGCGTAGGCGCGATAGAGCTCGGGAAACCGGAGGTCGTAGCAGATCAGCAGGCCGCAGCGCACTCCTTTGACCTCGAAGGTGACGAAGTGGTCGCCCGGGGTATAGTGCTTCAAGTCGCCCGTCGTGCAGAAGCGTTTGTCGTAGCGATCGACGATCGCGCCCGACGGATCGATCACGTAGAGCGAGTTGTGCGGCCGGTGGCCGGCGCTGAGGCGGTGGTTGGCGCCGAGTATCACCCAGAGGCGCAGTCGACGTGCGGTCGCGCGAATCGAGTCCAGTTCCTCCTGCTGGCGGTCCCAGGGAAAACCGTCGAGCGAGGGAAGGTCGATGCCCGCGTAGCCGGAAAGGGCCGCCTCCGAAAAATGCACAATCTCCGCGCCGAGCGCGTGCGCCTCCGCCAGCTGCCGTCGGATCCACTCACCGTTGGCGGCCACGTCGCCGGAGACCGGAAACTGGCAGGTGCCGACCTTCAGTTCCGCGCCGTGGAGGTCGGAGAGCTGGGCCAGCACGAGGAGAATGCCGGTGACGCGGCTCCACCAGCCAGAGAAGTTTTTCATGACGACGAAGGGTTCGCGCGGGACGGAGGCAGGTCGCGACAAGATGACCAGCCGCGAGCCCACGCAATCCGAGAGTGCGCGCAGTGGCCGCGTCACCGCGATGGCGCGGGCGGTTCGTCCTGGTTTGGGCATCTGGAAATGCGGTCAAGCGCCATGACCTTCCGTGGGACCGGGCGGCAGGCGAAGTCGCGGATGATTCCGAGCCGGGCCGGCCGGCGCTAAGTTACGGGCGAACCGTCGGCAGTCCCAGATCGGCTTGCAGGCGGGCAACGGCGAGTTCCTTGGCCTTGGCCTCGACCTCGACCGTGAGCGGCCAGCCGAGCCACTCCGCCGGAAAATCCGCGGCATCGATGTAGTCGTGGTGCCGCTCCGGCTTCGGGCCTTTCCAACCCTCCAGCGGGCTTGAGAGGTGAAAGAGCGGCTCGGTGCGCCAGGTCGCGCGGGCGCGGGCCGTGGCCTCGGCGACGCTCAGGCCGTCGGGGAGGCAGCGGTGGTGATGCACGTCGTAGACCAGCGGCACGCCGGTGTCGGTGCAGACCGGCAGGAGGTCGGCGGGCGTGTAGACCTTGTCGTCGTTTTCGAGGGTGAGGCGCGAGCGCACGGCGGCGGGCAGGCGCGCGAGGTTGCGGCGCAGGTCGGCGAGCGCGGCGGTCTTGTCGCCATACGCGCCGCCGCCGTGGACGTTGAGCGTGTCGGCGCCGACCCAGGCGGCGACCTCGGCCTGGTAGTCCAACTCGGCCAGCGAGTGCGCGAGGGTTTTGGGATTCGGCGAATTGAGCACCACGAACTGATCGGGGTGAAACGAGAGCCGCAGGTCGTGGGCGCGGGCGAAGTCGCCGCAGGCGCGGAAACGCGCGACGAGATCGTCGGCGCCGGGGAGGTCGGCGACGGCGTAGCCGGCGGTGGGATGCGTTTTTACCGGGAGAATCTGGCTGTTGATGCGGAAGGCGCCGATGCCGTGCGCGGCGCAGTAGCGGAGGGAGGCGAGGAGAGCGTCGGCGTTGGCGAAGCAGAGTCCGGCGAGGCGGGCGAGCCGGTCCTTCGTCGCCAGACGCAGCATGGCCGTGACGGTGGTGGTGCGAAACTTGATGGGCTCGTGCGCAAACTGGCAGCACAGCCCGAGGCGGAGCGCGCTGGCGCCGGTTCGCTGAGACGGGGACGTGGATTTTCGTGCTTTCGCGGCGCTCACGGCGCGGAGAATCCGGGATTCACGGGCGCGCGCCAGATCAATTCAGGCGGTGGCGGTGGGTGGTGAGTTTGCGTGCCGTTCGAGGGCAGCGTGCAGCGTTGGAGCTCCTCGACTCGGCCCCTTCACCCCGGACTTCTCTGACCCTTTCGAAGGAGCGGTCATCGTATGCATGTCGGGCACCCACCGGTCGCGATCGTCAGATGATCGCTTCATCTTGGCGAGAGGCCCTTCGGAGAAGACCCTTCGGTTCGTGCCCCTTCGGATCTCTCCGCAAACAACCGTTGGCGTCGGAACTGCCCGTGCACGAGGAGCGCCAAGCACAGGTCTGAGCGATGTCAGCGCCGGTTCACCCGGCGTGCAATCGGACTTAATTACTGCCGGTCGGAGAGACGACGATTACCGTAGAAGTGCCAATTGTGATCGGGGCGCCATTAGGGGCACCACCCGATTGGATCCACGTATTGAGATCCCTCGTGATGATCCCCGCTTGGGTTGAGCTGATGGTCGTGTTCTGCCCTGTGACTGGGTTTACAACGGTGGCTCCTGCCAGTGGCTGTGTTTCGGTTTGGCCCGTGGAAGTATTATAGGCGTAGACGACAGGGCCATTCGCAGCACTGATCGTCACTGGCGTCCCGTTGGGGCCCGTGAACGTGACCGTGCCCTCCGTCACGACAAAATTGAATGCGTTTCTGGCCAGAGCCTGCGCCTGCGTCAGTCCCGGAGGGATGACCAGCATCCACTTGGTGCCTGTGATCCTGGCGACGCCGGCAGGGGTCGTGACTTCATACTTGGAACCGGGGGCCAATTTCTTGGCGATGGCGCCCGCGACCGTGCCCTGGCTGACGGTCAATTGGGTGGTGATCACCCGTTTCGCGGGGTCGTTCACTTCGAGCGTGTCGATCTTCAAGGTCGTGCTCGCATCGAGCCGGAGCAATTCGCCGCTGACCCCGAGATCCAATTGAACGTTGGAATCGGCGGCGGTCTGAAGCGTCGCTCCGCCGCCTAACTCCATGCCCTCGACCACCGCCACCGGAGCCGCGCCACCGGTGGTGGCCGTGACCTGGCCGGTGACCTTGAGCACTTTGGCAATGCCGGGAGCGGCAGTCGCGGAGGCCAGGCCCAAGCTGATTGCCAGAACGAGACAGAAGATCGGTCGTGTGAATCCAGTGATGTTCATATGAACAGAGTGCGGCAAAAGCACACTGGATCGTGTGCCATGAATTTTTTTGCCCCGCCAGCAAAAATATCCGTCGCACGCCGGCATGGGGAAGGGGTCAGCCGGGCAAACCGGGCCGCAACCTCGCGGAGTCCAGAAGGCATGGAACTTGAACCTCGTTACGCGCTGGTCGTTTCGACCTGCGGGCGGAGCAGCGAACCGGCGCAATCCGACGCAGCGCCCTGCAGATTTGTCCCCTTTGCAGCAAACGGGTCTCGGCGGGGGATCGTTCACCGGGCTCGCCGGATCCGCTCTGGCAGCACATCGCCATTGACGTCTCTTTCCCGGCTGGCCTCGCTGGCGGCCGATGATTTCCGCCACGGTCCGGCTCATCAAGGGCCGGATGCCTCGCACCGTGATTGCGGTCTCGGCCCGGCTGCAGCGTGCCCGACTGAGCCTGCCCCTGGGACTGCAGACCCTGTCGCGCCTGACCTCGTTTCACTTCGATATCGTGCACGGCTGCCAGTTGCGCTGCGTCGGCTGCCCGAACTCCACGCTCGCGCCGAAGATCCAGCGGATCGCGGTCGGCGACTTCGAGCGCTGCCTGCGGCACGTCGACGTGCGTCGTGTCGATCGCTTCGCGTTGTTCAACTACGGCGAGCCGCTGCTGCACGACGACCTCCCCGGTATCCTCGAGGTGGTGCGCGCGAAGGACTGGACGGCGCCGCGGATCGAGATTTCCACGAACGCCCAGCACATCGACTGGGCGCAGCTCGAAGCCGCGGTCCGGCTCCGCGTGCTGACGCATTTCGCGATCAGTTGCGATGGTGACGGCACCGCGGCCGACTTCGAGCGGTTGCGCCCGCCGGCGAAATGGTCGCGCCTCACCGAGTTCTTCGGGCGCATCAGCGCCCTGCGCGATGAGTTCCACCCGGACCTGCACGTCTTCACCCGGACGGTGGTCACCTCGCGCGAGGCGCAGGAGCGCTGGCGGCAGCTCCTCGCAAGCCACCGGATCACGCCGGAGTTCCGGGGCTGGATCAATCTCGCCGACGCGCGGGAAAACCGCACCGGCCGCAGCCGCACGCCCGGCGCCGGCATCTGCCGCTTCCTGGCCGATGCGCGCCAGCTCTACGTCGATGCCACCGGTGAAGTCGTGGCCTGCTGCGCGCATCCGCGCGCCGGGGTCCTCGGCAATCTGCACACGGCGAAATTCTCGGCCATCGCCCGCGGCCGGCTGCGCCGCGAATTCCTGCGGCAGCTCCGCGACCATCGGCCCGCCATGGCAGTCTGCGGTCGGTGTGAGGTGACGCGCGACGACACCCCGGGCCTCGCGCTGGCGGCCGGGCTGTGACGGCGATCCGGCGCGAAAGGCGCCGGCCCTCCGGCGTGGCAAACCCCGGTTTTGTGAGGTGAACCTTCGTGCTTTCGCGCCGCTCACCGTGCGGCGAATCCCGGTTTCACGAGCACGCTCCAGATCAATTCAGGCGGGGGAGGTGGCCGGTGGGGACTTCGTGCCGCTTATGTTTCCTGACGCCGTCCGGAGTGACTTTGGTTTGCGCTGTGCCGCGAGTGCAAAGGGAAAAACTGGATGCCACTTCAGCCCTGTTCGGCGGTCTTTTTCGGCGGACCCTCTATTAAATTACGCTGCATTGGGAGCAATTTTTGCTCCAGCCAGCCACCCCACCCGGACGGGAGTCGGCCATTGGTAGTGCTCACGTCGTGCACCTGCACGCCACGGCCGTTGGCCCACCTTCTCCAGGTGATATTGATGTTGTCGTTGTTTCCTGATTCCAGAACCACAAATACAGGACGGTTTTCGACGACCGCGACTCGAAGGTGCGACTCTCGG
>CAZENI010000127.1:0-17838 GCA_964513055.1 uncultured Opitutus sp.
AGCCGAACATCTCTTGGCGATAGGCCTCGCCATGAAAAATCCCGTGCGACGCGGTTTCGGGAAGGAGCTGCGTCCACACGATGACGCCGAAGGAGAGGAGCGCCGCCCAAGCGAGACCCAGCGCGAGCGCCCCGCGATCGTCTCCGCGCCGATCGAGGACAGCAGCAGCGCCGGGGTGGACAGCACGCCAAACGAAAGCGCTTCGGGCGCCGGCGCCGTGTATGCGTTCGTGCGCAGCGGCACCACGTGGACCCAGCAGGCCTACCTCAAGCCGAGCAACAATCCCGTGAACAATAATTTTGGCTACGCCGTGGCGATCGACGGCGACACGCTCGTCGTCGGCGCCGGCTCCGAAAACGGCAGCAACGCCGGCGTGAACGGCACCTACGTGGCCGGAACTACGCTCGCCGGCGCCGCCTACATCTTCCAGCGCTCCGGCACCACCTGGGCGCAGCAGGCCTATCTCAAGGCGAGCAATCCGGGGATGGGCGATGTCTTCGGTCGCGCGGTGGCCATTTCGGGCGACACGGTGGCGATCGGCGCCGCCTTGGAAGGCACCGCCGCGGGCGGCATCGATCCCGTGCCCGACGACAACCTCTCGAGCCCCGGCGCCGTTTACGTCTTTGGCCGCGTCGGCAGCACCTGGACGCAGGACGCCTTCATCAAGGCGAGCAATACCGGCAATCTGGACAACTTCGGCTATTCCGTGGCCTTGTCCGGCGACACCCTGGTCGTCGGCGCCTATCACGAAGGCAGCAGCACGACCGGAGTGAACAGCACGCCCAACGAGGCCGCCACGAATGCCGGCGCGGTCTATTCCTTCAGCCGCACCGGCTCCACCTGGGCCCAGCGCGCGTATATCAAATCCCACGCCACCGGCGCGGACGATCTGTTCGGCAGCTCCGTGGCCATCTCGGGATTGACCATCGTCGTCGGTGCCGCCGACGAGGACAGCAGCACGACGGGCATCAGCGGTGCCGTCAACGAGAGCTCGGCCGATTCCGGCGCCGTCTCCTTCTTCCTCGGCTCGCTCACGTCGCCCGCCCCGACGATCTCCAACGTCGCCGACACCACTACGAACGAAGACACCGCGACCTCCGCGCTCGCCATCACGCTCGCCGACCCCGACACCGCCGTCGCCTCGCTTACGCTCAGCGGCTCCTCGTCCAACACAACGCTCGTCCCGAATGCCAGCATCGTCTTCGCGGGCTCCGGCGCCAATCGCACCGTCACGATCACACCCGCGGCGAATCTCTCCGGCACCGCGACGATCACGCTCACCGTGAGCGACGGCACCAACACGGCGACCGACACCTTCGTCCTCACCGTCAACAACGTGAACGACGGCCCGACGATCTCCAACGTCACCAACACCAGCACCGCCGAAGACACTGCCACGTCCGCCATCGCCGTCACCGTCGGCGATATCGACACCCCGGTCGACGACCTCGTCCTCACCGGAACCTCGTCGAACACCACGCTCGTTCCCCACGCCAACATCCTCGCCGGCGGCAGCGGCGCCAGTCGCACCGTCACCGTCACGCCCGCTCTGAATCAAACCGGCACCGCCGTCATCACGCTCACCGTCAGCGATGGCGCCCTGACCGCGACCGACACCTTCACGCTCACCGTCACCGCGGTGGCCGATGCGCCGACGATCTCCGACGTCGCCGATGTTGCGATCAACGAGGACGCCACGACCGGCGCGATCTCCTTCACGATCGGCGACGCCGAGACCGCCGCGACCTCGCTCACCGTCACGCGCGCCTCCTCGAACACCACGCTCGTCCCGCTCGCCAACGTCGTCCTCGGCGGCAGCGGCGCCAGCCGCAGCGTCACCGTCACGCCGGTCGCCAACCTCTCCGGCACGTCCACCATCACGCTCACCGTGAGCGACGGCACGCTCACCACGACCGACACCTTCGTCGTCACGGTCAACGCCGTGAACGACGCGCCCACGATTTCGAATCTCGCCGACACCACCACGCCCGCGGGCGTCGCCACGTCTGCGCTCGCGTTTACAATCGGTGATCAGGAAACCGCCGCCGCTTCACTCACCGTCAGCGCGACGTCGTCGAACACCACGCTCGTTCCCAACGCCAACCTCGTCCTCGGCGGCAGCGGCGCCAGTCGCACGCTCACCGTCACGCCCGCCGGCAGCGGCACCGGCAGCAGCACGATCACCGTGACGGTCAGCGACGGCACCGCGACCGCGACCGACACCTTCGTCCTCACCGTGACGAGCAACGTCATCACCGTGGTCAACGCCAACAACACCGGCGCCGGCTCGCTGCGGCAGGCATTGGTCGACGTGCCGGCCGGCGGCACAATCACGTTCGATCCGACGTTTTTCGCCACGCCGCGCACAATCACGCTGTCGTCCACGCTGCCGATCACGAAGAGCGTGACGCTCACCGGCCCCGGCGCGAATCAGCTCACGATCAGCGGCAACAACGCGGTGCAGTGCTTCACCATGGATGGCATCGCGAGCGTGACGTTTTCAGATCTCACGATTTCCCGGGGACGATCCTCGGCCGGCGGCGCGATCTCTGCCGTCGGCACCGCGCTGGTCCTCAACCGGTGTGTCTTTTCCCAAAATACCGCGACCTCGATCGGCGGCGCCGTTTCCAACGACAGCGGCACGTTGACCGTCACCGACTGCACCTTCACGGCGAATACGAGCACCGATCCGGGTGGCGCTGTTGTCAGCGTTTCGACGTCTGCGGCGCACTGCGTGATCACGCGGTGCACATTCACCGGCCAGACCGGCACGTTCGAGTCGCTCTACGTGCAGGGCGGCACCGATTGTCTCGTCACCAACTCCACCTTCAGCGGCAACGCCGGCAGCCTCGTCTGTGCGATGTCGTTCCGGGACGTGGGCGTCACCCTCACGAACTGCACCGTGGTCGGTAACACCGGGTCCAAGGCGATTTTCAACACGGGCACCTCCGTGATCGTGCTGAAAAACAGCATCGTCGCCGGCAACTCGGGTTACGACTACGCGGGCAATCCGCTCGCGTCCGGCAGCACCCACAACGTGCTCGGGACGTCCGACGCCCATGGCCTCGTCGATGGCGTGAATGGCAACCGCGTCGGCATCACCGATCCGCTCGTCGCGCCGCTCGGCAGCTACGGCGGCCCGACCCAAACGCGCCCGCCCTTCGCCACCAGCCCCGCCCTCAACGCCGGCACGCCCAGCGGCGCGCCCGCCACCGACCAGCGCGGCGTCGCCCGCCCGCAAGGCGCCGCCGTCGACCTCGGCGCCGTCGAGCAATCCGTCGCCATCACGCCCACTTCGATCGCCGGCGGCACGCAGAATTCCGCCTACACGCCCGTCACGTTCAACGCCACCGGCGGCACCTTGCCCTACACGTGGGCGCTCGCCAGCGGGGCGTTGCCGGCCGGCCTGACGTTCAACCCCGCCACGCAGACGCTCGGCGGCACGCCCACGGCCGGCGGCACGTTCACGTTTGTGTTGTCCGCGACCGATGCCGCCGGCTTTGCCGGCACCGCCACCTACTCGCTCGCCGTCACCGCGCTGAGCCCGCCGACGATCTCCGATGTCGCGAGCTTGAGCGTGGCCGAAGACACGCCCACCTCCGCGCTCGCGTTCACGGTCGGCGACGCCGAGACCGCGGCGGCCTCGCTCACCGTCTCCGCGACGTCGTCCAATCAAACGCTCGTGCCCAACGCCAATCTCGTGCTCGGCGGCAGTAGCGCGAGTCGCACCGTCGTCGCGACGCCCGCGGCGAACCAGTCCGGCACCGCCACGATCACGCTCACCGTCACCGATGGCGACAGCCTCACCGCCACCGACACCTTCGTGCTCACCGTGACCGCGGCCAACGACGCGCCGACGATCACCGACGTCGCGGATGTCGCGATCAACGAGGACGCCGCGAGCGGCGCGCTCGCGTTCATGATCGGCGATGTCGAGACCGCCGCGACCTCGCTCACCGTCACGCGCGCGTCGTCGGACACCACGCTCATTCCCCTGGCCAACGTCGTCCTCGGCGGCAGCGGCGCCAGCCGCACCGTCACCGTCACACCCGCCGCGAACCAGTCCGGCACGGCCACGATCACCCTCACTGTCAGCGACGGCACGCTCACCGCGACCGACACCTTCGTCGTCACCGTCAATGCCGTGAACGACGCGCCGACAATCTCCAACGTCGCCAACGTCACCATCTCCGAGGATACCGCGACCTCGGCCCGCTCCGTCACCGTCGGCGATATCGACACCGCCGTCGCCACGCTCACGCTCACCGGCTCCTCGTCGAACCCGACGCTCGTCCCCCACGCCAACATCACCTTCGGCGGCAGCGGCGCGAGCCGCACGGTGACCGTCACGCCGGCCGCGAACCAGACCGGCACCGCCACGATCACGCTCACCGTCAGCGACGGCGCGCTGACCGCGACCGACACGTTCGACATCACCGTCAACAACCTCAACGACGCGCCCACGATCTCGACCGTCGCCCCGACGACGACGCCGCAGAACACGCCCACGCCCCCGCTCGCGTTCACCATTGGAGACCTCGAGACCGCGGCGAGCGCACTCTCCGTCACCGCCCAATCGTCGAACCAGACGCTCGTGCCCAACGCCAACCTCGTCCTCGGCGGCAGCGACGCGAATCGCACGGTCGTCGTCACCCCGGCCACGAACCAGTCGGGCACCACCACGATCACGCTCCGCGCCCACGATGGCATCACCTCGTCCGCTTCCACCTTCGTGCTCACGGTGACGGCCGTAAATCAGTCGCCGACCATCACCGGCATCGCCGACACGTCCACGAACGAGGACACGCCCAGCAGCGCGCTCGCGTTCACCATCGGCGACGCGGAGACCGCAGCCACGTCGCTCACGCTCAGCGGCTCGTCGTCGAACTCCGCGCTCATCCCGAATGCCAGCGTCACGTTCGGCGGTAGCGGCGCGAATCGCAGCGTCACCGTGACGCCCGCCGCCAACCAGAGCGGCACCGCCAGCATCACCATCACCGTCAGCGACGGCACGGCGACCACGAGCGATGTCTTCGTCGTGACCGTCAACGCCGTGAACGACACGCCCACGATCACCGCGATCTCCAATACCTCGACCCCGGAAGACACGCCGACCAGCGCGCTCGCCTTCACCATTGCGGACGTGGAAACCGCCGTCACCGCACTCACGGTCTCCGGCTCGTCGTCGAACACCACGCTCGTGCCCAACGCCAACCTCGTCTTCGGCGGCAGCGGCGCGAACCGCACGCTCACCGTCTCGCCCGCCGCCAACGCCTCCGGCACCGCCACGATCACCGTCAACGTCAGCGACGGCACCTCGACCGGCACGCGCACCTTCCTCCTCACCGTCACCGCCGCCAACGACGCGCCGATCATCTCCGACCTCGTCGATCTCGCGACCGCCGAGGACACCGCGACGTCCGCGATTCCGTTCACGATCGGCGACGTGGAGACCGCCGCGAGCGCTCTCGCCGTGAGTGCCACCTCCTCCAACCCCGCGCTCGTGCCCAATGGCAATCTCACGCTTGGTGGCAGCGGTGCGAATCGCACGCTCACCGCCACGCCCGCCGCGAACCAGTCCGGCACCAGCACCATCACTGTCACCGTCAGCGACGGCACGTCGAGCACCACCGACATCTTCGTCCTCACGGTCACTGCCGTGAACGACGCGCCCTCGATCTCCAACCTCGCGGACCGCACCACCAACCTCGACACGGCCACCGGCGCGATCGCGTTCACCATCGGCGACCTGGAAACCGCCGCCGCTTCGCTCGTCGTCGCCGCGACGTCCTCGAACCCCACGCTCGTGCCCAACGCCAACCTCATCCTCGCCGGTTCCGGCACCGCGCGCACGCTCACCGTTACGCCTGCCACCGGCCAGACCGGGACGAGCACCATCACCGTCACCGTCGACGACGGCACCGCGACCGCGAGCGACACCTTCGTCCTCTCGGTGGTGAACGGCGCGCCGACCGTCAGCGTCATCGCCGACACCACCGTTGCCGAGGACAGCGCCACCTCCGCGCTCGCGTTCACCGTCGCCGACAACGAGACCGCCCCCGCCTCACTCACCGTCACCGGCAGCTCCGACAACACCGCGCTCGTGCCGAACGCCAACCTCGTCTTCGGCGGCTCCGGTGCCAGCCGCACCGTCACCGTCACGCCCGCCGCGAATCAATCCGGCACCGCCACCATCACCGTCGCCGCCAGCGACGGCACGCTCACCGGCAGCACGAGCTTCCTGCTCACCGTCACCGCCGTGAACGACGTGCCCGCGATCTCCAACCTGGCCGACACCGCGACCGCCGAAGACACGCCCACCTCCGCGCTCGCCTTCACCGTCGCCGACGTCGAGACCGCCGCCGGCGCGCTCACCGTCAGCGCCACCTCCTCGAACACCACCCTCATCCCGAACGCCAATCTCACGTTCGGCGGCAGCGGCGCCAACCGCACGCTCACCGCCACGCCCGCCGCCGATCAATCCGGCACCGCCACGATCACCGTCACCGTCAGCGACGGCACCGCCACGGCGAGCGACACCTTCGTCCTCACCGTCAACGCCGTGAACGACACGCCGACGATCACCGGCATCGCCGACACCACGATCGCCGAGGACAACGCCACCTCCGCGCTCGCCTTCACGATCGGCGACGTCGAAACCGCCGCGACCGCGCTCACCGTCACCGCCACCTCCTCGAACACCGCCCTCGTGCCGAACGGCGCCCTCGCGCTCGGCGGCAGCGGCGCCGCCCGCACGCTCACCGCCACGCCCGCCGCGAATCAGTCCGGCACCGCGACGATCACCGTCACTGTCAGCGACGGCACCGCGAGCGCGAGCGACACCTTCGTCCTCACCGTCACCGCCGTGAACGACGCGCCCACCGTCAGCGACCTCGCCGACCGTAGCACCGCGTTGAATACGGCCACCGCCGCGATTCCGTTCACGGTCGCCGACCTCGAGACTGCCGCCGCCTCTCTCACCGTCACCGCCGTCTCCTCGAATCCCGCCGTCGTCCCCAACGCCAACCTCGTCCTCGGCGGCAGCGGCGCCAATCGCACGCTCACCGCCACGCCCGCGACGAATCAAGCCGGCGCCGCCACGATCACCGTCACCGTGAGCGACGGCGCGCTCACCGCCACCGACACGTTCGTCCTCACCGTGAGCAACGGCGCGCCCGCGATCAGCACCATCGCCGATCTCTCCACCGCCGAGGACACGCCGACCGCCGCGCTCGCCTTCACCGTTTCCGACACCGAGACGCCCGCCGCCTCGATCGTCGTCAGCGGCAGCTCCGACAACCCGGTCCTCGTCCCCAACGCCAATCTCGTCTTTGGGGGCAGCGGCGGCAACCGCACCGTCACCATCACGCCCGCCGCCGATCAGACCGGCACCGCGACCATCACGGTCACCGCCCACGACGGACTGCTCACCGGCACCACGAGCTTCGTTCTCACCGTCACCGCCGTGAACGACGCGCCGACCATCACCAACCTCGCCAACACCACGACCGCGGAGGACACCGCCACGTCCGCGCTCGCGTTCACCGTCGGCGACCTCGAGACCGCCGCTGCGTCGCTCACCGTCAGCGCTACCTCGTCGAACACCGCCCTCGTCCCCCATGCCAACCTCGCCCTTGGTGGCAGCGGCGCCAGCCGCACGCTCGTCGCCACGCCCGCTGCGGACCAGTTCGGCACGAGCACCATCACCGTCACCGTGAGCGACGGCACCACGACCACGAACGACACCTTCGTGCTCACCGTCACCGCGGTGAACGACTCGCCCGCCATCGGCGCGATCGCCGATACCACCATTGCCGAGGATGGCGCGACGTCCGCGCTCGCGTTCACCATCGGCGACCTGGAGACCGCCGCCGGCGCGCTCACCGTCACCGCCACGTCTTCCAACACCACGCTCGTGCCCAATGCCGCCCTCGTCCTCGGCGGGACCGATGCGAACCGCACCGTCACCGCCACGCCCGCCGCGAACCAATTCGGCACGAGCACCATCACGGTCACCGTGAGCGATGGCACCGCGACCGCGAGCAGCACCTTCGACCTCACCGTCACGGCGGTGAACGACTCGCCCACGATCTCCGACATCGCCGACCGCGGAACCAACCTCAACACGGCCACCTCCGCGATCGCCTTCACGATTGGCGACGTCGAGACCGCCGCCGCCTCGCTCGCCGTCAGTGCGACGTCGTCGAATCTCACCCTCGTTCCGAACGTGAACCTGGCCCTCGGCGGCTCCGGCACCGCCCGCACCCTCACGCTCACCCCCGCCACCGGCCAGACCGGCACCAGCACGATCACCGTGACCGTCAGCGACGGCGCGCTCACGGCCACCGACACCTTCGTCCTCACCGTGAACAACGGCGCGCCGACGATCACCACCATCGCCGATCTCTCCATCGCCGAGGACGCCGCGACCTCCGCGCTCGCGTTCACCGTCGCCGACAACGAGACCGCGCCCGCCGCGCTCGTCGTCACCGCGACCTCCGACAACCTCGCCCTCGTCCCCAACGCCAACCTCGTCCTCGGCGGCAGCGGCGCGAACCGCACCATCACCGTCACCCCCGTCGCGAACCAGGCCGGCACCGCGACCATCACCCTCAACGCCAGCGACGGCCTGCTCACCGGCACGGAGAGCTTCCTGCTCACCGTCACCGCCGTGAACGACGCGCCCACGATCACCGACCTCTCCGACACCGCCACCGCCGAAGGCACCGCGACCTCACCGCTCGCTTTCACCATTAACGATGTCGAAACCGCCGCCGCGTCGCTCCTCGTCAGCGCTTCCTCCTCGAACACTACCCTGGTCCCCGACACACCCGCCGCGCTCGCCTTCGGCGGCAGCGGCGCGAACCGCACGCTCGCCGTCACACCCGCCGCAAACCAGTCCGGCGTTACCACGATCACCGTCACCGTCAGCGACGGCGCGCTCACCGCGACGGACACCTTCGTTCTGACCGTGACCGCCGGCCTGCCCACCGTCACGACGCCGACGCACACTGCGCTCGCCGCCACGTCCGCCACGCTCGGCGGCAACGTCACCGCCGACGGTGGTTCGGCCATCACCGCGCGCGGCGTCGTCCTCGCCCCGACCGCGACCAACGCCAACCCGCGCCTGCTCGGCACCGGCGTGGTCGATCTCGCCGCGACCGGCACCTCGGGCGTCTTTACGATCCCGGCGACCGGCCTGGCGCCGCTCACGGCGTATTCGTATTCTGCCTACGCCCCCAACGCCGCCGGCACCGCGTATTCCGCGACCAACACGTTCACCACGTCCGCCGCGCCCGACACCACCCCGCCGACCGCCACGATCACCGTGGCCGCCGCGACCACGCTCAAGACGGGCGACACCTCCGCCGTCACCATCGTGTTTTCCGAACCCGTGTCCGGCTTCGCCAACGCCGACCTCACCGTCGCGAACGGCACGCTCAGCCCCGTCGCGACCGTCGACAACCGCACGTTCACCGCGACGTTCACGCCGACCGCGAACACCACCGCCGCGACCAACGTCCTCACGCTCGACAACACCGGCGTCGCCGACTTTGCCGCCAACGCCGGCGTCGGCACGACGACTTCGAACGACTTCGCGATCGACACCGCCGCGCCCGTTTTCACGAGCGCCACCACGGCCACCGCCACCTACCGTGGGACCTTCTCGTTCACGGTCGCCGCCAGCGATGCCGCGACGCTCGCCGCCACCGGTCTTCCGGCCGGACTGACCTTCACGCCCGCCACCGGAATGATCGCCGGCACGCCCACCGTCAGCGGTCCCTTCACCGTCGCGCTCACCGCCACCGATGCCGTCGGCAACGTCGCGACTTCCTCGCTCGCGCTCACCGTCGCGCGGGCGGTGCTCACGGTCACCGGCACGCTCGCGGCCAGCCGTCCCTACGACGCCACCACGGTGGCCGCGCTCGATTTCACTGCCGCCGTCCTTGTGGGTGTGCTCGGCGGCGACAGCGTCGCTCTCGACACTGCGGCGGCCGCCGGCGCGTTTGCCGACAAGATCGTCGGCTCCAACCGCCCCGTCACCGTGAGCGGTCTCGCGCTCACCGGCACCGCCGCCGCGCACTACACGCTCACGCCGCCGGCGCCCACCGCGAACATCACGCCGCGGACTCTGACCGTCTCGGGCGTGACGATTGCCGACAAGATCTTCGACGGCACCACCGCCGCGACCGCGGGCCTGTCGGCCGCCGCGCTCGTCGGGGTTCCCACGCTCACCGAGGCCGTGACGCTGAACACGGCATCGGCCGTGGCGGCGTTCGCCGATTCGGCAATCGGATCGGCGAAGCCAGTCACCGTCTCCGGTCTCGCGCTCTCGGGCGCGGACGCCGGCAACTACACGCTCACGCTGCCCTCCGGCAGCGCGTCCATTCTTCCGATTCCGGTCACGACGCTCGCGGTCACGCTCGGCAACCTCTCGCACACCTATGACGGCGCTCCGAAGGCGGCCACCGTCAGCGTCACGGGCGGCAGCGGCACCGTGACCATCACCTACAACGGCTCGACCGCCGCGCCCGTCAACGCCGGCACCTACGCCGTGCAGGCCAGCGTCACCGGCCCCAACGCCACCGGCTCGGCCAGCGGCGCGCTCATCATCGCCAGGGCCGCGCAGACGCTGACCTTCGCTCCCGCCGGCGCCACGTTGGGCGCGCCGCTCGCGCTCAGCGCCACCGCGAGCAGCGGCCAGCCGGTGACGTTTTCCGTCGTATCCGGAAACGCCACACTTTCGGGCGCCGCGCTCACGCTGCGCGACCTCGCGCCCGTCACCGTGCGCGCCACGCAGGCGGGCAGCGCCAACTATCTTCCCGTGTCCGTCGAGCGGACGCTGGCGGCCTCCGGCAAACTCGCGCAGACGATCACGTTTGCCGCGCCGGCGGACCGCCGCGCGATCGACCCGGCGTTCACGCTCGCCGCGACCGCGAGCAGCGAGCTGCCCGTGGCGTTCGCGATCGTCAGCGGCCCCGCGCTGCTCGCCGGCGCCGAGCTCACGCTCACCGGGGCCGCGGGCACCGTGGTCGTGCGCGCATCGCAGGCCGGCGACGCCATCTTCGCCGCCGCCCCGGAGGTCACGCGCAGTTTCGAAGTGAGTCCCGCGGGCGCGCAGATTTTCTTCGGCCGCGTCGGACCGGGTGAGGCGCACGTCCTTGCGATCATGCTCCGCGCCGACGGCCGCGGCGGGCTCCTGACCGGGACGATTCCTGGCACGGGCGAGAGCTTCGTGATCGAATTCACGGTGGCGGAGAATGGCGAGTGGATCGCGACGGCTCCGACCTTCAGCGCCGACCAGCAGCCGGCGGCGGGCGCGGCTGGCCCGACTCCTCCGACCGCGCGCGCCACGCAGTCCCGCACCTTCCGTGGCCGGCTCGTCGGCGGCATCCTCACCGGCGAGATCGACGGCCTCGCCCTCGGCCTCTCCGCCGTGCGCGTCGCCGCCGCGGGACCGGCGGCCGCTTTCGCCGGGGCCTATCGCGCCACCGTGCCGACGCGCGCGGAATCGAATCTCACGTTCGTGGTCGGCGCGACCGGCCAGCTCTACGCGCTCGCGACCTCACCCACCTACGTGGTTGCGGCCTCCGGCGCGATTGAGGCCACCGGCGCCTTCAGTGCGCGGTCGACCGACGGTGCCACCTTCACCGGCACGATCGATCCCGCGAGCACGGCGATTTCCGGCGTCCTGCAACGCCCCGGGTTTCCGCCGGAGTCCTTCCTGGGCCTCGGGCTCGGCACGCTGCGCACCGACCGCCTGATCAATCTCTCCTCGCGCGTGCGCGTCGGTCCCGTCGCCAACCGCACGCTCATCGCCGGCTTCGTGGTCGGCGGCGCGGAGCCGAAACGCGTGCTGCTCCGCGCCATCGGTCCCGCGCTCCGCGGCTTCGGTGTCGCCGGGGCGCTCGCCAATCCGCGCCTGCAGCTCTTCGACGGCACCGGCCGGCTCCTGCTGGAAAATGACGACTGGTCCGGCGGCGAGATGGCGGACGCCTTCGCCCGCGTCGGTGCGTTCGCGCTCGCCCCGGCGAGTCTCGACGCCGCGCTGCTCGCGACCCTCGCACCCGGCGCCTACACGATGCACGTGATCGACGGCGGCGAGAACGGCGTGGCGCTGGCGGAGATCTACGACGCCAGCCCGAGTCCAAGTTCCGAATACCAGCGCCTGATCAACATCTCCTCCCGCGGCGAGGCCGGCACGGGTGAGGATGTCCTGATCGGCGGCTTCAGCGTGACAGGCAACTTCCCGAAGCGCGTCCTCATCCGCGGCATCGGACCGGCGCTCGGCGCCTTCGGCGTGAGTGGCGCGCTCGCCAATCCGCAGTTGATGGTGTTCTCCGGCGCGACGGTCGTCGGCGAGAACGACGACTGGAGCAGTGTCCCGGCCGATGCCACGGCGATCGCCGCCGCCGCCCGTGCCGCCGGAGCCTTCGCGCTCACCGCCGGCAGCCGCGATGCCGCCGTGATTCTCACGCTCGCCCCCGGCGCCTACACCGCGCAGGTGTCGCCCGGCGGCGCCACGCTCCCCGGCGTCGCGCTCGTGGAGATTTATGAGATTCCGGAGTAGCGCCGGCGCGTGAAGATGGAGCGAATTGACCGCAAGCCGCTTCAGGATCTGCCGCCGTGGCGATGGAGCCGTGTGCTCCCGCACCGGACAAGAATCAGCGGCTCGCGTCAGCTCGAACGCGGCCTGCAGCAGCTCCGGGCCCTTCCGCGAACGCGACGATGCGATCGGTGATCTGCACGATGATCGCGGCTATGGACTCCTCGGTCTCAGGCGGTAGCCGTCCCGTGATTCCGGCTGAAGGTCACGTTCTCGATGCGACCGCCGTTGCCCGGGGTATCCCGTGCTTCCGATGCGCCGTGCGGGCGCGGGTTCAGTGGGCCCGCAGTTTGGCGGCGAAGGGCGGCAATGTGCCGGCATGCACGTCGTGGACCCGGCGGTGCGTCGCCTGCATGGCTTCGACGAGATGCGCATAGGGCCGGTCCGTGACGTCGACGAGGCCGATGTTGTAGTTCTCGCCGTCCATCCGGCCGGTGCACGGCTGATCCACCCACTGGAACCAGCTCGTGCCGATCAACGCGGGGAACGCCGCGGCCTGCTCGACGTAGTGCCGGTAGGCCACGCCGCGCTCGGCGAGGTCGCGCACCTGGACGAGTCCCGCCGCGAGGCCGCGACCCGGCATCCCGAAGTGAAACTCGCCGATGAGGATCGGGCGCCCCGTGACGCGGTGGATTTCCTCGAGTCGCTTCACCCCGACCTCGGGCGCGTAGACATTGAGGCTGTAGACATCGAAGGCCCGGCAGGCCCGCAGCATTTCCTCCGGCGGGATGCCGCCGCCGAAGCGCAGGCCAAGGATGAGGTGGTTCGGATCGTGGCGGCGAATCGCCGCGATGGTCACTTCCAGGAAGCGCGCGAACGCGCGATAGATGAATTCCTTTCGCCGCTCCGGCGTGTCGCCGGCCGCGAGGAAGGCGCGGGCCTCGCGCTGGATGACGCTCGGTTTCTTCGCGTCGAGGATGATGTCGACCACCAGCGACTCGCGGCCCGGCCACGGCGGCTCGTTGCCGATGAAATACCCGAGCAGCCAGGGATCATCCTTGCGCGGGGCGCATTGCGCGGCGGCGTCGCGGTCCGCGATGTGCACGAATTCCTCGGAGTAGACGTCGGGCAGCCCGAGGTAGCCGTTCTGCATGCCCCAGCCGTTGAGATTCACCTGATACGCCTTGCGGCGCGCGCCCCACAGGGCGGAGTCGC
This sequence comes from uncultured Opitutus sp., assembly GCA_964513055.1. Classification (GTDB taxonomy): domain Bacteria; phylum Verrucomicrobiota; class Verrucomicrobiia; order Opitutales; family Opitutaceae; genus ER46. The sequence goes on from CAZENI010000127.1 coordinate 13,763, forward strand.
TCCAGTTGCCGATCGTGTTGAGGCCCCACGCGGCGAGGCGCTGGAGGGCGAGCTGCCGGGCCTTCGGCGGGGCGTCGGTGCCGTGGCGGCGGGCGAGGTTGGCCGCGTAGAATCCTCCGCCGCGCGAGCTGCCCGGGGCGGCGGGAGGAGGGAGCACGGTGAAAAAATCCTCGCGACCCTGGATCCGCGCGTCACCGCCCGCCACGCCCACGCCGGTGCAACTGGTGGAAAAGAACGTGTGCCCGTCTGGATCGATGAACCACCAGCGGCCGTCGACCTGTTGCACCCGGAAGAAGCCGGTGGCGGCGAGCTTCGGGCCGGCGGCGTGCCCGCCGAACTCGCACCAGCCGAAGTCGCCCGGGGGCGTCGCCTCGGCGGCCCAGTCCGCCTTGAGCTGAGCGAGGTCCTTCACCTTGCCGGGCCAGTCCGCGGGCTTCCACTGGCCGAACTCGTCGACGACCGGTTTCTGCTCCAGCACATCCGAGCCGGGATCCTCGCGAGCCAGGCTGACCGCCCGGATCTCCAGCGTGGGCTGGCCGAGCGGTTGCTGCATGCCGACGCCGAGCGCCGTCACGGCATCGAGCGGGCCGTAGGTGCCGCCGGTGGTGATCCAGAAGCTCGCACGCGTGACCTTGCCGACGGACGCGAGGCTGGTGCCGGAGCGATTGGGCTGCCGGAAATACTGCAGCGGCACGGCGGCGCGGATCCAGACGTTGGGCAGCGGTTGCACGGTGCGGCGCTGCGCCTGCTTGCCGCTGTAGAGGGCCAGCGTGAAGCGCTGCGGCGAGGACGCCTTCAGCTCGAGCACGAGGTAATGGTAGCCGGTCCAGTCCGACGGCAGGTCGGCATTGAGCGCCCGCAGATCCCATTTTTGCTCGGAATTGCCGCCCTCGAACACCACGCGCTGGGTCGCAGCCGAAACCGGAATCGCGCCCCAGGCGCACAGGAGGGCGGCGACGCAACACGAACGGAGGCGCGGATTCATCGGCGCAGACACCCTGCCGCACCCGCGTCGCTGGGAAAACGACAATCCCCGCCGCGCGCGCGAAAGCAGGATTCAGGCGTCGGCCGGTGTGCGGCGTTAATAGCTGATTGAGTCTGCACCGTCGGAGCGGGCGGCACCCTACGTGACGGCGTTTGGCACCGGGCTGCGCCGAAACGAGCGGCAATCACTCACGGCCGGGGACTTCGTGTCGGACGGGGAGTGGCCGTTCCTGCGCGTGCGGGCGAGCACGGCGAGAGATCCGAAAGAATCGCGCGTCGAGCTGAGAGGGTGTCTGGGAGGGTGCGATCGCGTCTCGTTGGTAGCGGAACGCGTGAGCGTTTCGTCAGGCGCAGCGAGGCGAAGCCATGAAAGCCCCACGGCTTCCGCTACCGGAAAAGGCGTTTCTTAGCCGCCCTCTGAGGGGAATCTCGCGAAAGCGGGGATTGCGTTTGAGGATGAACACGGGCGGCGAGTCGATTTGCGTGCGCTTCGGGATAGTGTCGAATCCGCCGCGGAGACACAGCGAAACACACGGCAATCGCGGTCGCGGTCCTGCTTTTCTGGGCGCCGGCTTCCGCGGCCGATCGCAGAGGTATACTCTTACGATCCACGGAGAGCGGCGCGATTAGGCGCACGGTCGCGCGTTGAGACACCGCTGGCGCGGCGGGGAAAATGGTCGGGCTGGTGAGATTCGAACTCACGACCTCTTGCACCCCATGCAAGCGCGCTACCAGGCTACGCTACAGCCCGAACAAGGAAGGGTCACAAAGCGACATGCCACCGGCAGTGGCAAGTGCTTTTTCTGTCCGCGCGCCGGCGGGGTGGTTTTCAGTTGCTGAATCCGGGCCGTCTCGCGCAATCGGGCGCGGACCATGGCAGCCTCCACCCGCCCGTCAGCGACCTTCTCCCGCCGAACGCGTTACCTGTGGCCGCTTGCCATCGCGCTGCTCATCATCACGGCCTCGAGCCGCTCCCAGGTCGCGTCGCCCAACGTCACCGCGATCGACGACAAGTTTGCGCACTTCGGGGCCTACGGTCTCCTCGCCACGCTCGTGTGCCGCGTGCGCGGCGGCTGGCGCGCGGCGGGCTGGTCGCTCCTGGCGGTGTCGGCATTTGGCGCGAGCGACGAGTGGCACCAGAGTTTTGTGCCCGGTCGCTCGCCCGACGTGATGGACTGGGTCGCGGACACCACCGGCGCGGCGCTGGCGGTCGCGCTCTATGCGGGTTGGTCGCGTTACCGGCAGTTGCTGGAGTGGCCGATCTTTCGCGGCGGACGGGGGATTGAGACGGCGCCGCCGGCTTCGTTCGTAGGCGGAACATGAAAGCCGGGGCAAACGTGAATGCGGAGCCTCCGCGGCGGCACGGCTGGATCGCCCTGGTGCTGGCGGTCGGGACCGTCCTTGTATTTTCCCGCGTGCTCGGGCCCGGCTACGAGTTCGTCAACTACGACGACCCGGACTACGTCACGGCCAACCCGCAGGTGAAGGCCGGTCTCTCGCTCGCGGGCGTGAAATGGGCGCTGACGTCGGGCGCGGCCTCGAACTGGCATCCGCTGACGTGGGTGTCGCACCAGCTCGACTGGTCGCTGTTCGGGAACCAGCCGCGCGGGCACCACGCGACGAGCGTGTTGCTGCATGCGGTGAATGCCGCGCTCGCGTTCCTCGCGTTGCGTCGGCTCACGGGCGCGGTGTGGACGAGCGCCTTCTTCGCGGCGCTCTTCGCCTGGCATCCGCTCCGCGCGGAGTCGGTCGCCTGGGTCTCCGAGCGGAAGGACGTGCTGAGCGGGCTCTTCTGGTTCGCGACGCTGTGGGCCTACGCGGTCTACGCGGAGCGGCGGCGCGCGGCGACGGCGACGGCGACGGCGGGCGCGGGAGCAGGGGCGGGCAAGTTCTACGCGCTCGCCTTGGCGGCGTTCGCCCTCGGCCTGATGGCGAAGCCGATGCTGGTGACGCTGCCGTGCGTGCTGCTGCTTCTGGACGTGTGGCCGCTGCGGCGGGTGGGCTGGCTGACGAGCGCGAGCACGAGCATGAGTAAGAGCACGATCGGGGCGCTCGTGCTGGAGAAGCTGCCGTTTTTTGCGCTCGCGGCGGCGTCGAGCGTGGCGACGTATCACGTGCAGAAGGCGGGCGGCTCGGTCACGGAGGCGTTGAGCCTCGACGCCCGGCTGGGCAACGCCGTGGTCGCCGTGGTGCGCTACCTCGGCAAATTCCTCGTGCCCTTCGATCTCGCGGTGCTGTATCCGCATCCTGGGCACTGGCCGGCGCGCCAGGTGGCGGCCGCGGCCGTGGTGCTCGGCCTGATCACGGCGGCGGCGGCGTGGCAGTGGCGGCGGCGTCCCTGGTTGCTCGTCGGCTGGTGCTGGTTTCTCGGCACGCTTGTGCCGGTGATCGGGATTGTGCAGGTCGGGCTGCAATCGATGGCGGACCGCTACACCTATCTGACGCTGCTCGGCGTGCAGCTCGCGGCGCTGTGGACGCTGCGCGACTTCGTGACGTCGCCGGGAGCGCGGCGGGCGTGGGGGATCGCGGGCGCCGTCGTGCTCGCGGCGTGCGTCGCGCGCACCTGGAGCCAGCTCGGGGTGTGGCGGAATTCGTTCACGCTGTTTGACCACGCGATCGCGGTGACGAAAAACAACTACCTCGCCCACAACAACCGCGGCATTTACCTCGGCGATCAGGGGCGGACGGAGGAGGCGGTCGCGGACTACCGGCGCGCGCTGGCGATCCGGCCGGATTATCCGAACGCGGCCAACAACCTCGGCCGGATCTTTGTGCAACAGGGCCGTCCGGCGGAGGCGGTGCCGTTGCTGCGCGCAGCGGTGAAGACCCAGCCGGACCAGCTCGAGGCGCGCAACAATCTCGCCAACGCCCTCTCCGACACCGGCGCTCTCGCCGAGGCGATGGAGCACTACGACTTCATCCTCGCGCGCCGGCCGGAGCACGTGGACGCGTTGACGAATTCCGGCGTGGCCTTCGCGATGCAGGGCAAGCTGCCGGAGGCGCGCGCGCGCCTCGAGTCGGCGCTGCGGATCCAGCCCGACAATCTCAACGCGCACAGCAATCTCGGCAACGTCTTCGCCCTGCTGGGCCAC
>CAZENI010000128.1:0-17773 GCA_964513055.1 uncultured Opitutus sp.
GGGCGGCGGGGAGAGTCGGGGAGGTGGCGCTGGTGGTCGAACTCATGCGACTTCGGAGGGCTGGAGGGAGTGATGCGGCCGGTAGAGGCCGTGCTGGTCGGCGGCGCGGGAGGCCTTGGCGAACCATGGGACGCGTTTCACCCAGAGGCGCAGCGCGTGCCAGTGGATCAGCGCGATGATGCGCAGCGTGAGCAGCGGATACTTGAAGGTGAACCACGCGAGGCGGCCGGTGGTGAGTTCGCGGCGCGGACCGGTGAGCGTGCTGGTGAGCGTGCGCTCGCTGCCGACGTAGTCGTCGATCTGGATGGACAGCGTGTCGCCGGGCGTGCGCAGCGTGAAGTCGAAGGCGACGTCGACGTCGGAGAAGGGCGACACGTAGAACTGCTTGGGCACGCGCAGGCGGAAGGCGGCGGCGCCGGCCGGTGAAGGCGGGAGGGAGTCGGGGCCGAGGAAAAACGGCTTAACCTCGCGAAAGGTGTTGGTGACCTCGGCGATCGCCGCGGCGGGCGCGCCCGTGCGGTCGTAACAGAAATAAAACGACACCGGGTTGAACAGATAGCCGGCCACGCGAGGCAGCGTCACGAGGACGATGCGGCCGCCCTTGAGGTCGACGCCGTGGAGGCGGGCGTAGGCGGTGACGCGCTGCTTGAGGGAAAGCGGGGGCGAGGTCTCGCGCGCCGGTGCCGGGGCGGGCGGCGGGAGGCCGACGTCGCGGGCATCGCGCACGCGTTCCGTCGTCGGCAGGTAGTCGGCGTCGCGAAACGAATACAGATTGCGGCGGCCGACAGAGAGGAAGGCGACGTGGCGCGGGAGCGTCGGCAGTTCGTCCAGGTCGACCGCGAAGAGGAAAATCCGGTAGAGAAACCGGTGCGACCGCGGCGAGAATCGCGCGTGCATCACTCGGCACTCGTAGAGACAGGATTTCATGGGGGGACGGTGGACGACGCTTCTACGCGCGAGGCTGGGGCCCGGATGCTTGCGGGACGGACGGCGCAGCGAGCCAACCGGGTGTCGCGGAGCCACGCAAGGCTACGGAACTGTGATGGCCGGCGCGGCTGGCGAGGCCGCGGTTTCGAGCCACGGGTCCCGCCCGAGCAGGAGTTCCGCGAGGCGGACGGCGCTCTGGAGCCCGTCCTCGTGAAAACCGTAGCGCTGCCAGGCGCCGGCGTAGTAGGTCTCGGTGGTGCCGCGGGCGCCGGCATTGAGCGCGGGGATCTCCGCCTGCGCGCGCACGGCGCCGAGGCTGAAAAGCGGGTGCTCGTAGTTGATCCGCCGGAGGACGCGATCGGGAGCGATCGCCTCGGGGCGGTTGATGGAGACGAAGTAGTTTTCCCGATCGGAGACGCCCTGGAGGGAATTCATCCAGTAGTGCGTCGCGGTCGAGACGCGGCCGGCCGGGTCGCGCGCGATCTCGTAGTTCCAGCTCGACCACGCGAGGCGGGTGCGGGGCATGACGGAGGCGTCGGTGTGGACCGTGGCGACGTTGGGCTGGTAGCGAAACTCGCGGAGCAGGCGGTCCTCGTCATAGGTGGGCGCGGCGAGCAGGCGGCGCGCCTGATCGCCATGGCAGGCGACGATGACCCGGTCGAAGAGGTGCGTCTGGCCGGTGGCGGTGGTGACCGCGACGCCCGAGCCGGTGCGCACGATGCGCGTGGCGGCCTGGCCCAGCCGGATGCGGTCGCGCCAGGGGGCGGTGATTTTATCGACGTAGGCTTTCGCGCCGCCGTCGACGGTCCACCACGGGTGCTGGGTGTGGAGGCCGAGAAAGCCGTGGTTGTGGAAGAAGCGCAGGAGGGCGGTCGCGGGAAACGCGAGCATCAGCTCGGGCGGCGTGCTCCAGACGGCGGAGCTCATCGGCACGAGGTAGAGATCAAAGAAGTCGCGGCCGTAGCCGCGGCGCTGCACGTAATCGCCGAGCGTTTCGTCCTGGGTGGCGGGATCGTCGAGGGCGGTGACAGCCTCGGCGTTGAAGCGACTGATGGCGGAAAGGAGGCGCCAGAAGCGCGGGCGGAGAAGATTGCGGCGCTGGGCGAAGATGTGGTTGAGCGAGGAGCCGGCGAACTCGAGGCCGGTGTCGGCGTGGCGGACGCTGAACGACATCGAGGTCGGCTTGATCGGCACGCGGAGCTCGGTGAAGAGCCGCGTGAGGTGCGGGTAGGTCACCTTGTTGAACACCATGAAGCCGGTGTCCATCGCGACGCGGCGCGGGGCGGCGGACTGGCGGCCGGGTTCGTCGACCGTGACGGTGTTCGTGTGGCCACCCACGTAGTCGGCCTGCTCGAACAGAGTGAGATCGAAGCGGCGGTGGAGGAAGTGTGCGCAGCCGAGGCCGGCGATGCCGGTGCCGATGATCGCGAGGGAGCTCATTGCCGACTGCCGAAGTTCGATTGCCGAATAAAAGAAGCCACGTGTGTCGGTTTTTACGCGTAAGCCGGCGGGTCGGACGCCTGGGGCGGTGCGAGTGGGCAAGAAAAAGGGCGTCGTGGTCGGCGACGCCCGAAGGGGGACGAGTGCGGCGGGAGGCCGCAGCTACGGAGATCAGACCGACGGCTTCTGATCGGCCGCGGACGGCTTGGGCATGTTGTGCGCGAGCTCGGTCATATCGCGGTGGATCGCGGGGTCCTCGGCCTTCTTGGGCAGCGTCGCCTGGGCGGCGGTGGCGGTGACGACCGCGATGGCGGCGGCGGCCGGCACGACCTTCTTGAGCGAGGAGTATTCAGGATGCAGATGCACGGCGCGCTGGGCGGCGGCGATGCTGGCGAGGTGATCGGCGCGGGCGGCTTCCTCCATGATGGAGGCGGGGACGGGCTTGAGTCCCCAGATGAGGCCGGTCCAGGAGAGGGCCTTCAGGCCGTAGTAGGTGATGTCGATTTCCCACCAGTAGAAACCGTTGCGCGTGCAGGATTGGTAGCGGTGGTGGTTGTTGTGCCAGCCTTCACCGAGGCAAATCAGGGCGAGGATGAAGCTGTTGCGCGAGTCGTCGGTCGTGTTGAACCGGCGCTTGCCCATGAGGTGGGCCATCGAGTTGATGCAGGCGGTGCCGTGAAACAGGAAGGTGGTGCTGACGAAGAAGCCCCAGACGAGCATCTGCGGGCCGTTGGTGCCGAGGCCGGGGGCGACGCGCTCGAGGAGCATGCCGAGGCCGAAGAGGGCGAAGGCGAAGAGGATGGGCACGACCGTGTCGAAGCGGTTGAGCCAGACGAGCTCGGGGTATTTGGCGAGGTCCTTGATCTTCGAGTAATCGGTCGGGAAGTTGCGGCGGCTCGTGATCCAGCCGATGTGTGACCACCAGAAGCCGTGGACGTGGGGCGAGTGGGCGTCCTCGGGATCGTCCGAGTGCTGGTGATGGTGGCGGTGGTGGTAGGCCCACCAGAGGGCGCCGCGCTGGACGGCGGTGGCGCCCCAGAGGGCGAGGAGAAACTGGCCGAAGCGGGACGTGCTGTAGGTCTTGTGGGAGAAGTAGCGGTGGTGAATGCCGGTGACGGCGAACATCCGCAGGAAATAAAGGGCGACGGCGGTCCACGCCGCGACCGGGCTCACGCCCACCCAGATGATGCCGAGACAGCCGGCGTGCAGGATGATGAAGGGGATGCAGCGCATCCAATCGACCCGGTCGGGTTCGCTGCGCATCTTTTCCGGGCCATCCGGAGTGTAGTCGGAGTCAATCCATTGCGCGACAGCGGCGGAAATGCGGCGAAACGGTGAGGGTGGTTGGGTGGCTTCGGGAGCAGGCATGATTTCGATTCAGAGAGAGCGGGGGAGAGAACATCCTGCCCGCGGCTCCTGCAAGCTGAGTTTGGCGAAAAGCGGGCGGCATGTTTCCATGCCCGGTGGGCCTCGGTGACGATTCGGCGGCGATGGGGAAAACGAGTTGCGCCGGCGGCATGGCGCCTGCTCTCTCCGCCTTGCTTTCGAAGTCTCCCCAAGGAGTTCTTTGAATTTCGCACGGGCTGCGGGCCGAAGGGCGGCAGACCGGGCGAGGTAGTTGGGCTGAGGCGTGCACGAGTTGCGCCCCGGACCTTGGTTTCCCCAAAACGGCTCCTTTTGGCCGGGTCGGGCACTTCCGTGCGCGATGCGGCCGAAAACCGCCCGAGAGGCTGGTCGCGTGCCAACGTGGCCGGCGCGAGGGCGTTTTCCACCGAAAGAGAAAACCAAACTCTCCGCCTTACCCGCGGAGTTTAATACCATGAAAGCAGTCAAGAAACTCGTCGTCCTCCTCAGCATGGGTGCGCTTCTGGCCGTCGCCGCTTCGGCGTCGACGCCGGAACAAGCCTACCTCGAGACGTGCAACAAGGATCCCGGAGTTCCCGTGCCCATCACCGTGGTTTCACCCACGGTCGGGCCCGAGTTCAACGGGGGTTCTGTGCTCCTCGAGTTCGTGGTGGACGCAGCCGGAAATCCCGCCCAGTTCAGCATCAAGTCCGCGACGGACGACGTGCTGGCGACGGCGGTCGTGAAGGCGGTGAAGCAGTGGCGCTTCCTCCCCGCGGAAGTGGATGGCAAGCCGGTCGCGACGAAAGTCGCGCTCCCGGTCAAGGTCATCGACCCCGCGGTGTCGGGCGACCGTTTCGCCGCGTTCGAGTAAGGGTCAGAGTCAGGGATTAACCTAAGAAAAACACCAGGGGCGCTCCCGTTCGCGGGGGCGCCCCTGCTAATTTGGGGAAGTGCTGAGCAGTAATCAGTAGTCAGTAATCAGTGATAACTGCTCACGTTTTCCGCTACTGGTGGCTGTCGCCGCCGGGAGACGACGGCTCGGTGGCCACGAGTGCGGTCAGGAGGAGCAGGAGGATGACAACGGGAAGCATGGCGGCAGGTGGACGGTGGGAAACGGGGCAGTCTAGATTGTTTCCCGCAAAAGGGGAATACGCTGACCTGCGTATTTAAGATGCACCGCTGTGCCGGGCGGGGCCGCCTAATATCGTGACGCGCCGCCGCGGACGCCGGAAAGCGCCTCAGTGGTAAACCAGCCAGAGGATGGTGCTGATGACGACCGCGAACGTAAGCGCACACAGGGCAGTCATGTAGAGCACGCCCGTCGCGAAGACCTTGAAGACCGTGCGGAGCCACCGCTGCTCATACACGACGCGAAACGCCGTCGGCACATACCACAGCATCCAGCCGGCGAGGAGCCACGCGAACGTCGTCGTGAGCCAGCCCGGGCCGAGGGCCACGAGCTTGAAATAGCCGTTGCCCAGCATGAACGCCAGAAACGCCCAGGTGTGCAGGTGGACGGAAAAAATGAGATGCTCGATGTAGAAGCGCCCGCTTCGCCAATACAGCAGCTTGAGGATGAGCCCGAAGACGGGCATGCCGAGGAAGAGCAACGTCGGCACGCGGCTTTCGAAGGCGTCGAAGACGCCCGAGAGCGTGAGTTCGCCCGCCTCGATTTTCTTTTTCAGCGCGGTGCCGAGGCCGAAGCGGTCGTCTTCGTTGATGCGCAGCTTGGGCGTTCGGTCCGGCTTCGGCGGCGGCGGCTTCGCCGCGGACTCCGCGGCGGGCGGGGCAGCGCCGGGTGGCGCGGCGCGGCCGGCGGCTTCACGGCGCACGCGTTCGACGATTTCCCTGACGGTTGCGGCGTCCATCCGGCCCGGCTCCCTCGCCACGGCCTCGCCGATCAGTTCGCCGACGCGCTCGGTTTGCGCGGCGGTGAGGCCGCCGGAGGTCTCGGCGGCGATCTTCACGTTCTTCGCGATCTCGGTGGAGACGCGGTCGGCCTTCTTGCGATCGTAGTCGAACAGGTGCCCGTGGTTCAGCGCGTGAACGCCGACGAAGAAGAGCACGGTGACGAAAATGTAGAAGCGGAGAGGGTTGAGCTGGCTCTGGCGGCGGCCGGCGTTGAAGTCGCGCGTCAGGGCGCCGGGGTGCGCGACGAGCCGCGCGACGCTGGTGAAGAACTTGCCTTCGAAATGGAAGAGGTTCTCCAGCAGATCGTGCGTCAGGTGGTGGAACGACCGGTGATAGTCGACATCGTGCTGCCCGCAGCGCGCTCAATAAGGCCCGCGCAGCGCGGCCTGGCAGTTCTGGCACAGGCGCGGCGGCTGCGAGGGATCGTCGTAGTTGTGTTCGACGGAGTGCGGGCTGGACACGCGCGCGAGCAGAGCACGCGGCGTGCGAAAAGAAAAGCCCCCGGGAGGGCGGACGGGCTCGGAATCGAGACTCCGGTCGCCTTCAGTTCTTCGCGGGCAGGCAGGCGCCGCAGCCGTTCACGAAGAAGTCGTTGCCCTTGTCGTCGACGAGGATGAACGCGGGAAAATCCTCCACTTCGATTTTCCAGACGGCCTCCATGCCAAGTTCCGGATACTCGAGCACCTCGACCTTCTTGATGTTCTCCTTCGCGAGGATCGCGGCGGGTCCGCCGATGCTGCCGAGGTAAAAACCGCCGTTCTTCTTGCAGGCGTTCGTGACCTGGACGCTGCGATTGCCCTTGGCCAGCATGACCATCGAGCCGCCCTGCGCCTGGAAAAGATCGACGTAGCTGTCCATGCGGCCGGCGGTCGTCGGGCCGAACGAGCCGGACGCGAGCCCCGTCGGAGTCTTGGCCGGGCCGGCGTAGTAGACGGGATGGTCCTTCAGATACTGGGGCAGGCCGCGGCCGGCATCGATGCGCTCCTTCAGCTTGGCGTGCGCGATGTCGCGCGCGACGATCAGCGAGCCGGAGAGGGAAACGCGGGTCGTCACCGGATACTTCGAGAGCTCGGCGAGGATGTCCTTCATCGGCCGGTTGAGGTCGACCTTCACGATGGAGTCATCCTTCCACAGCCGGCTCGCGGCGGGGATGAAGCGGCCGGGGTTCGGCTCCATTTTTTCCAGGTAGATGCCGTCCTTCGTGATCTTCGCCTTGATGTTGCGATCGGCGCTGCAGGAGACGCCCATGGCCACGGGACAGCTCGCGCCGTGGCGCGGCAGCCGCACGACGCGCACGTCGAGGGCGAAATACTTGCCGCCGAACTGCGCGCCGATGCCGGTGGCGCGCGCGATCTGCAGCACCTTCTCCTCCATCGCGAGGTCGCGGAAGGCGCGGCCGTGCTCGTTGCCGGTGGTGGGAAGCGCGTCGAGGTATTTGGCCGAGGCGAGCTTCAGGGTCTTCATGCACGCCTCGCCGCTGGTGCCGCCGACGACGAACACGAGGTGATAGGGCGGGCAGGCCGAGGTGCCGAGGAGCGGCAGCTTGTCGGCGACGAATTTTTCGAAGCTCTTCGGGTTGAGGAGCGCCTTCGTCTCCTGGAAGAGGAACATCTTGTTGGCGGAGCCGCCGCCCTTGGCCACGAAGAGGAACTCGAACTTCGCACCCTCCGTCGCCATCACATCGATCTGCGCGGGCAGGTTGGTGCCGGTGTTGACCTCGTTCCACATGTCGAGCGGCGCGGTCTGCGAGTAGCGCAGGTTCTCCTTCGTGAAGCACTCGTAGATGCCGCGCGACAGCCACTCCGCGTCATTGGCGCCGGTCCACACCTGCTGGCCCTTCTTCGCGAAGACCGCGGCAGTGCCGGTGTCCTGGCACATGGGCAGGATGCCCTCCGCGGCGATCTCGGCGTTCTTCAGCAGCGTGAGCGCGACGTAGCGGTCGTTTGGAGACGCCTCCGGGTCGTCGAGGATGGCGGCGACCTGCTGGAGGTGCTTCGGCCGGAGCATGAACGACGTGTCGTGAAACGCGCGCTGGGCGAGAAACGCGAGCGCCTCGGGCGCGACCTTCAGGATTTCGCGGCCCTCGAAGGTGGCCGTCTCGATGCCCTCCCGCGACAGCAGGTGATACTCGGTGTCGTCGGCGCCAAGCGGGAGCGGGTCTTGATAATGGAAGGGAGGCGTGGCCATGGTGAGCGAATCAGTGAACCACAAAGACACAGAGGCACGGAGAAAACCAACCTGCTTCTGCTCTGTGTCTCCGTGTCTCTGTGGTTATCAGGTTTGGTGAAGTCGAAGATTACCTTTCGCCATCGCCCGCACCACGTCGTGAAAGCGTGGCAGATCGGCGGCCGTCACGACCTCGCCGGGGGCGCGGCCCCAGCCGCAGGCGCTGGGCCAGACGCCGCGCACGAGGAAATTCTCGTGCGTCGCCGCCATGCTGGCGATGTGCAGGTAGTCCTTCTGCTCCTTCTCGTCGCGCGATCCCGTCACGTGGGACGCGGGAATCGTCGCGATCGTGCCGCTCGACACGTGCGCGAGATCGTTCAGCACGACGAACGGCAGCGAGTCCGCGAGCGTCGTGGCCGGGCGCGGACTCTCGTCCCGAAGGTAGCGGAAGTAGTCGAGGTGGTTCTCCAGCAACGGATCGAACGGCTCGAGTTGCGCGCGCTCGAGGCGACCGTCGTGCCAGCGGACCTCGAGGCCGCCGCCGACGGCGTAGCGCAGCACGGCCTTGTCGCAAAGCACCATCTCGGAATGCGAGCTCGGTCCGGCGCAGGCGTGGGACAGGGCGAAACGCAGGGTCACGCCGGAGGCGGTGTCGGTCTCGACGAAGAACGTGTCGGCGCCCTCGATCGCGTGGGCGCGATAGAGCTCGGCGCGCACCGCAGCGAGCTGCGCCCAGCTAAAGAGCTCGGGACCGCCGGTCCAGAACAGGAGGTTGTGGACGAAGTGCGCCATCGCGTTGCCGAAGCACGAGTCGAGCACGACGCGTCCGTCGATCAGCAGGCGGCCGGCCCAGTTGTTGCGCGCGAAGTAGCTCGCGGGCCGTGGCCAGAGGGCGCTGAGGGTCGCGCCGCGGATCGCGCCGAACTCGCCCGCGAGGAGGCGTTCCTTGAGCGAGAGCCGGAGCTTCTCGATGATGAAATTGAAGCCGACGAGCGACGACTTCCGGGCGCGCCGGTCGTCGGCGATCATCCGCTCGAGTTCCGCGTAGTCGAGCGTCGGCGGTTTTTCGACGTAGCACGGCAGGCCGAGCGCCGTCGCCGCCGCGTGCATCTCCGCGTGCAACTGGATGGGAGTCGGGATGACGAGCAGGTCGAGCTGGCGGTGGCAGGCGTCGAGCATCGCCCGGTAGTCGGTGAAGACCTGGACGCCGCGCGCCGGGAAGCGCCAGCCCTGTTGTTCGGCGGCAAAGGCCGCCGGGTTGGGATCGCAGGTGCAGACCAGCCGGGCATGGCCGCGCTCCTCGAGCCGCGCGATCGTGTGATGGTGCGAGCCGGCGAAGCCGCCCATCCCGACGATGCCGATGCGGATGGGAGGTTTCATCGGAAGCTCCAAGCACCAAGCTCCAAGCGCCAATCCGCCGTGCCGCATCTGAAAGTTGGGTGTTTCACTGGAGCTTGGAGGTTGGTGCTGGGAGCTTCGCGCCGCCGGGCGCGCGTCACACGATTTTGAATTTCGGCAGATCCTGGCCGTCGATGAGGCCGACGGGCTGGCCGCGGGCGTTGACGACAATGAGGTCGTCGATCTTGTGGGCCTCGAACAGTCGCAGCGCGTCGACGACGAGGGCATCCTCGGCGATCACTTTGGGCGTGCGCGTCATGTAGGTCGCGACGGGTTCCAACAGGAAGCCGGGGCCATTCAGGGCGCTGCGGCGGAAATCGCCGTCGGTGAGGATGCCGGTGAGCCGGCCGGTCTTCTGCGCGACGAGCGCGATGCTGCCGCTCTTGGCCTTGGTCATCGCGAGGATCGCGTCCTGGGTCGAGACGGTGTCCGGAGCGATGGGGAGGCGGTGGCCGGTGCGCATGATGTCCTTGACGCGCAAGAGCAGGACGCGGCCCAGATTGCCCGCGGGATGATATTTGGCGAAATCATCGCGCGTGAGGCCGCGCGCCTCGAGCAGCACCATCGCGAGCGCGTCGCCGAGCGCCAGGGCCGCGGTCGTGCTCGCGGTCGGCGCGAGTTTCAGCGGGCAGGCCTCGCGCGGCACTTGGTAGAAGAGCTTGAGCTCGGCGTTGCGCGCGAGATCGGACGCGGGATTGCTCGTGAACGCGACGAGGCGCACGCCGAAGCGCTTCAACACGGGCACGAGCCGGAGGATCTCCTCGGACTGGCCGCTGTTGCTGAGCAGGAACGTGAGGTCGCCCTCCTCGACGAGGCCGAGGTCGCCGTGCAGCGCCTGGGTGGCGTCGAGGAAACACGACGACACGCCGGTGCTGTTGAAGGTCGCGGCGATCTTCTGGGCGATCGGCGCGTTCTTGCCGACGCCGGTGAAGACCAGTTTGCCGCCGGCCGCGCGCACCGCGTCGACGGCGCGCGCCGTGGCGACGAACTCCGGGCCGAGGCGGCGGGCCGTCTCCCTCAGCGCGTCCTGCTCGATCCGAATGCACGCGCGGGCGCGGGAGAGGACGGTTTTCGGTTGCAGCGCCATTTAGAGTTTGAGTCGTCGGAAGGAGGTGCGGAATTTAGGCGGAACGATTCCTCGTTCAATCCCTTTCACCGTCGATGACCGCCCGCCGCCTCCTGATCGTCCTCGCCACGCTCGGCGCGCTGCTGTCCGGCGCGGGCTGCGGTGATCGCGACGGCGCGCCGCTGCCGGCGGAGACGGACGAGCCGTTCTACGTGCAGGGCGTGCAGTTGAAGAAGGGCGGGCGGCACGGCGAGGCGCTGACGTCGTTCCTCAAGGTGATCGATCGCCGCGGCGAGCGCGGGGCGGCGGAGTCGCATTTCGAGGCGGGCGAGATTTTTCTCAATCACGCGAAGGATCCGGGCGAGGCCTACCACCATTTCCGCAAATACCTCGAGCTGCAGCCCAACTCGAAGCAGGCGGAGCTGGTCGCCGGGCGCGTCGAGACGGCGAAGCGCGAATTCTGGAAACAGGTCGCGGGCCGGCCGCTCGATGACCAGTCGGTGCGGCTGCAGGTCAGCGAGGAAGTGTCGAAGCTGCGGCGCGAGAACGAGGAGCTGCGCGCCGAGCTCGCCGTGCTGCGCGGCGGCGGCGCGATCCCGGTCACGCGCGTGCCCCGCATGCTCACTCTCCCGGCGGAGCCGTCGCGGACACCGCCGCCCCCGGTGCCGACGGCCGCGATCGCGGATTCCCCGCTTAAGCCGGCGCCGGCCACCGCCACGCGGAATGCGTCCGCCGCCGCGCCGCTCGTGATCGCGCCGCCGGCAGCGGTCGCGTCCCGGCCGGCGATCGTCGCCGCTCCGTCGCGGACGGCGCCGCCGACCACCGCCCCGCGGCCCGCCGCGGCGTCGGGCCGCACGCACACGCTCAAGGCGAAGGAGACGCTCTACGCCGTCGCGCGGCAGCACAACGTGAAGGTCGAGGACCTCGTGGCGTTGAACGGTATCCGGAATCCCAGTGCGATTCCCGCCGGCACGGTGCTGAAGCTCCCCGCGCCGGCCGGCCGCTGAGCGCGCGCCGGCGGCCGCGTCTTTCCATGCCCCGCACCTCGCAACGGACCGCCGTTTTCACCGAGTCGCTCATCCGGGAGATGTCGCGCGTCGCCGCGCGGCACGGCGCGATCAACCTCGCGCAGGGTTTCCCCGATTGGGATCCGCCGGCGGCCCTGGTGCAGGCGGCGAAGGATGCGATGGACGCGCACCGTCACCAGTATGCGGTGACGTGGGGCGCGCCCGAGCTGCGCGCCGCGCTCGGCGCGAAGCTGACGCGCTTCATGGGCGTGCCGGTCGACCCCGAGCGCGAGCTGGTGGTCACGTGCGGCGCGACCGAGGCGATGATGGTCGCGATGATGACGGTGTGCGACCCGGGCGACCGGGTCGGGCTGTTCTCGCCGTTCTACGAGAACTACAACGCCGACGCGATCCTGACGGGGGCGCAGGCGGTGCATGTGCCGCTGCACGCGCCGGACTACCGCTTCGATCCGGCCGAACTGCGGCGGGCGTTCGCGAGCGGGCTGAAGGCGTTCGTGCTCTGCAATCCGTCGAACCCGTGCGGGCGCGTCTTCACGCGCGAGGAACTGCTCCAGATCGCGGCGCTGGCGGAGGAGTTCGACGTGTGGATCCTGACGGACGAGGTCTACGAGCACATCGTGTTCGCGCCGCACCGGCACACGTATTTCGCGACGCTGCCAGGCATGGCGGGGCGCACGCTGATGTGCTCGTCGCTTTCGAAGACGTTTTCGATCACGGGCTGGCGGCTGGGCTACGTGCACGCGGCGCCCGGGGTGATCGCGCAGGCGCGCAAGGTGCATGATTTTCTCACGGTCGGGGCGGCGGCGCCGTTGCAGCACGCAGTGGTGACGGCGCTGAATTTCCCGGCGAGCTACTATGACGGGCTGCGGGACGAGTATGCCGCGTCGCGCGACGTGCTGCTGGGTTACCTCGATCGCACCGGGCTCAGCTACACGCGGCCGGAAGGCGCGTATTTCGTGATGCTCGACATCTCGCCCTTCGGCTATGCGAGCGACGTGGAGTTCGCGCACTGGATGACGCGGGAGATCGGCGTCGCGCCGGTGCCGGGCTCGAGTTTCTTCGCGCACGGCGAGAACCGCTACGTGCGCCTGAACTTCGCGAAAAAGCCCGCGACGCTGCACGCGGCGGGCGAGCGGCTGCTGAAGCTGAAGCGGTAAGGCCGGGGACCGGGCGCGCGTCGCTCAGTGGCCGCCGGTGCCGGGCTCGTCGGGGCCCTGGGCCTTGACGCCGGCCATCATCAGCTTGTCGGTCCAGGCGAGCGCGATGGCGGAAAACACGAAGACGACGTGGATGATCACCTGCCACATCACGCCGTGGTTGTTGACGGGCACACCGGTGGCGGTGGGCGTCATCACGGTGATGAAGGTCTTGAGGAGGTGAATCGATGAGATGCTGATGAGCGCGGTGGCGAGCTTCACCTTGAGGACGCCGGCGTTGACGTGGCTGAGCCACTCCGGCTGGTCGTCGTGGTCGTCGAGATTGAGGCGCGAGACGAAGGTCTCGTAGCCGCCGATGATGACCATGATGAGGAGATTCGCGATCATCACCACGTCGATCAGGCCCAGGACCATGAGCATGACGGTGGTGGGAAGGTCCGGACCGGTCGAGGGCACGCCGTGGACCGTGACGTGCACGAGGTGCCAGAGCTCGACGAAGAACTGGTAGACGTAGATGGCCTGCGCGACGATCAGGCCGAGGTAGAGCGGCGCCTGGAGCCAGCGGCTCGCGAAGATCGAGCGCTCTAGGAATTTTTCGAGGATGCTGTCGGGTTTGGCCATGGCGGTGCGGGAGGCGCACACAAAGGGGCCGCGCGACCCGGCGGCAAGCCAAACGTGGCCGGGTCAACCCAGCGCGCGGCGCAGCGCCCGCGCCTCGGCGAGCAGTTCGTGGGCGGCGGCGAGCGCGGCGGGCGGAGGCGACGCGGCGGCGTCCGCCCCGCCCGGGGCGGACGCGGCGCGGCCCGGCTCATCCGGATCGCCGAGGCCGGTTTCGCGAAACTGGCGGAGCCGCTCGAGGATCAGGTCGCGGATCTCGTGCGCGTTGGAGACGCCGTGGAACACGCCGGTGTGCAGCGACTCGCCGCCCTTCTGCTCGTGGGTGTCGCCGCCGCCGCCGGCGGACTGCACGCGCACGTCGGCGAGGCCCAGCAGGCGTTGCAGCGGGCCCTGCGTGACGACGACCTGCTGGACGTTGGCGAAGCTCATCGTCGATTCCTTCACGGTGGCAATGCCGGTGCGGATACGCAGGCTGCGGTCGGTGACGAGATACCAGCGCAGTTCAAAATCGAGGCGCACCATCGCGTAGGTGACGGGGATCTGGAAGAGGAAGAGCGCGATGCCGCCCCACTCGAGGAAGCGGAGGAGCGGGAAGATCCACCAGGGCCAGCGCTCGACCACGCGGGCCAGGCCGCCGCGGGCGCGCTGGCGGGCCTCGGGCGAGAGTTTGGACTTGGTCTTTTTCGTCGCGGCGTCGGCAGCGGGCGCGACGGCGGGCGCCGCGGCGGTGGCAGTGGTTGCCGGTGCCGGAGCGGCTTCGGCCGCCGGCCGGGGTGAGGCGGCGGGGACGGGCGTGGCCGCGATGCGTTTCGC
This sequence comes from uncultured Opitutus sp., assembly GCA_964513055.1. GTDB lineage: Bacteria > Verrucomicrobiota > Verrucomicrobiia > Opitutales > Opitutaceae > ER46. Next base: position 13,872 of record CAZENI010000128.1, read on the forward strand.
CTCCGCATGGGCCGCTTCCATGCGGTCGAGGAAATACAGCGAAAAGCCGATGCCGACGACGGCGCCGGCCTGGCCGAGCAGCCAGGCGAGCAGGCGGAGCTTGTAGAGGTTGCGGCCGCCGCGAAAGGCGCGGAGCGAGCCGGGCGCGCCGGCGGGTGGCGCGGGATCGGGCGGCACGCGCAGGAAGTGCAGCAGCCTGGCGCGAATCCGGTCAAACATGCGGGGACGGGTTCGACGGGGCCGCCGGTTCGCCGGCGGTGCGGGCGGCGAGGGCGAGCCGGGTGGCGCGCAGCTCGTGCGCGACCTCGCGGAGCGCGGCGGCGAGATCCGCATCCGCCGTCGCGGCCGGCACGGGGCCGGCCGCGGATGGGATAGAGGCCGTGGGTCGGGCGTGGTCTTTGACGCCGCGCATCCGGGCGTAGAGGAAGTCGCGCACGGCCTCGAATTCCTGGAGACCCTCGAGGGTCATCTCGGCGCCGGCGTTGCCGCTGGCGGTCTGGACCATGACCTTGGCGAGGCCGAGCCAGCGCTCGACGAAGTTGGAGCGCAGATGGATGTCCTGGATGCGCGCGTAATTCACGATGATCTCGCGGCGGAACAGGATGCCCCAGCTCATCGAGATGCCTTCGTCGGTGAAGCGATAGCGCATCGTGTGGTAGCGAAACCACGCCGGCAGGATCAGCACCGGCAGCAGCGGGGGAAACACGAGCAGCGACAGCACGTAGTAGGTGAAGAGATGCTTGTGCGGCCGCTCGATCGCGAGGATGGCGGCGTCCGAAACCGGAGGAGGCGAGTTCAAGAGGTCAAGAGATCCGCGCCGTCAGTTCTCTGTGTCTTCGTGCCTCCGTGGTGGAGGAGCGAGTTTATTGAACCACAGAGACACAGAGGCACGGAGGAGAGCGAGGCGGGATGTGGTCAGACCGCCCCGATCGCCTCGTCCAACACCGCGAGGAGGAAATCGGCGTCGGCCTGCGTGATGTTCATCGGCGGGGCGAAGCGGATGGTCTGGCCCCAGAGACCGCCCTTGCCGAGGAGGAGGCCGAGTTCGCGGGCGTTCTCGACGGCCTGCGCACACTCCTCCTTGCCCGGGGCCTTGGTCGTGCGGTCCTTCACAAACTCGATGCCGAGCATCAGGCCCTTGCCGCGCACGTCGCCGATCACCTTGTGCTTCGCCTTCAGTTTTTCGAGGCCGGCGAGGATGTAGGCGCCGAGCTTCAGGCAGTTTTCCTGGGTCTTTTCCTGCTCGATCACCTCGAGCACGGCCTTGCCGATCGCGCTGACGACGGGGTTGCCGCCGAAGGTGTTGAAGTGGACCTTCTGCGCCATCACCGCGGCGATCTTCGGCGTGGTGACGACGGCGGCGAGCGGCGCGCCGTTGCCGATGCCCTTCGCCATCGTGACGATGTCGGGGATCACGCCCTGCGTCTCGAAGCCCCAGAAATGCGTGCCGGTGCGGCCGAAGCCCGTCTGCACTTCGTCGGCGATGCACACGCCGCCCGCCGCGCGCACGTGCTCGTAGACGTGCTTCAGATAGCCGTCGGGAAACACGACGAAGCCGCCCACGCCCTGGATCGACTCGGCGATGAAGCCCGCGACTTTCCCGGGCGTGGCGTAGTCGATCAGGTTCTTGACGTCGTCGGCGTATTTGCGGCCGGCCTCGGGATCGTCGTAGCCGTAGGCTCCACGATATGGATACGGGGCGATGGCGTGGTGGACGCCGAAGGAGTGGGGGACGTTGAACTTCCAGGTGCTGTGCGCGGTGACGCCCATGCCGCTGGCATTGCCGCCGTGGTAGGCGTTGCGCAGGGCGAGCATGTCGTAGTTGCCGGTGGAGAGGCGCGCCATCATCAGCGCGAGGTCGTTGGCCTCGGAGCCGGAGTTGCAGAAATAGCAGACCTTGAGATCGCCGGGCATCGTCGAGGCGAGTTTCTCGGCGAACTCGGCGATGCGCGGCTGGAGGTAGATCGTGGTCGAGTGCTGGAGCACGGCGTTCTGGGCGTTGGCCGCGGCGACAACGTGCGGGTGGCAGTGGCCGACGCTGATCGTCACGATGCCGCCGAGGCCGTCGAGGTAGCGCTTGCCGGTGTCGTCCCAGACATACTGCATCGCGCCCTCCACGATCATGATCGGCTTCTTGTAATACAGAAAGAGGCCGGGGTTGAGGTATTGCTTGCGCAGCGCGAGCACCTGCTCGGCGGACGGCCCCGTGTAGGGCGCGGGCTTATGAGCAGTCGGCGGCAGGGGGATGGCTTTCATGATAGGGAAAGTGACGGAGAAGATTAAATGTGGAAATCAGGAAACGAGCCATGAAACGGAGTCCTGCTTCCCGGCTTGTTTCCAGCTCTCCACATTCAAACCTTCAGGAGTTGGGCGCGAGTTTGCGCAGGACGACATAGACGGCGAACGAAATTCCAAAGCCGACGAACCACGCGTAGTGATAGAGGCCGAGGAGGAAGGGCGGGACGTGCGTGCCGTCGATCCACTTCACGGTGGCGAGGAAGCCGGGAAGGCTGGGCAGGACGCCGAGGACGAGCGCGACGATGGCGACGGCGCTGAAGCCGCCCTTGTAGGAATACTCGCCCTCGGGGTTGTAGAGGCCGAGGACGTTCAGCCAGCGGCCGCGAATGACGAAGTAGTCGGCGATCATGATGCCGCCGATCGGGCCGAGCAGCGCGCTGTAGGCGATGAGCCAGACGAAAATATAGCCGTTGGGATCGGCGACGAGTTTCCAGGGCATCATCAGGATGCCGATGATGCCGGTGATGTAGCCGCCGACGCGGAACGAGATCTTCTTCGGGGCGAGGTGCGCGAAGTCGTTCGCGGGCGAGACGACGTTGGCGGCGATGTTGGTCGCGAGCGTGGCGATGCAGAGCGCGAGCATCGCGACGACCAGGAGCACGGGATTCTTGAAGCGCGTGAGCACGTCGACGGGATCCCAAATCGTCTGGCCGTAGATGATCGTCGTCGCCGAGGTGACGGCGACGCCGATGAAAGCGTAGAGCGCCATCGTCGTGGGCAGGCCGACAAACTGACCGACGACCTGATCGCGCTGCGTCTTGGCGTAGCGGGAGAAGTCGGGGATGTTGAGCGAGAGCGTCGCCCAGAAGCCGATCATGCCCGTGAGCGCGGGGAAGAAAAATGTCCAGAACTGGCCGGCCTTCGCCTGGCCGGGATCGAAGGCGGACGGCTGCGAGAGGATCGGGCCGAAGCCGCCGGCGGTGTCCCAGGCCCACCAGAGCAGGAGGAGGCCGAGCGCGATCAGGAGCGGCGCCTTGATGTTCAGGAGCAGGCGGATCGTTTCGATGCCGCGGTGGATGACCCACATGTTGACGCCCCAGAAGAAGAGGAAGCACACGGCCTGGGCAGCGTTGATGCCGAGAAAATTGTCGGCCGAACCGGCGGCGAGCGCGGGCCAGAAGACAGCGAGGATTTTGTAGATGGCGTTGCCGCCGATCCAGGCCTGGATGCCGAACCAGCCGCAGGCGACAAACGCGCGGAGCAGCGCGGGGATGTTGGCGCCGACGGTGCCGAACGAGGCGCGGCAGAAGACGGGAAACGGAATGCCGTATTTGGTGCCGGCGTGGGCGTTGAGCACCATCGGGATGACGACGATCAGATTGCCGAGAAAGATCGTGAGGATCGCCTGCCACCAGTTCATGCCGCCGCCGATGAGCGACGACGCGAGCATGTAGGTCGGGATGCACGCCGACATCGAGATCCACAGCGCGGCGATGTCGCGCGTCGCCCATTTGCGATCGGCCAGCCGTGTCGGCGCGAGATCGTGGTTGATGAAGGGCGACTTCGTCTCGCCTTCGAGCTCGTGAATGCCGGCCACGACGCGCGTCTTCGGCGCAGTCGCGGGGAGGGGAAGGGGCAGCGCGTCCGTCGTCATCGCCGGGCGG
>CAZENI010000129.1:0-17580 GCA_964513055.1 uncultured Opitutus sp.
AGCCCAACCGCGACCTGCCCAACACCTACATCGACATCAACCGCGTGCTGCCCGACGGCCGCCCCAACCCGAACTTCCTCATCCCCTACGGCGACGGCCAGTTCATGCGCGGCTACCGCGACTTCACCGAGAACAACGCCCGCGCCGCGCTCGCCTACGTCTGGCCCACGCGCTTCGGCCACTTCACCTTCAACACCCTCGGCGGCTCCAACAACAGCGAGAACACGAGCGACCACCGCTACCTCAGCGTCGCCCGCGGCGCCGACCAGCGCATGTGGGCCTTCAGCAACCAGCGCATCCGCATCCGCCGCTACTGGAACACCACGAGCCGCCCGACCCCCGACCTCTCCGGCCGGCCCATCACCTACTTCGATCCCAACACCAACACCCGCGAGACCATCACGCCGATCTGGGCGATCGAGGCGGACCGGCGCGACACGCAGAATATCAACGAAAACAAGTTCAACTACGGCCTCGCCTCGCTCAACGCGAAGTTCTTCCAGGGCCGTTGGGTCGTCCTCGGCGCCGTGCGCAAGGATTCGTATTTCTTCAAGACCCGCCAGCAGATCAATCAGGGCGACTACCCGGCGGACTGGCCCGCGACCTATCGCATCTTCCGGCCCGCCGCTCCCGCCGACTACGCCTCGCTCATGTATACGCCGCTCGACGCCCAGGGCCGCGCCGTTGGCCCCACGCAGGAGGCCGCCATCCGCCCGCGCCAGGCCACGACCTTCAGCCCCGAGCCGCAATACGCCAACGTGCGCTTCAAGGACGACTTCAACCCGCCGCCCGTCGAGGGCACCCAGGTCACGCGCTCCGTCGGCACCGTCTTCCACCTCGCGAAGTGGTTCAACCCGGCGATCAACATCGCCGAGACCTTCAACCCGCCCGGCTCGATCGTCCGCATCGACGGCCGCCAGCTCGAGCCTACCGTCGCCACCGGCGTCGACTACTCCGTCCGCATGGAGCTCTTCGACAACCGGCTCAACCTCAACTTCGTCTACTACGCCACCGAGGAGGTGAACAACACCATCCCGCAGGACGGTCCCGGGTTTTTCAATACACTCTACGACGCCAACATCATCGGCGACCGCAGCGGCACCGGCCGCAACATCCGCGGCATGGGCCGCCTGCCCAACCAATATCGCGACACCCGCACCCGCAGCGGCAGCGGCTACGAGGTCGAGGTCACCTTCAACCCCACCCGCGCCCTCCGGCTCACCGGCAACGTCGGCTTCCCCCGGCTCTTCGAGGCCGACGCCTATCCCGACGTCCGCGCCTACATCGACCGGAACGCCGCCATCTTCAAACAGATTGCCAACGACGCCGGCGTGATCATCGGCGCCGACAACGTCGCCCGCATTGACGACTCCATCCCCGTGAACCAGCAGTCGACCGACGCCGCCAGCGCCGCCAACGCCTACAACAACATCTACAGTTTCCGCCGCAACATCGTCGACGGAAAGCGCCTCCAGCAGGATCAGCCCGTCGCCAATCTCTTCGCCGACTACACGATTCAAACCGGCCGCTTCAAGGGCCTGCGCTTCGGCACCGGCGCGCGCTACCGCGGCAAGCAGATCTTCTGGTCCAAGGTCGAGGACACCATTCCCGACCCGAACAATCCCCGCGTCGCCATCGACGACCCGACGAAGGACGCCTACACGCCGGCCTACACGCCGGCCGACAACATCATCGTCACCGGCACGCTCGCCTACACCTGGCGCTTCCGGAACCGCCGCGAGATCCAGGCCAATCTCGTGATCAACAACCTGCTGAACGACCGCGGCCCCACCTATTCCTCGACCGCGCAGAACGCCCACGTGATGCGCCCGCTGAACAACGACTACACCTCGCCCGCACGCGAGACCGTGCCCCGCTACTACGCGTTCAAGCAGCCGCTGAGCTGGACGCTGACGCTCACGACGCGGCTATGAGGCAGGGCGAGGCGTTAATGAGGTAGGGCGAGGCGTCCCGCCGAGCCGCCGCACAATCGGGAATCGAAAATCAGAGGAGGCTCGACCCGCGTCCGCCCGACGGGTCACCGAGGACGGTTCGCCCTACCACCAGGCGAACGCCGCGGTTGCGTTGCCTTGGATGCGACGGCTCAACATTCATCACCCTATTCCAATCATGCTCAGAGCCCTCCTTGCTTCCCTCGTCGTCGCGCTCCTCACCACAGCTTCACTCCGCAGCGCGGAACCCGTGACGATCCGCGTGATGAGCTACAACATCCACCACGGCGAAGGCCTCGATGGGAAGCTCGACCTCGAGCGGATCGCGAAGCTCATCACCGACGCGCGCGCCGACATCGTCGGCCTGCAGGAAGTCGACCGCGGAACCGAGCGCGTGCAAAAACGCGATCTCTCCGCCGAACTGGCGAAGCTCACCGGGATGACGGTGCAGTTCGACAAGAACATCCCGCACCAGGGCGGCGACTACGGCAACGCCGTGCTCACCAAGTTTCCAATCAAGCGCGCGAAGAACACGCACCTGAAATCCTTCGCCAACGGCGAGCAGCGCGGCGTCCAGCAGCTCGTGCTCGAGATTCATGGCCGCGAAGTGCTGTTCATGAACACGCACCTCGACGCGCGCCGCGATCCCGTCGAGCGCGAGCATAGCGCCGACGAGTTGAAGGAAATTGTCGCGCAGGCCGGCAAGATGCCGGTCATTCTCTGCGGCGATTTCAACACCCGCCCTCAGACGCCCGCTTACGCAAAGGTCGCGGCCGTGCTGACGGACTCGTGGGGCGCAGTCGGCAAGGGCGATGGTTTCACCATCCCCGTCAAGAAGCCGGCCAGTCGTATCGATTACATTTTTGTCTCCAAGGACTCGATCGTGCCGCTGAAGATGGAAGTGCTGCAAAGCGAAGCCTCGGACCACCTGCCGATCATCGCAGACGTGAGACTGAGGTAGGGCGCGTCATCCCTGACGCGCCGCGAGGACCATCGCACCGTTGAGACGGCGGCATAAGGATATGCCGCCCTACCCTCAACTCACCGTCCGCGACAGCACCGAACGCCACGGGGCCCGAATTCCCGCCGTCCGCCAAGTCTGGCACCCAGCCCCGGTTGGGTTCCGGGCTGATTCCTCAGCATCATCAAACATCGCGTGACCCTTCGGCTCGCCGCACTGAGAGCGTTCCGTTGGGCGACTTCGACCCACCAGCAAGTCCGTGGGCCGAAGTCGCTCCGTGATCGCGGCGACGCCTTGATTGGCTAGGATTGCCAAGTGGGGGTCACAGTTAGCGTCATCGCGTAAGCGGCTGCGGTGGTGGAGCAGCCGTGGCCATTGAGGTCCTGATTCGCTTCCATCCAGGTGTTCGCTGAACTTGGGTAGCTTGCTTGAGTCAAGCTTCCCCAACTTGAGGGATAGGCAACATTGGAGCCCCCTGAAATCAAAGGCCCGCCAGGGCTGGCCGTGTTGCGTCCATATTCCTGGAGAACTGATGCCGGACTCTGAGTGATCGCGGTAGAAAAGGTGAGCCATCCCAGCGTGTCTTTGAGTCCGATGGCGTAGGCAGTGAGAGTCACATTCGTGGCCGGAACCGCATAGTCGCTATTGGTTGCGGTCCAGGTCGAGGGCGAGGCGGGATAACTGGCATACATATACTTCGAGTTTCCATTGTCATTCACGGTGTTCAAGCAGCCCCCTCCGACCATTGTATAGCCTGAAGAAATGGTGGCGGTTGCCGAGTCCTTTCCGGAGCCGGAATTCTTGCCGGTCTGGGTCACGACCGAGATGTCCAGCAGGTTCCAAGGATCGTAGATCGCAAGTGCGAAGACCTGAATGACGTCCGTCGAAGTAGGAGCGGAGTCGCCATGCGTGGTCGCACCACACCAGTTGGTGATGGCACCGTTCGAATTGATGACCGGATACATGGACAGGAAGAAATTGTCGGAACCCAAGCCAACGCATGCCCCGCCCGCGACAATCCTGTAGCCGACCGGGGCCGGGACTTGCAGGGTCGCGCCCTGAGACGAGATCAATTGCTGACCGACCACGATCGTCGGTTGGTTTAGGGATTGAACCAAAATCCGGTAATTCAGGTAATTTGACAAGATACCGGCAGCGGTGGCGGACGTCGTGATTTTTGAGAAGTCCTTGACCGAAGCCAGTCCGCACACCGAGTTGTTGGCGGTAGTTGCGGCCCAAGTGTCGATCGTGCTCTGGTCGGTCGGGTTGATCTTTGCGGCCAAGGTGGGATTGCCGCCGATGGCGACCACGGACTGGGTGAGACTGTAGGTGCTGTTGTAGCTGCTCAGACTCGCGGCCGCCGTGGCCACCACTGAGACCGAAGCGACGGCATTGTAGGCTCCGGAGACGGCTCCAGACACCGTCGTCTGGTCCGATATCGAGGTCGTATTCGCCTGGACGGAGATCACCAGCAATCCGCCGAGGGTGACGCCGGTAATCAGATGGGACCCATAGGTCGTGACGAAGTCGTGGGCTGCCTGGGCGCTGTCGATCGCATCGAGCGCAGCGAGCAAGTCCGAATTCAGATAGCTGCGAATAGTCGTTTGGTCGGAAAAAGAGAGATTGGCGCTGGCGCAGCTGATTTGGGCGGAGAACAGCGAATTGAAACTGCTCACCGATTGAGCGTAGGAGGTGCTAAACTTCGCGGAAACTGAGCCGCTGTAAAAACCATATTTGCCTTTGATGCCAAGGGAGGCGGAATAGGTCTGCTTGAGATCGGCCTGCGAATTGAGCACGGTCAGATTGCTGTCGAACTGGGTGATGCCCCCCGTGTTCACCTGCTTCGCGGTGAGCGACTTGCTGGTGTAGTTTTGGAGCAAATCGAAGATCTTCGCGGGATCTGTCACTTGGAAGATATCGAAAGAGTTGAGGAGGTAGGGCAGCGCGGGGGACGGATCGGCGGCGGTGGTGGACGTGGTTGATTTCATAGTGGGGCTGGTATTTTGACTTTGTGGCGAAGTGATATCGCTCCGGACGTTTCCGCCAATTTCGGCTAGACCGGGGCCGCTGAGGGCCCCGAGGAGGCCGAGGGGTGGCAAAGACGAGGACGACGACGAACCAGCACGACACTCAAGGTCGGCCGAGAGGCGAGCCGGCGGTGGCAAGCGACGGGGAATCTGTGGCGAAAACGGGCGTCGGCCGAAACATTGTATCGGACGCGGCGCGCGAATCGTGAATCCGGTTCGCACCGTCGTCGAAGCGCGAATTCCGAACATATAGCGAGGAGGTCGCTACGATATCGCACCCAAGCGGCATCGCGCGCAGTTTCGCTCTCTCGTCGAACATGCGCAGAAACGCTGCCATCTAACCAACGAGCCGCCCGAGGCTCAGCGCCGCCGGCAGCGGCACATGGACCGAGGTGACAGCTGAGGCTACTCCGTCACCCGGCAGCTAACCACCCGCGTAGTCCGTGGCGAAGCAAGCCGCGAACCGATGCAAGGGTGGCCGGCAGAATACCGACTGACCGTGCCGCAACTTGACGCGCTCAAGTGGCTGCTCTCGGCGACTGGCGTTGATAATACTCCGTCGCGGCCTTTGCCCGTTCGGTCAAATAACTCGCGACTTCGTCATTCGTCGCGAACTCCCGCGTGATCTTCCGGCCGCTGTCGGGATGGCCGGGCAGCGGGGCTGTATAGATGTTCATTAGCTCGCCGGTGTAGGGCACCGGCCGGGCGGCGCCGGTGCCTGACGGTGGATTCCACGCCGTGAGTTGTCCGTTGCTGTAGGGAATGCAATTGCTCCCGGTGCTGGGGTCGATGGAGGGAAGGGTCGAATGCGGCTTTATCCACGGCGGACAATCATCGCGCACTTGGTCCTGACCGAATTGGCGGAATACGGATTGGAGCTGTGGGGCGTTGGCATCGCGCTCGGTGAGACTGTTCGCCGCGATCAGATCGAGGACAAGGCGGAGCGCCGAGGTGTTCTGGTATTGAGTGCTGTCAACGCCGGCCCGCAGCCAGGGCGAGATCAACAAAGCCGGGACCCGGAGGCCAAGCAGCGAGAAATCGAAGGTCGAGTTCAGGATCCAATTGTTACCACAGCAGCCCTCGGTGGACTGGGTGGCCGGGGCCGCACTCGGTGTCGGCGGGGTCGTCTGCGGCGGAAACACGTGGTCATAGAGTCCCCCGTTCTCGTCGAAGTTGACCACCAGCAGGGTGTTTTCCCAACAGGGGCTATTCCGCAGTGTGTTGTAGACTGCGGCCAATAGGTTCTCGCCGGGCTGAATCAGCGCGCCGGGATGCATGCTCGTGTCGGTCCACGCCGTGGACGAGGGCAGCCAGCACATGATAAAACTGTAGAAGGGCAGCGCTCCGTCTTCGCAGTCCGTGGCAAATTCCGTAAGTGGTGCGCCTGGATAGTATGCCTGGTTGGCGAGAAAGCCGGTGTCCAACTGCCCGAGGTTGCCTGCGGCGTCCACCGGTGCATACATCTTCCAGCCGGCTTTGGCCAACGTGCTCTTCGCGTCTTTGATCCGATCGAAGACGGTATCCGCGTTCACCGTTCCGCCGTCGAGATCGTCAATGCTCACACCGGTCTGCCCGCAATGCATGAAGGCGCGGTTCGGCAGGGTATGCCCCGGCATGTCGCAATGCCAATTGTCACAAACGACGTAGCTGCGGGCGAGGTCGTGGAGCGGGCCGAGTGCGGCGGGCTTGAAAAACGTCATCGCCGCCTGCCCCTGGGGACAGCAGGAGTTGTAAGTCGAAGCGAAGCCGGAATTGGTGGCGGGAAACGTCTGAGGCGGAGGTTGGATTTGTCCGACCAAAGTGCCATTGGCGTAGCCCGACGTGTAGGTCGCATTCGGATCGTTCACCGCCCCGGTGGTCTGAAACACCGGGCCGAACAGATCGGGCATCATGCCGTCGCCAAAATCATGGGTAAAATCCTGGCCGATGGGGCGGGACGGATCGAGGGGAGCCGGATAGACGGGCAAGTTTTGAAAGGAAGCGGGCTGCAGCGGATCTGGCAGGTTGTAACACTCAGGCTTGATGCCGCCGTCCTTGAACAGGCCGTTGACGCCCGGCAACGCGCCGAAAACGTGGTCGAAGGAGCGGTTCTCGAACATGAGCACGACGACGCGTTTGATATTACCGAGTCCGGGGGGAAGTGGGGAGTTCATGAGGGGAGGAAAGTGTGCAGTGTGGTGGGGTGTTGCCTGTGACCGATGTGAATGCCGACGTCGGTGTCGTCTCCTAGGCGTGGCTGGTTTACACGGGGCCTAGTTCCCGGGCGTCACGGTGATGATCTTATCTGGCGTCGGGCGGGAAGCGCCCCATGGTCTGGGCGTCGTGCCTCATGAGCTCCACGGATAGGTGGAATGGACGTAGACGGTGCCCTTGTTGCCTAGCGCCGGGTCACCGGAAATGGCGGACGCGGACAGGGTATCGCTCGTGGAATTGATGAGATTATACAGAGCGACGATGGTGTCGTTATACGGCGAATCCGTTGCGTCCGCGTTTCCGGCCACAAAGCATCGGGAGCGGTCGGGGTCGACGGCTCCGGACGTCACGTCCACACAGTCCCTGACGAGGTTTCCCGAACTCTCACCGTTCATTTTGTGAATGGTGGTGCCATAGATGAACGAATCCGACAATCCCAGGCCGCGGTTGACCATCAGGTATCCCGCCGCCGCCATGCCCGTGCGATCATGGCCGCTGGAACAGTGGATGTAGTAGACATACGGAAGGGGTGGCTGCGGCCCCACCGGTGGCAACACCTGCGTGTTCATCCAAATGCTAAGATTGGCGACAAATTTCTGCAGATAGGTGAGGTTGGGATGCGTCGGTGAACCACCACTCGGCTGAATATTCGCATTCATCATTTGCGCCGGAATTCCGGGTCCCATGAGTGCGGGAGTCGCCGGAAACCACACTTCACCGTTCAACTGCGACAAGTTGGTGCCGCCAAACGACTGAAGCTCGGACAACAGAATGGGTCCCTCGTCGTTGGGGTTGGCATTCAGAAAGGCAATATCGCGCAACACGTAGGACCCAATGGCCGGAAAGTCGTTTTTTCCGGTCTGTTGCTGATAGCGTTTCGCGAGGAGATTGTGCAGCCCCAGAAAGTCGACCGACTGGTTCTTCTCTCCCGAGGTGAGGGGCTCGTTGCCCCGGAAGAGGAGATTCCCGTTGGCATTCTGGTCGAGAAGATAAACCACGGTGGAATCCAAGGCGGGCCAGACGGACGGAGATTGCGCTGGGTTCGGCTGCGTCGGCACCTGAAACGCAATCGTCAACCGAAGGTGGTCTTTCGCCCCATCGACGAAGACGGTGGTGTTATCGCCGGGGACGTTTGGATTGCCCGCCCAATACCAGTTCGTTCCGCCGGGCTTGAAATAGACGTGGCAATAGGACGGGCTGATGACCGTGCTCGTGGACGTGTATTCCACTGTGACAAACGCCTCCATGTATTCGGCGCCGTCGGTATTGACCAAGGTAAATGTCGTCGACTGACTCGGTCCGCCACTCTTGCCAACGACGAGGGTCTGCGTTGCCGCTCCGTCTGTCGGCTTAAATTGGGCCGAGCCGCTTGTCGGCAGCTGCAAGGTGACCTGCGTGAGGCCCGAAGTGACGGTATATTGGGTAGGTGTGGTGGCCATCGTGAGGAGGATTCAGGGAGTAATCGTGGTGTGGGAAAAATTCAGCGTGACGACGAAGGAAACGGCCTTCGGTAGATACCTGGCATCTGTGGTCAGCGGAGATCCGAACGAGAACGAATCATGGGGTTTAGCTATAGTCTGGCGACCGATTGCTGGGCGGGTATCGACGTGGTAAATGGTCCGGTGCCCTGACTCGATCAGGGGATGCAAAGGGGAGCAGAGCCACGGGCGATTCCTTGTTGCGGTATCGGCGCAATACAAACCAGCAGTGGCAAGCGACGGGGAATCTGTGGCAAAAACGGCGGACGGCTCCCGCGAAACATAGTTCCGGCTTGCAGCACAGCCGAATCCCCCTTTCCGGTTATCTAGCTTTCGGACGCCGCGTTACATCACCCACCGGCCTTCGCGATGATGCGCTTCCTTCACTATTATTCTCGACTGGCCGCGTTTGTCGTCTGGGCCGGAGGCGCGGCGGCGGCAGACGTTGCGGAGAGCGGCGCGTCGGTCGCTTCGCGGAACCCGCGCCATACCGGCTCGCCGTTCGTGCGCACCTGGCTGGCCGAAGATTATGGCGCGCATCCCTCGAACCACTGCCTGTTGCAGCATCCGCGCACCGGGCTCATCTATGTCGGCAACAACAGCGGCGTGCTCGAGTTCGATGGCGAGCGATGGCGGCTGATCCCGACGCCATCTGGCGCCGCGGTCTCGTCGCTGGTCGTCGACCCTCACGGACGGATCTGGGGTTGCGCCGGTGTGGATATCTTCCGGCTCGAGCCCGATGCGCGGGGAGAGTTGCGCGCCCGCTCGATGCGGGAGCGATTGACGGCGGCGGGGGCGGAACTGCCGGACCGTTTCAACAAGTGCGTCGCCACGATCCGGGGTATATACGCCACCGATCGCCTGCGGCTGTGGTTCCTGCCGGAGGACGAAGGGCCGGCGCAAACGTGGCGGCTCTCGGAGACCAACGCCGCTCTCCTGGAGTTGTGGAAGGAGGACGACGAGCCGCACGTGCTCGTCGGCGAACAACCCGTCGTCGTCGCCCGCCACCGAGCCGGAAAGATCGAGCGCCTGCCTCCGAACCGCCCCGTGGGCGTCCGCACGCTGCCGGATGGCAGCAAACAGTATCTGACGACGGACAAGGTCGAGTGGCGCGGCGACCGCGGCACGCGGTCGGTTCGCTATCCGCTGAAGGACGACTCAGCGCGGGCGGGGACTTTTCTCGCCGACGGGCGCATCGCAATCGGGACGTTCGGCGGCGGGTTGGTGATTTGCGACGGTGACGGGCATTTCCTGCAACGGATCGACCGGGCCGACGGCCTGCCCGCAAACGCGGTGAATGATATAGTGGAGGACCGCGAGGGCGGCGTGTGGGTCGCGCTTCACTTTGGCCTCGCGCGATTGCAACTCGATTCGCCCTATGCACGCCAGGGGCCGGCGCAGGGCGTCGACGGCACCGTGCAATCGCTCGATCGAGACGGCGCGCGACTCTATGCCGGCAGCACCGAGGGACTTTTTGCGCGCGGCGCCGACGGAAAATTCGTCAAGATTCCAGGCACGTTCGCCGGCCAGCGCGACGTGTTCGTCCACGGGGAGTGGGTGTATGCGATGTCGCCTTACCTGATCGGCCTCCGGCAGGACGGCGGCGACAAGCTGCGCCGCCTGGAAACCCGCAACTACTACGGCATGGTCGCGCTTGAAGCCTGGCCCGGCTGGTTTGCGATGGGCGCCAACGACGGGCTGCGCTGGGCCCGGTTCGAGGGCGACAAATGGATCGGGAAAGGGCCGCTCCACTCTCCTCGTGTCCGGTCGCGTGCGCTGCTCGAGGCGCCCGCCGGCGTGGTCTGGGCGCTCTTTGCCAGCGACGGCGTGTGGCGGATCGACTTCCGCGACGGCCTGCGGCCCGACGCTCCGTCCCGGCGCTTCGACGCGAAAGACGGACTACCTCAACCGCCGTCCGCCATGTTGCTGCTGGGCGGCGAGATTGTGGCCGTCGCGGCCGGACAGCTCCTGCGTTTCGACGCAGCCTCCGGCGGTTTCGCACCAGAGACGCGAGTCGCCGGGCTGGCGCCGCGCGGCGTCGAGCGCGCGTATGCCGACCGTGCCGGCACAATCTGGATTCAAGGACCGCCGCCCACGCGCGAGCTTGGCCGCCTCGTGGCGGATGGCCCCGGCCGCTGGCGGGTGGAGGCGCTGCCCGGCGAGCCGCTGCGGCATCTCCAGCCGACGGCGCTCTTTCACGAACCAGAGACACAGACGCTCTGGATCGGCGGCCACGGCATCATGATCTCGCGCGATCTCACCTGGCAGCCGACGCGCCCGGCGGCGGCACCGGCTGTCATGGTGCGGCGAATCGAGACGGGCGCGGGCGCGTTGCTCGGCGCCAGTTCGGATCCGGCGACTGGCCTGGCGCTCGCCCCGCTCCGCGCAGAGAACAACGCGTTGCGCATTTCCTTCGCCGCCCCAGCCTACGCCTCGGACCACAACGGTGGCGTCCACACCGTGTATCGGACGCGACTGGACGGGCTCGATCGCGACTGGACCGCCTGGTCGCGGCGGACGGATCGCGACTTCACCAACCTGCCTTGGCGCAAGCTCACCTTCCGGGTGCAGGCCCGCGACGACGCGGGGCGGGCCGGGCCGGAGGCGACGATCGCGTTTGCCATCGTGCCGCCGTGGTGGGCGTCTTGGTGGGCCTGGGCCGGCTATGGCGCGGTCGGCCTCGTCAGCGTCGCGGGCTTCGTGCGGCGCCGCACGCAGGCACTGCACCGGCGCGCGGAGAAGCTCGAGGCGGCCGTGGCGGAACGCACGCGCGAGCTCGCCGCCAGCAATGCCGAACTCGCGCGACTCAACCGGCTCGAGCTCGACGAGAAGATCGCGGCGCAGCTCGCGGAGGAAAAGGCCCGGCTCGAGGTGCTGCGCTACCAGCTCAACCCGCACTTCCTCTACAACTCGCTCAATTCGATCTACGGCCTGTTGTTTGAAAATGCCCGCGGCGCCGGCGAGATGGTGGTGCGACTCTCCGATTTCTGCCGGGCCACGTTGACCGGGCCCAAGGACGATCTGCCCGCGCTTGAAACCGAAGTCGACGCGTTGCGCAGCTACCTCGACGTGGAGAAGATACGCTGGGGCGAGAGGCTGCAGGTCGAGTTTGCCATCACGCCGGAGGCCGCACAGGCGCGGTTGCCGCCCTTCCTGCTGCTGCCGCTGATCGAAAATGCCGTCAAATACGGGCGCCGCACGACACGCGACGTGCTGCGCATCAGAATTTCCGCAACGCGCGCCGAGGGCGCGCTGCACATCGCGGTCACCAACAGCGGCACCTGGGTGACGCCCGGCTCCCCTCGCCCGGACTCCACCGGGATCGGCCTCGAGAACCTGCGGCAAAGGCTGCGCCGCTATTATCCCGGCGCGCACGAGTTCGTCACCGAGGAGAAGGATGGAACCGTGACGGCGCGTCTCCGCTTGACGGAAGCCGCCTTGCAGGCCGCCGCTCCGCCCGCGGGCCGAAATTAGTCCGCCCATGAAGCGCGTCCTGATTATCGACGACGAGGCGCCGGCGCGGGCGGCGCTGCGGGGGCTGTTGCGCGAACACCCGAACATCACGTTGACGGGAGAGGCCGAAACCGTCGACGAGGCCGTCAGCCGGTTGCGGGCCGGCGACTACGACTTCGTGTTTCTCGACATCCAGCTCGGCGGCGCCACGGCCTTCGACCTTCTTCCCTGGGTGCGCCCACAAGTCCACGTGGTCTTTGTCACCGCCTTCGACCACTACGCGATCCGCGCCTTCGAGATCAACGCCCTCGACTATTTGCTCAAGCCGGTCGGCGCGGACCGCCTGGCCGTGGCGCTGCGGCGGATGAAGGCGCTCGCCCCGGAACCGCCCGCGCTCCCGCCCCCGATTGCGCCCCTCAAGCCGGACGACCTCGTCTACCTCAAGACCGGGACCGGCACCACGCGCTTCGTCTGCCTGACCAGTCTGGCGGCAATCGAGGCGGAGGACAACTACAGCACGGTCTATCTGGGCGATGGTTCCCGGCTGTTCGTGCGGCGTTCGATGAAGGCGTGGGAGGATGCGCTGCCCTCGACGCACTTCGTCCGGGTGCACCGCAGCTCGATTGTCAATCTGGTGCGCTACCGTGGGTCCGACCGCGAGAGCGACGAGACGACGTTGCTGCACCTCGAAGGCCTCGCCGAGCCTGTGCGAGCGAGCTTTCGCTATTTGCCGGAATTGCGCGCACGCCTCCTGACCATGGGCCGGCGGTTGTAGGTGCGGGGCTGCTTCCCTGCCGCCACGAGCCGGGATACCTCAGCCGCTCACGCCCTTTTTCTCGATGAACGCTCGAATCTCCGCGGGCGTCGCTTTGATCCGGTGCTTCACGATCGGCCTCGACTTCAAGGCCTCGAGGCTCGGATGTGTCGGCGTGACGCCGATGGCCGTCTGAATCGTGTCGGGAAACTTCGCGGGGCTCGCCGTCGAGAGGACGACCTGCACGCGATCCCCGACGCCCGCGCCGCCCGCCCCGACGTCCTTGAAGGCGCAGGCCGTGTGTGGGTCGGCCACGTAGCCGTAGTCGCGATACACGCGCTGGATGATGCTTTCGATCTCCGCATCGCTGGTGCGCGAAGCGCTGAAGGTATCGCGGTCGAAATTCTCGAAGCGGTAGGCGCCCGTCCGCTTGAAGGTATCCATCACGGCGCGGACCTTCGCGGGGTCGCGGCCGACGGCGAAGTAGATGAAGCGCTCGAAATTCGAGGCCACCTGGATGTCCATCGACGGCGCGAGGCTCGGCTGCACGTCGCCCACGCGGTATTCGCCGCTGGTGAAGAGCCGGTAGAGGATGTCGTTCTGGTTGGTCGCGACGCGGAAGCCGCGGATCGGCACGCCCATTTTCTGGAGCATCCAGCCCGCGAGCACGTTGCCGAAATTGCCCGTCGGCACCACGAACTCGACGTTGTCGCGCTCGCTGGCGGGCAGCGCCAGCCACGCATGCAGATAATACACGCACTGCGCCATCACGCGCGCGAGGTTGATGGAGTTGACCGCGGACAGCCGGTGCCGCAGGCGGAAATCCTGGTCGGCGAAGATCTCCTTCAGCGCCGCCTGCGCGTCGTCAAACGTGCCGTCAACCGCGAGCGCGAAGACGTTCTCGGCCCCGGTGCAGGCCATCTGGCGCTCCTGCAGCGGCGACACGCGGCCATCCGGATACAGGATGAAGATCGCGGTGCCCGGACGGCCGATCAGGCCGTGGATCGCGGCGGCGCCGGTGTCGCCGGAGGTGGCGCCGAGGACGTTGATCGACTGGCGGCGCACCTGGCACTGGTGCGCGTAGAGGTTGCCGAGCAGTTGCAGGGCGAAGTCCTTGAACGCGAGCGTCGGCCCATGCCAGAGCTCGAGCACGTAGAGGTTCTTCGCAAGCGGCTTGAGCGGCGCGATCGTGGGATCGGTGAAGCGCGTGTAGCTCGCGTCGACGAGGCGGCGCAGCGTGTCGGCGGGGATGTCCGTCGCGAAGATGCGAAGGAACTCGAAGCACAACTCCGCGTAGGAGCGGCAGCGCTCGAAGTCGGAGAGTTTGCCCGAGAGGTCCGGCAGCGCCTCCGGCAGGTAGAGCCCGCCATCGGGCGCGAGGCCGGTGGCGACAGCGTCGGAAAAGCCGAGCGCGGGAGTCTGGCCGCGGGTGGAGAGGAAGTTCATCGTTCTCTTTCCTCGTAATCGTTCTCGTTCTCTTTCCCTTGTTCGATCCGAGAGAACGAGAACGATTACGAGAACGAGGAACGATTGAGTTACAGCTTCTCCAGCTCGAACGCCTTGTGCACGGTGCGCGCCGCCTCGTCCGCCTTGTCCTTCGCGATCACGACGGAGATCTTGATCTCCGAGGTGCTGATGAGTTCGAGGTTGATGCCAGCCTTTGCGAGGGCCTCGAAGAGCGTCGCGGCCACGCCGCTGTGCGTCTTCATGCCGACGCCGACGACGGAGATCTTCGCGATGTTCTCGTCGAAGGTCGCTTCGCCGCCGACTTCCTTCAGCGCGGGCGCGAGGGCGCGGATCGCCTTGTCCTTCTCGGTCAGCGGGACCGTGAACGTGAGGTTGGCCACGCCGGCGCGGCCCACGTTCTGGACGATCATGTCGACGTTGATGTGCGCGTTGGCGAGCGCCTTGAACACCGTGGCGGCTGTGCCGGGCTTGTCGGTGATGTTGCTGACGACGACCTTGGCCTGGTCCTTGTCCACGGCGACGCCGCGGACGAGCACCTTTTCCATGTAGGCGACTTCCTGTTTCACGATGGTTCCTGGGTTGTTGTTAAAGGAGGAGCGGACTTCGAAAACGACGTTGTATTTCGCGGCGAACTCGACGGAGCGCGACTGCATGACCTTCGAGCCGAGCGAGGCCAGCTCGAGCATCTCGTCATAGCTGATCTCCGTGAGCTTCTTCGCATCCTTCACGACGCGCGGGTCGGCGGTGTAAACGCCATCGACGTCCGTGTAGATCTCGCACTTGTCGGCCTTGATCGCCGCCGCGAGCGCGATGGCGGTGAGATCGGAGCCGCCGCGGCCGAGCGTCGTGGTCTGGCCGTCGTCGTTGATGCCCTGGAAGCCGGCGACGATGATCACGTTGCCGGCCTTCAAGTCCTTCTCGAGCGCCTTGGCGTTGATGCCCTTGATCTTCGCCTTGGTGTGGACGGTGTCGGTGAAGATGCCGGCCTGCGCGCCGGTGTAGCTGACGGCCTCGACGCCGATGGCGTGCAGCGCCATCGCGGTGAGCGCGATCGTCTCCTGCTCGCCGACGGCGAGGAGCTGGTCCATCTCGCGCTCGCTCGGCAGCGGCGTGATCGCCTTGGCGCGGGCGATCAGCTCGTTGGTCACGCCGGCGCGGGCGGAGACCACGACGACGAGCTCGTTGCCGGCGTCGCGGATTTCCTTGATGCGCCGGGCGACATTCTTGATGCGGTCGACGTCACCGACTGAGGTGCCGCCGTATTTCTGGACGATTCGGGCCATGGCGATGCAGGTGAAAGTTGAAAGGTGAAAAGTTGAAAGAAGGGTCGCGCGGTGGATGGGGCGGGAGTCTGAGGTATCCGGTCTTTCAACGTTCAACCTTCAACTCTCAACGCGAGCAGATCAGCGCTCGAAGTCCCCGATCCGCAGGAGCACCGGCTCGTCGAGCACGGCGGCGAGCGCGGTGAGTTTTTTCAGCGTCGCGCCGATCGCGCGCTCGTTGCTCTCGTGCGTCGTGAGCACGAGCGAGGCCGCGCCGGGCAGATCCGCGGGGCTCTGGATGACGCTCGCGATGCTCACCTTCTGCTTCGCCATGACTGAGGCCACGCGCGCGAGCACGCCGGGCTGGTCCTTCACGGTGAGCCGGAGGTAGTAGCGCGAACGGATGCTTTCCGGCGGCGCGAGCCGGCAACCGTTGAGCAGCGGCGTCGTGACCTCGCCGAGCAGGTGGCCGCCCTTGCCGTGCTTCAGCAGTGAAGCGGCGTCGGCGATGTCGCTGATGACGGCGCTCGCCGTCGCGTCCTGGCCGGCGCCGCGGCCGCTGTAAAGCGTGGTGCCGACGACGTCGCCCGTGACCGAGATCGCGTTGAAGACACCGCTGACGTTGGCGATGACGCTGCCCTCGGGCAGCAGCGTCGGATGCACGCGGACGCTGAGTTCGTTCTTCGTGAAATCGCGCGTGATGACCGCGAGCAGCTTGATGCCGAAGCCGAGGGTGTTCGCGATTTTGAAATCCGCCGGCGTGATCCGCGAGATGCCCTCGACGATCATCTGATCGGTCCGCACCCAGACGCCGTGCGCGAGCCACGCGAGGACGGACGCCTTGTGCGCGGTGTCCCAGCCGTCGACATCGAGCGACTCGTCGGCCTCGGCGTAGCCGAGCCGTTTCGCCTCGGCCAGGACGTCGGCATAGGGCGCGTCCTGATCCTCCATCTGCGTGAGGATGTAGTTACAGGTGCCGTTGAGGATGCCGTAAATCCGCGGGAAGCGATTCGCGACGAGGCCCTCGCGCAGCGCCTTGATGATCGGGATGCCGCCGGCGACCGAGGCCTCGAAGAAGAAATGTCCGCCGTGCTGCTGCGCCGCCGCGATAATCTCGGGGCCGTGCTCGCAGATGAGCGCCTTGTTGGCCGAGACGACGACGGCGCCACGCTTGAGTGCCGCGAGCGTGACCTGCCGGGCGAGCGTGGTGCCGCCCATCAATTCGCACACGACGTGGATCGAAGGATCGTTCGCAATCGAGAGCGGGTCGTCGGTCAGCGCGCGCGCCGGGATCTTCACATCGCGCTTCTTCTTCAGGTCGCGCACCGAGGCGCGCGCCAGGTTCAGCGTGACGCCCAGCCGCGCCTCGAGCTCGGCCCGGTGCGAGTTCAGGTGCTTCCACACGCCCTGCCCGACGGTGCCGAAGCCGCAGAGACCGATGTTGAGAGTGAGGGATTCGCTCATGATTTGGGCGTGACGGACGGTGAACGCGAAGTGCCGGCTTCGGCCTTGCGGCCGACCTTCGACTCGGTGCCGGCGCGGATGCGCGCGAGGTTGGCGCGGTGCCGGTAGATCACAAACGCGGCGGCCATCGCCGCAATCGAGATGACCGGCGAAGGCTGCTTGAAGGAAAACGCCGCGAACGGCAGCGACGCCGCGCCGAGCATCGACGCGAGCGAGACGTAGCGGGAGACGGCGAGCGTCACGAGGAAGACCGCCAGCGCGATCGCCATGCCCAGCGGAAACAGCACCGCGAAGCCGCCGGCGGCGGTCGCGACGCTCTTGCCGCCGCGGAAGCCGGTAAAGCACGAGAAGCTGTGACCGAGGATCGCGGCGGTGAGACCGACGATCATCATCAACAACACCGGCTCCATGCCCGCGGGCGCGCCCGCCGCTTCCGGCTTGGCCAGTTTCCAGAGCGCGACCGCCGCGGCGCCCTTGGCGGCGTCGAGGAACAGGACGATGTTGCCCGGCCCGTGGCCGAGGACCCGGCGGACATTCGTCGCGCCGGGGTTCTTTGAGCCGACCTCGAA
>CAZENI010000130.1:0-17371 GCA_964513055.1 uncultured Opitutus sp.
GTCGAGGTGGAGCCGGTGGTGTTCGAGGGCGCGGGCGGCGCGGCGGCGGCGAGCATTAAGCTGGAGGCGGAGCCCGGGCTCACCGAGCCGGGGCTTTACCATGTGACTTACGTGCCGCGCCAGACCGGCGGCTACCGGGCCGTTGCGACGGTCAAGGCGAGTTCGGGCGCGGAACTGGGTCGCGGCGAGGCGGGTTGGAGCACGGACCTCGCGGCCGAGGAGTTTCGTTCGCTGGCGCCGAACCAGGCGCTGCTCGAGGACCTCGCGCGCAAGACCGGCGGCCAGGTGGTGGCGCCGGCGGATCTCGCGGCGTTCGTCGGCAAGCTGCCGGAGCTGCGGGCGCCGGTGATGGAGACCTGGTCGTATCCGGCGTGGCATACGCCGGTGATGTTTGCGTTCGCCCTCGCCTGCCTGCTGGCGGAGTGGGGACTGCGGCGCTGGAAAGGAATGCCATGAGTTTCACGACCGATGCCCCAAGGTGGAGCGGCTTGTCCCTAAGCCGCTGGTTTGGGTTCCTGCTGCTCGCTGCGGCCAGCGGCGCGCTGAGTGCCGCGCCAGCGGCCGCCGAGCGCGCGACCGTGCTCGTGATTGCCGGCGCGCCGGGCGAGGCGGAATTCGCGCCCGACTTGGAATTGCAACGCGAAGCCTGGGCCAGGGTCTGCGCCCAGGCGGACGCGAAGCACATCGCCATCGGCGATTCCGACACCGACCGTGAGCGCGTGAAAGCGGCGCTCGAGGCGGAAGCCAAGACTGGGCCGGGCGAGCTCTGGCTCGTGTTGATCGGACACGGAACCTTCGACGGCAAGGAGGCCAAGCTGAACCTGCGCGGCCCCGATCTCTCGGCGACGGATCTCGCGGAGTGGCTCAAGCCCAACCAGCGGCCGCTCGCCATCATCGACACCACGTCGTCGAGCGCGCCGTTCCTGGCGCGGCTGGCGGGCCCGCGGCGCGTGGTCGTGAGCGCGACGCGCAGCGGCAACGAGCAGAATTACGCGCGCTTCGGCAAGTTCCTCGCCGAGGCCGTGGGCGACACGAAGAGTGACCTGGACAAGGACGGCCAGATTTCCCTGCTCGAGTCCTTCCTGAGCGCGTCGCACCGCACGGCGGAATTCTACAAGACGGAGGGCCGGCTCGCGACCGAGCATGCGCTGATCGACGACAACGGCGACGGGCTCGGGACGCCGGCCGAGTGGTTTCGCGGCGTGATCGCGACCAAGCGGGCCCGCGACGGCGCGCCGCTCGACGGGCTGCGCGCGCACCAGTTTCATCTCGTGCGGAGTGCGGCGGAGCAGCAACTCACCCCCGACCTGCGTGCGCGGCGCGATCAGGTCGAGCAGCAGGTCGGCGCATTGCGCGAGCGGAAGGAGAAGCTGAAAGAGGAAAAGTATTACCAGGAGCTGGAGAAACTGCTGCTGGAGCTGGCGCGGGTTTACGACGGGACGTGACCGGCCGTGGCGGGTGGTCGCCCGGATTCGCCAAAATCCCGTCGCGCCCCGGCGCGCCGCCTGCTTATTTCGGGGCATGCTCACGCGTTTTTCCGTCGCTCCGCTGCACTCGATGACCCGTTCGCTCGCCGCGGTGGCGATGGGGCGGGCCGCGCCCGATCTCGTCATCACGGGCGCGCGCGTGCTCTCGACCTACACCGAGCGGATCCACCGCGACCGCGAGATCTGGATCACGGGCGGGCGCATCGCCGTGGTGAAGCCCGCGGGGGCGTTCAAGAAAGAGAGACCCGGCGGCCGGAGCGCCGCGGCGCGGCTCTACGACGCGCGCGGCGGCATCCTCGCGCCGGGGCTCGTAGATCCGCATGTGCACATCGAGAGCAGCATGATGACCGCGTGCGCCTTCGCCGAGGCCGCGCTGCTCAACGGCACGACCACCGTCTTCTGCGACAGTCACGAGATTGGCAACGTCTGCGATGTGGCCGGCATCGAGTGGATGCTCGAGGACGCGCGCCGCGCGCCGCTGTCGATTTTCCTGACCGTGCCGAGCACAGTGCCGGCGACCAACTCGAAGTTGGAGACCGCGGGCGGGGATCTGACGCCCGCGAAGATCGGCCGGATCTTCGACCGCTGGCCCGAGGCGGCGGCGCTGGGTGAGAAGATGGACTACGTGTCGGTGGCGCTCGGCGACGACCGCAGCCATGGCGTGCTCGCGGAGGCGCTGCGCCGCGGCAAGCCGGTGTGCGGGCACATCTACGGCCGGGAGTTCGTCGCGGCGGGCGCGGCGAGCGGCATCACGGACACGCACGAGGCCATCGACCGCGAGATTGCGAACGACTTCCTCGAGAACGGCGTGTGGATCTTCCTCCGCGGCGGCAACCCGCAGACGCCGTGGCACTCGCTCCCGCAGGCGATCAAGGCCGTGACCGAGCTCGGTGCCAATCCGAAGCGCGTCTGCGTGTGCACGGACGATCGCGATGCGGACGACCTGTTTCTCTTCGGCATGGACTGGGTGGTCCGGCAGGCCGTAGCGGCGGGGCTGAGCACGACGACGGCGTGGAGCCTCGGGTCGCTGCATCCGGCGACGCGCTACGCGATGGACGGCGAGTTTGGCGGCCTCGCCCCGGCGCGGCGCGCCGACATCGTGCTGCTGAACGACGCCCTCGAGGTGCAGAACACGTGGTATGGCGGCGAGCTCGTCGTCGAGCGCCGCAAGGTCACGCCCGTCCTGGAGCGCGCGCTCAGCCGGCCCTACCGGTATCCGCGTGCCGCCTACCGGACGATCAAGCTGCCGGCACGGGTGCCGCTGACGCCGGCGCTGCCGCGAACGACTGTGACCGCCAACGTCATCCGCGTCGTGCCGCCCGGCATCGTGACGGCCCACGATCGCGTGGCGCTGGAGCCGGCGGCGGCGTGGAGCGCACACTTCGCGCAGCACGATCTGTGTTTCCTGACCGTGATTGAGCGTCACGGGCTCAATGGCGGCGTCGGCTACGGCCTGCTCCGGGATTTCGGGCTGAAGGAGGGCGCAGTCGCGAGCAGCGTCGGGCATGATGCGCACAACATCGTGCTGGCGGGAACCAACGAAGCCGATTTGCAGCTCGCCCTCGCGACGATCAAGCGGCTGCGCGGCGGCGTGTGCGTCGTGCGCGGCGGCAAGGTGCTCGCGAGCGTCGCGCTGCCCATCGCCGGCTTGCTCTCGGATCGGCGTGCGCCGGTCGTCGCGAAGGAGACCACGGCCCTCAAGCGCGCGTGGACGAAGCTGGGCTGCAAGGTGCCCTACATGGGCTTCAATCTGCTGCCGCTCTCGGTGATTCCCGAACTGCGGCTGACGGACAAGGGGCTCATCGACGTCCTCGGCATGCGGGTCGTGCCGCTGTTTGAAAAGAAATCATAGGTCTGGCGGCGGGCGTGCATTCTTTTGCTAGCCGGGGCGTTGGTCTGCGCCGTGCTCAAACGCGCGGCGTGATCCACCGCATCCCCATCCACACCCGTATGTCCGCGAAGCTGGCGCGGGCGAGCGTCCTGCTCGCCGCCGCCGCGACGCTTGCCGCGCAGGTCGCGCCTCCGGCGCCGCCCGGCGGCGAGGGCGTCACCACGATGCAGAAATTCGAGGTGAAGGACGTTCCGCTCGACAAACAGATCCTGCCGACCGCTCGGCCGTTCAACTCCGTTTTCGGCACCGATGACAACATCGTCGATGTGCCGCGCAACGTGACGATTATCTCCCGCCAGCAGCTCAGCGACATCAGCATCGCGAGCGTGCTCGACTTCACGAAGCTGACCTCGAGTTCCTACTCGACGACGAACTTCGGCGCGCCGTCGAATCCCGCGATCCGCGGCCTCACCGCCGACATTTTCATCAACGGCGTGCGCGGGCGCATCACCTCCAACGGCAACGGCCTGCCGCTCGACTTCAACGCCGTCGAGTCCGTCAACATCGTGAAGGGCCCCGCCACCGCGGTGCAGGGCACTTCGATGTATGTCGGCGGCTTCGTCGATCTCGTGACCAAGCGGCCGTATTTCGACGCGTTCAAAGGGTCCGTCAGCGCGACCGTCGGCTCCTATTCGCAGAAGGAGTGGACGATCGATGTCGGCGGCCCAATCAGCCCGACGGCGGCGTATCGCTTCAGCTACTCCGGCACGGACAGCAAGGGCTACTCCTGGGACTACTATAACAAGAACCACTCGGTCTACGGCGCGCTCACGCTGCGGCCAGCCCGCGGTTACGAGATTTTCATCAGCGGCACGGCGGCGGACTACGACTACACCGAGAACTGGGGGCTGAACCGCGTGACGCAGCACCTGATCGACAACGGCAACTACCTCACCGGCGTGAACAGCAACGCGGCGCCGAATTTCGCGGCGTTTCCGTTCGGCTATGCCGACGCGACGGGCGCGGCGATCACGTTTGCGAACATCAACACCATCGGCGGCACTGCCGCCCCGGTCTCCGATCCGCAGAACTCGCGCTGGGTCACGTCCGGCTTCCCCGCGGGCAACCGTGTCGTCTTCGGCCCGACGGCGAAGATCAGCCGGCATCAGCGCCTGCTGAAGCCGGGCGATCACTCGGTCGGCCGGGAATACAACTTCCAGGTGATCCAGACGAAGACCGTGAGCCCCGCGCTCAAGGTCGTGAACAACACGTTCTGGAGCCACACCAAGCGCAACACGCTCAGCAGCTACTATTACTCGGAAATCATCGATCCCTCGTGGTTCGCCGAAAATCGCACGGAGATCATCTTCACGAAGAGCGCCTACACGCTGAACACCGGCCTCGACCTCCGCTATCAGCGGACCAAGGCCTACGATGATTATTTCTTCGAGCCGGCGAACGTGTGGGACCTCACCAAGGACATGAACTTCGTCAACGTCTACAACTCGGTGGCGTTCCCGAATCCGTTCACGAGCCTGCCCGTCCCCGGCTGGCCCGGCCGCTACGCCACCGACGGCATCCAGAACGGCGATACGAACGACTCGAAGGGCACGACGGTCGGGCCGTTCGCGCAGGGCACGTGGCGGATTTCGGAGCAGTTCAGCGTGGTGGCGGGCGGCCGTCTGGATCGGTTCAGCGCGGACGTGACCGAGCCGCTCCTCGCGGCCCGGCCCAGCGCGTCGATCAGCGTCTGGATCCCGAACTACAACGTCAGCCTCGTCTTCAAGCCCACGCCGACCTCGAGCGTCTACGCGACCTACAACAACAGCCGCAACACCTCCGGCGCGGTCGGCAACGGCGGCGGCATCACCGGCTGGAACACCGCGGGCACCGCGCTCTTCAAGGACAACTTCCTCCAGCCGAGCGAACTCGTGGAACTCGGCACCAAGTATGCCCTGATGGACAGCAAGGTCTTTCTGAACTTCGCGGTCTTCGATCAGAAGCGCACGTTCAAGAGCACGAGCAGCACGATCATCCAGCAGTTCAAGACGCGGGGCTTCGAGTCCGAGCTGAACTACCAGCCGAACAAGCACCTCTACGGCACGCTCTCGTATTCCTATATCGATGCGAAGACCTCGGCCGGCTTTCAGTCCGACGGCGGCGTCGGCCGGTTCTTCGCGTCGAAGAGCACCGAGGGTCGGGTCTCCGGCCTGCCGAAGCACCTGTTCAACGCGCTTGTTTCCTACTCGTTCGACAACGGCTGGAGCGTGGCCAGCAACGCGCTCGTCACCGGCTCGATGCTCAACAACTTCGCCGGCACGCTCGTCATCCCGACGCAGTATCAGCTCGATGGCAGCGTCACCTACCGGACGAAGCAATGGGAATACCGGGCCAACGTGAGCAACCTCACCGACGAGGAAAACTGGGCGCCGCCGAATGCGGTCTACGGCAACGCCTCGATCCTGGCACTGCCCGGCACGCAGGTGCGCCTGACGGTGAAGTATTCGTTCTGAGCGCGACGCGTGCGGTCTTCGTGGCTGCGGCCGATCACGGGCCCTGCGCTCACGCGCAGGGCTACAGGTTTACCGATGGCCTGCCGCGTGAGCGGCGGGAGTGATCGATGGACTCCACTCCGACGGCCCCGCCGCTGATTGTCCATGGCCTCGAGGATCGCGTGCCGCTGGGCACCGCGATCCTCGTCGGCGCACAGCACGTGATCGCGATGGTGGTGGGCACGATCACGCCGCCGCTGATTCTCGCGAGCACGCTGAAGTTCTCGCCGGAGGACACGGCGTATTTCATCAGCGTCGCGCTGCTGGCCTCGGCGCTCGGGGCGTTCCTGCAATGCCGGCGGCGCGGTCCGCTGGGCTCCGGCCTGCTGAGCGTGACGGGCACGAGCTTCGCGTTCATGCAGCCGCTGACGCAGGCGTGGCACGCGGGCGGGCTGGCGATGATGCTGGGCATGTCGTGCCTCACGGCGTCGCTGCAGATGGCGATGGCGCCGTTTCTCGTGAAGCTGCGGCGGATCTTTCCGCCGCTGATCTCGGGCATCATCGTGCTCCTGATCGGGACATCGCTCATCCCCACGGCGTTTTTCGGGATCGCGCGGCCGCTGACGCCCGGCGGCTCGGTGTGGCCGGGCCTGGCAGCCGGCGCGGCGGTCATCGCGGTGATCGTGGCGGCGCAGGCGACCGGGCGCGCGTGGGCGCGCATCGCGGGCGTGGCGCTGGGGATCGCCGCGGGCGTCGCGATCTGCGCGGCCTTCGGCGGGCTGCCGGCGTTGCCGGCGGCGAGCGGCGACTGGTTCACGCGCGTGCGCTGGCTGCCCCACGGCTTCGACTTCAGCTGGCACCTCGTGCTGCCGTTCGCGTTCATCTACCTCGTCTCCTCGCTCGAGGCGATGGGTGACATGACGGCGACGTCGCAGCTCTCCGGACTGCCGACGAGCGGGAACGACCACTGGCGGCGGCTCTCCGGCGGCGTGCTCGCGGATGGCGTGGTTTGCACGGTCGCGGCGGTGTTCGGAGGATTTCCGAGCACGACCTACGCGCAGAACAACGGCGTCATCCAGATCACGGGCGTCGCCAGCCGGCGCGTCGGCTACGTGATGGCGGTGATGCTCGCGGTGCTCGGCCTGGTGCCGGGCGTGGGACGCGCGGTGACGACGCTGCCGTCGCCGGTGTTCGGAGCGCTGGCGCTGTTGCTCTTCGGGCTGGTCGCGGTGTCGGGGCTGCGGCTGATTGTCGCCGCCGGCTTGGGCCAGCGCGAAGGCGTGATCGTGGCGCTGGCGCTCGGAGTCGGTCTGGGCCTGCCGACGCAGCCGGGTTTGGTCGCGCACTTCCCGGAGTTGCTGCGGACGGTGCTGGAGTCGGGAATCTCCGCCGGCGGGCTCACGGCGATCGCGTTGAACGCGCTCTGGCCCGCGCGCGTGGTGGCAGCTCGGACGGGCTAGGCGAGGCGCTGCAGGTGGCCGAGCAGCCACGACCAGAGGTGGAAGAACTCCATGAAAAACACGGCGGCGATGACGTAGCCGAGGGTCGTCATGCGTTTCGAATCGCGGAGCGCCAGCGCGAGGAGGGCCGCGCAGATGAGCCCGAGGCCGATGCCCTCCGCGATGCTGAAGGTGAGGGGAATGGCCAGGATCGTCAGGACCGCCGGCGCGGCGACGGTGAAGTCGGACATCTCAATCTCGGTGATCGATTGCATCATGAACACACCGACGATCACGAGTGCCGGCGCAGTGGCGGCGGCGGGGACGATCAGGATGAGCGGCGTGAAGAACAGCGCGAGGAGCATGAGCGCGGCCGTCGTCATCGTGGTCAGGCCGGTGCGGCCGCCGGCTTCGACACCGGAGGCCGATTCGATGTAGCTCACGACCGTTGAGGTGCCGAAGAGCGCGCTGAGGAGCGTGGCAAGGGAGTCGGCGAGGAGCGCGCGGCCGGCCTTCGGCAGGGTGCCGTCAGGGCGGAGCAGGCCGGCGCGTTTCGTGACGCCGATGAGCGTCCCGATATTGTCGAACATGTCGACGAGCAGCAGCGTGAGGATGAGGGGCAGCGCCATCAGGAGCGCGTTCGAGTTGGTGAGGAACTGGAACGTCAGCTTGAGAAACACCGGCGCGGGCGACGCGGGCATCGCGACGAAGCTCTCCGGGAGTTGCGTCACCATCTTGCCGCCGCCCGCGTGCACGACGAGCCCGAGGAGCGTGACGATCCCGATGCTGAGCACGATGGCGCCGGGCACGCGGCGCGCGACGAGGATGACGGTGAGGACGATGCCGAAGAGGCAGAGCGCCACGGGGCCGGAGGCGAAATCGCCGTGCGACACGAAGGTGGCGGGGTTGGCGACGATCACGCCGCCGTTCTTCAGGCCGATGAAGGCGATGAAGAGACCGATGCCGCAGGTGACGGCGATTTTCAGCGCGTGCGGGATCGCCGCGATGATTTTCTCACGCACGCCCGTGACGGAGAGCACGAGGAAGATCACGCCGTTGACGAAGACCATGCCGAGCGCCTCGGACCACGGCACGCCGCGGCCGAGCACGATGGTGAAGGTGAAGAACGCGTTGATGCCCATGCCGGGCGCCAGCGCGATCGGGTAGTTCGTGAGCAGCGCCATGATCGCGGTGGCGATCGCGGCGGTGAGCGCGGTGACGGTGACGAGCGCGGCCTTGTCCATCCCGGCGTTGGCGAGGATCGCGGGATTGACGGCGAGGATGTAGGCCATCGCGGCAAACGTCGTCAGGCCGGCCTGCAGCTCGCGACCGGTCGTCGTGTGGTTTTCGTCGAGCTTGAAGAGGCGTTGCAGCATGGAAGGGGGAGGCGGCTCAGGGGCGGGCGGCGGCGCCCAGCGGAGGGAAGTTCGCGAGGAAATTCAAGGTGAACAACGCCGTCGCGCGCGCGGCCTGCGGGAAGAAGGGCACGCCGTCATACGGCGCGTCGCTGACCACGCGGAATGCGACGTAGCGGATCCCGTAGGCGTGGGCGATCGCGGCGACGTGGCCCGACTCCATCTCCTCCACATCCATCCCGAACGTGCGGTGCGACCAGCGGACGCGATCCAACTCGAGGTTGATCTCGTGCGCCGAGCCGATGATGCCCGCGAAGACGCGGCCCATCGGGTTGCGGGTGCGCAGGGCGACGGAGAGCGCGGCGGCATCGCCCGGGAAGCCTTGCGGGTGCGCGACGAGCGCGCCGCTGGCGGGATCGCGCAGGCGTTGCGGCAGCGGAGACCACGCCAGCGGCGTGCTGCCGGTGCCGGCGCGGCGGAGCGGCGCGGCGAAATTCCCGTAGTCGAGCGCCCGCGCGCCGACGATGATGTCGTGCAACGCCAGATACGGCGCCTGCGCGCCGCTCGTGCCCTGATTGACGATGAGGCGCGGGCGGAACTCCTCGATGCCAAGGATGGAGGCGGCGGTGCAGTTGAGCAGGCCCTGGCCAGTGAGGGAGATTGCGACGCGATGCGCGCCGAGGGTGCCGCGCCAGAAACTGAAGGGCCCGAGCATCACCTTCTCCGCCCCGGGGCCGAGCTCGGCGAGAATCTCGCGCACCTCGAGTTTCTCCGCGCCTTGCACGAGGATGTCCACGGGTTCGGCGGCGTGGTGCGGCGAAGCGAGCGCGAGGCAGACGAGGCTGAGCAGGCGGTTCATTTCCAGGCCTCCACAAAGCGGCGCGCGAACTCGCCGATCGTCTCCGGCCCGCCGGGCGTCGCGGCCTCCGGCGTCTCGATGAGACGGAAACCGATCACCGGCACGCCGAAGAGCAGGGCGCAGCCCGCGACGTGCGCGGACTCGCCGTCCTCGGTGCTCGTCCGCCAGTGCTCGCGCAGCCACGCGAGGCGATCCGCCTCGCGGTTGATCTGGTGGGCCGAGCCGAGGACGCCCGGGAGTATCCGCGTTCCGGGCACCGCCAGCGACTGCGCCAGCCGGAGGGCGGCCGCGTCGGCGGGAAACGCCTCGGTGGGCGTCTCCTTCTCGCCTGCGGAGACCAGCAGGTGCGGCCGCTTGCGCCAGCGGAGGGCGTCGCTGCCCTGGTCGAGCGCGGCCACGGGCGTGATCATGCCGTCGAAGGCGGCGAAGCGCTCGCTCACGACGATGTCGCCGGCGCGGAGCTCGGGAGCGTGTGCCCGTGCCAGGCCGAACACGATCACGAGCCGCGGCGGCGTGTGGCGGAGGGCGAGGGTCGTGGCGGCGACGGCGTTGAGCGGGTAGCCTTCCGAGCGCGTGAGCACGACGGATTTTCCGTGCAGTTCACCGCGCACAAAGGTCCAGGCGGCGCGCGACTGCGTCTCGGCGCCGGTGAGGCGCTGCCGGACGGGACGCAGCGTAGCGTCGTCGGGCGCGATCAGGACGAGATCCACCGCCGCCGCGCCGGCGGCGGAGGCGAACACGGTCAGGACGAAGATGACGCAGCCGAAACGGCGGGCGCGCCTCATGGTTGCGCGCGCGGGATGGTGGGCCTGGGCATGCGGGTGTTAAGCACGGCTTGTGCCGCGCGGTGCACTCCGGCAGAAGCTCCGCGTGATCATCGATGCCCACGTGCATCTCTACCCGGCGGAGGTCGACCTCGATCCCGCGGGCTGGGCGGCGGCGACCGGTGAACGCCACTGGGCGACGTTGTGCACGCGGCGGCGGCGCGACGGGCGGCCGGTGCAGACGCTGCCGACGGTCACCGGTCTGCTCCAGGCCATGGACGCCGCAGGCGTGGCGCGCGCCGTCCTGCTCGGCTGGTATTGGGAGAAGCCGGAGACCTGCGCCTGGCAGAACCGCTTCTACGCCGCCTGCGTGCGGGCCCACCCGGACCGGCTCTCGGCGTTCGCGACGGTGCATCCCGGTGCCGGCCGCGACGCGGCCCTTGCGGAGGTCCGACGCGGGCGCGAAGAAGGCTTGATCGGCCTCGGCGAACTCTCGCCGCATTCGCAGGGGATTGCGGTTGAGGATGCGGTGCTGCGGGAGGTGCTCGAGCTGGCGGGTGAACTCCATCTGCCCGTGAACCTGCACGTGACGGACCCGGCGAGCCGGCCGTTTCCCGGGCGCGTGGAGACGCCGCTGGCGGACTTTGCGCGGCTCGCGCGCGAGCTGCCGCGGACCACGTTCATTCTCGCGCACTGGGGAGGAATGCCGCCGGCGATTGCGGCGGTGACGCCGCGTGCGGCCGTCGCGGCGCTGCCCAATGTCTACTACGACACCGCGGCGTCTCCGTTGCTCTATGACGCCGGAGTGTGGTCGCGCGCACTGCCGGCGTTCGGCGCGGAGCGCGTGCTGTTCGGTTCGGATTTTCCGCTCAACCTCTATCCGAAACTGGAACGCGAGCCGGAGCTGGTGCGGCTGGTGGCCGAGGCGCGGCAGGGCGATGCCGACGCGCGCGTCCTCGGCGGCAACGCCGCGCGATTGCTCGGCCTGCGGCTATGAGGCTCGCTTCGACGCGAACTGCTCGAGCGCCCAACTAAAGACGGGGCTGCCGGGATCGCGCGCCACGATCTGTAGACCGGTGGTCAGGCCGGAGGGCAGGGCGACGGGCACGGTGAGGGCCGGGCAACCGCCGAGGCTCGCAGGGGCCGTGAGCGTGAGGACGCGCGCGCGGGTGTCGGCGGTGCAGTCTGCCTTGGTGGGCGCCGGCATCGGCGAGGCGGGCAGGATCAGGAAATCGTGGCGTGCGAAATATTTTGCCCAGAACGCGCGGACGCTCCGCAGCGTCGCGTCCGCGGCCTCGGTCTGGGCGCGGGTGATGGTGTTGACGCGGATGAGACGCTGCCAGACGACGGGGTCGTATCGTTCCCGGAAACGCTGGGCCCAGTCGCGATGGGCGTGCCATGCCTCGAGGGCGACGATGGTGTGATAAGCCTCAAGTGCCGGCGCGAAGGCCGCGAGCAGGTCGTCGCGCGTGGTCGCATCAGCGGGCGGCGCGAGGCGCGCGGCTGCGGTGCGACAGGCGAGGGCGACGTCGCGGTCGAGTTGCCCGAACTCGAGATATAGGCCGCGGGGCGCACGCGGGCTCACCTGCAGGTCCACCAGCGTCCCGAGGGCGGCACGCATGTCGGTGGCGTTGGCGGTGAACCAGCCGGCCGTGTCGAACGTCGGCGCAAGCGGGAAGGCGTCGCGAATCCACGGCGAGCCGGGCGTGAGGCGGAAACCGTAGAGGCCGCAGAAGGCCGCCGGCACGCGCACCGAGCCGCCGGTGTCGCTGCCGAGCGCGAGGGGCACGATGTCGGCGGCGACGACGGCGGCGGAGCCGCTGCTCGAGCCGCCGGTCGTCCGGCCGGTGAAGTGCGGGTGCTCGCAGTCGCCGTAGTGCGGGTTCTCGCCGGTGATGCCGTAGGCGGCCTCGTGCAGTTGCGTCTTGCCGACGAACACCGCGCCGGCGGCGCGCAGCGCGCGGGCGAACGCACCGTCGTGTGCGGGCGTCGGCCGCACCTCGTCGAGAAACGTCGTGCCGGCGAGGGTGGGCGTGCCGGCGAAATCGAAGAGGTCCTTTGCAAAGAACGGCACCCCGCCGAGCGGCGTGCCGCGGGGAGCGGCGGCGAAGCGCGCGACGAGCTCCGCCTTCGTGGCGAGGAGCGCGATCGCGGCGCGCTGCTGCGTCTTCGAGAGGCTGCGGAGCGCCCGCGTGTGCACTTCGCGCGCCGCCTCTTCGGGGGCGAGTTCCTGCCAGTCGCGAAAAGTCATCGCCGTCGACGATGGGAATTCCGGGGTATGACGCAAACCCTGCCCGATGTTGCTCGCGCGGCCGGGCGGCGTTTAATCTCGTCCGGCATGCGTCGCTGTTTCTGCCTCTCGATCCTCCTCGCCCTCGTGGCGGGCCTGGCGGGCTGTGGCCGGCGCGAGGAGCCGAAGGCCGCCGGCGCGCCGGCGGCGCCGGTCCGGCGGAAGGTCGTGCTGCAGACCGACTGGTTTCCCCAGGCGGAGCACGGTGGATTTTACCAGGCGCTGGCGAAGGGCTACTACGCGCAGGCCGGGCTCGACGTTGAGATCTGGCCGGGCGGACCGGGCGCCGGCATCAAGTTCAAGGTGGCCAAGGGCGACGCCGATTTCGGCATGAACCGCAGCGATGACATCCTGCTGTCGGCGAGCCGCGGCCTGCCGCTCGTGATGGTGGCCGCGACCATGCAGCACGATCCGATGGCGCTGATGGTGCACGCGGACAGCCCGGTGAAGACGTTCAAGGACCTCGCGGGCCGCGTCGTGATCGGCAACGTCGGCATGGCTTACCTGCCGTTCATCGAGCGGCGTTTCGACATCGTGTTCGAGAAGCGGCAGAACACTTACGGCCTGGGCGAATTCCTGGCGAACCCCGACGTGATTCAGCAGTGCGTGGTGACGAGCGAGCCGTTCTTCGCGCGGCAGCACGGGCGCGCGGTGCGCACGCTGCCGCTCGCGGATTCCGGTTACGACTGCTACCACGTCGTGTTCTGCCGCCGGGAGCTGATCCGGACATCGCCGGAGATCGTGCGCGCGTTCGTGCACGCCTCGATCCTCGGCTGGCAGGACTATCTCGATCGCGATCCGGCGCCGGCTGACGCCCTGATTCTGAAACGGAATCCGCAGATGACGCCCGAGCTGCTGCAGTTTTCCCGGAGCGAATTGATCCTGCGTTCGCTGGTCGCCGGCGATCGAGCGAAGGAGGAGGACATCGGCCGCCTCTCGCTTGCGCGCCTGTCGGAACAGATGGAGACTCTCCTTCGCTTGAAGATCATGGAGGTGCCGATCGCGATCGGCAGCGTCGCGACGAAGGAGTTTCTGCCGCCCGCCGCCGCCGTGCCCGCGCCGGTCGCGCGATAGCCGGATTGCACGCGGGGCGATTTCCCGGACAACTTTCATCATGAACCCAGAAGCAAACCTCGCCGCCCTCGGCCTCACGCTCCCTGTTCCGCCCGCTGCCGCCGGCAGCTACGTGCCCACCGTGCGCACGGGAAACCTGCTCTACTGCGCGGGCACGATCGCGGTCTTCAACGGCCAGCAGACCCACATCGGCCAGGTCGGAAAGGAGCAGACGGTCGAGACGGCGAAGAAGGCGGCGGAGATCTGCGCGCTGAACACGCTCGCCAACATCAAGGCCGCCGTCGGCTCGCTGGACCAAGTGACGCGTATCGTGTTCGTGAGCGGCTTCGTGAACGCGGTCGACGGCTTCAGCGACAGTCCCGCGGTGATCAACGGCGCGAGCGATCTGTTCGTGAAAGTCTTCGGCGAGGCCGGCAAACACGCGCGCGCCGCGGTGGCGGTGAACGGCCTGCCGCGCGGCACGACCGTCGAGGTGCAGGTCGTGGCGGAAGTGAAGGGCTGAGCCCGGCCGGCGGCCGCTTACGTCACCTTCTTGGCGAGGATCTTGGCGTTGCGGCCGCTCTCTTCGTAGAGCCGGAGGCGGGCCTCGGGGAGGACCTCTTTGCCCGCCTCCTCGAAGCCGAGGACGTTGATGAAAAAGCCGAAGCTCTGCGTCGACAGCGCGAGGACCTTGGTCGCGCCGCGCTCTTTCGCGACGAGGCAGGCGTAGTCGACCATCTTCTTTCCGATGCCGCGGTTGTGGTAGAACGGCATCACGTAGAGCGAGCCGACCTCGGCGAGCTGCGGCTTGTCCGGATAGAAATACAGCGTGACGCACGCGATGATGTTCTCGTCGATCTCGAAGACGAAGAACTGGTCGATGTTCTTCTCGATCGCCTGCTGGGAGCGGGAGATCAGTTCCTCGCGGCGCACGGCGGCGCGCGTGAGATTGTAGATCATGCGGACGTCGCTCTTCCGCGCCTTTCGGATCTGGGCGTAGTCGTTGCCGTAGACGAGCGAGCCGACGCCCTCGTTGGAGAAGATCTCGTTGAGCAGGCCGTCGAACACGCGGCCGTCGAGGATGTGCACGCGCGGCGTGCCGGTCTCGATCGCCTTGATGGCGTGCACGGCCTTGCTGAAGCTGGCGGCGTCGATGCGGTCCGGCTGCTCCTGCAGGACTTTTTGCAGCGCATCGACCGCGATCTCGCGGCGGATGTCGCCGTCGATCTCGAGGCCGGGCGAGGGCGTGAGGTAGAGAATCTTGGTCGCGTGCAGCGCCTCGGCGAGCTCGGCGGCGAGCAGGTCGGAATTCACGCGCAGCGATTTTCCGTCGGGGCCGAAGGCGACGGGCGAGACGATCGGCACGACCTGGCGGTCGATCAGTTCGCCGAGGAAGTCCTTGTCGATGCGCTCGACCTTGCCCGTGAACTGCTGGTCGACGCCCTTGATGATTCCGATGGGAAGTGCGCGGACGGCGTTCGTCGTGGCGCACTTCAGCACGTTCTGCGTGAGGCCTTCCACGAGTGCGTGCGAGACGCGCGAGGAGGCGCGGATCGCGAGATCGAGCGTGGCGGCGTCCGTCACGCCGGTGCCGTCGGAATTGGTGATCGGGATGTTCCGCGCGTAGGAGAGTTCCTTGAGCTGGTGGCTGATGCCGTGGACGATCACGACCTTGATCGCGAGCGAGCGGAGCACGGCGATGTCGACGAGCAGATTGCCGAAATTGTCATCCGCCACGATCGAGCCGTCGATCGCGATGATGAAGATCTGGCCCTGGAAACGCGGCACGTATTTCAGGATGCCGCGCAAGTCCGTCGGCTTGATCGTCGTCGCGATCGCGGAGGTGGGCGCGGGAGTGCTGTTCTGGCTGGTGCCGTTGCTGGTGCTCATCAAGGAAGACGCGCGTGTTTGTCGAGGAAGCGGCGCGGCGCGTCAATAGTGGCGGCTGTTCCGCGGTGGCGCGGCGGCCGCGCGGCACGCGCTCATTTCACGTCGAGCGACCAGGCGCGCGACGCGCTCTCGCCGACGAGCGTCACCTCGTAGCGACCCGGTTTGAGCGTGCCCGAGGGAATCGTGAGCAGCACGGCGGCCTGCCGGGAGCGTGCCATGAGTTCGCCGCCGATCGGCTCGAACGTCGGCGCGATCACGAGCTGGTGCTCACGGAGATAAAGATGGGCGCCGCCGAGCTGCTGCTGCTCGCTCGGCAGCGTGCAGGCGAGCTGGATGGCGTAGGGGAGCATCGTGGCGCCGGTCTCCGCCGCGGTGACGCTCGTGATCGCGGTCGGCAGCAGCAGCGGGGCGACGAGCGTGGACTTCAGATCCGCGGGGAGGCCGCCGGGTGCGGTCCGCACCTGGGCGCCGCCGATCGCGCGGCCGGTGTCGGCGGGGCGCTGCGCGACGATCGGAATCCGCTGATAGCCGGCGGCGAGGAGGCGGGAGACGTTGGCACGGTTCTTCATGTCCTCGTAGGGCTGGAACGCGGGGCCGGGCTTGCGGTAGCGCAGCGTCACGATCGTGTAGGGCACGACGAGGAGGAGGATCGCGAGGGCGATCCACTTCATCGGCCAGGGCTGACGGGACGGTGGCGCGGCGGACATGAAGGGCGATTCAACGCGCCGCGGCGGCACGCTCGCAAATAAAATTGCTCCGGCTGCGGCCGGCTGCTTCGTTGGCCGGCTTCATGAAACTCTGGTCGCAGTTTTTTATCCCGACGTTGAAAGAGAGCCCGTCCGACGCGGAGATCGCGTCGCACAAGCTGCTGGTGCGGGCCGGCCTCGTGCGCAAGCTGGGCGGCGGTCTCTACACCTACATGCCGCTCGGGCTGCGGGTCATTCAGAAGATCACGCAGATCTGCCGCGAGGAACTGGACGGAGCGGGCGGGATCGAGCTGTGGATGCCGCACGTGCATCCGGTGGAACTGTGGCAGCAGGGGCCGCGCTGGGCGGCGGCGCGCGAGATCATGTTCCGGGCCGATGGCGCCGGGGACGGGAAGCGGCCGCCGCGCGAGCCGGAATTCGTGCTCGGGCCGACGCACGAGGAGGTCATTACTCCGCTGGTGAAGGCCGAGATCACGAGCTACCGCGATCTGCCGAAGAACTTTTATCAGATCGCGACGAAGTTCCGGAACGAGATTCGGCCGCGCTACGGCCTGATGCGGGCGCGCGAGTTCATCATGATGGACGCGTATTCGTTCGACGCGACGGACGATGGCGCGGTGAAGAGCTACCTCGCGATGAAGACGGCGTATGAGCGCTTTTTCAAGCGGCTCGGTGCGCACGCGATTGCGGTCGAGGCCGACACCGGCGTGATGGGCGGGAGTTTCTCGCACGAGTTCATGATCCCGGCCGAGGTCGGCGACGACGACGTGATCTACAACGAGGCGAGCGGCTATGCGGCGAACCGTGAGAAGGCGGCGAGCGCGCTGGTGCCGGCCGATTTGGCGGACGCGGCCCCGGCGGGCGCGGTGGAGGAGTTCTCCACGCCCGGCGTGGTGACGATCGCGGCGCTGGAGGCGGCGCCGTATTCGGTTCCCGCGGACAAGCAGTTCAAGACGCTCGTCTACATGGGCGACGGGAAGCCGTTCCTCGTGGTGCTGCGCGGCTGCGACGAACTCGAGGAAGCCAAGCTGGGTTCGCTGGGCTTCACGCTCTTCCGCCCGGCGACGCCGGAGGAAATCGAGCCGGTGATGGGCGCGAAGCCCGGCTCGCTCGGCACGGTCAAGGGCACGATCAAGGACCCGACGGCGCTGGCGGGCATCTTCGCCGACCAGGCGATCCGCCTGATCGGCAACGGCACGACGGG
>CAZENI010000131.1:0-14976 GCA_964513055.1 uncultured Opitutus sp.
GTGAAGATCGGCACGCCGCGGCGGCGGCAGACCTCGAAGAGCTTGCGGGTCTGGGTCTCGACGCCCTTGGCGGCGTCGATCACCATCAGCGCGGCGTCGACGGCGGTGAGGACGCGGTAGGTGTCCTCGGAGAAGTCCTTGTGGCCGGGGGTGTCGAGCAG
Source organism: uncultured Opitutus sp. (assembly GCA_964513055.1). GTDB lineage: Bacteria > Verrucomicrobiota > Verrucomicrobiia > Opitutales > Opitutaceae > ER46. Next base: position 162 of record CAZENI010000131.1, read on the forward strand.
GTTGACGGCGTAGCCCTGGTAGTCGAACTGGAGGACGGTCGAACTGATCGAGATGCCGCGCTGTTTCTCGAGTTCCATCCAGTCGGAGGTGGTGGCGCGCTGGTTCTTGCGCGCGGTGACGGCGCCGGCGAGGTGGATGGCGTTGCCGTAGAGGAGGAACTTCTCGGTCAGCGTCGTCTTGCCGGCATCCGGGTGGGAGATGATCGCGAAGGTGCGGCGGCGGGCGATTTCTTGGACGGGAGACACGGTGATAATGCCGAATGACGAGGGCCGGATGGCGATTGAGAAAAGAGCCGGACAGCAAACGGGGTGGCGGCGGAGTAGGGAAGAGGAAAAAATTGCGTCGGGAAACGGGCCGTGCTCGAAAAATCGGTCATGCCCACGTTCCTCAAAGTGCTGGTTTATTCCCTGATCGGACTGGTGGCGGTGATCGCGATCGCCGCGGCGGCCATTTACTTCGGCAGCAATGCGAAGTTGAAGAAAATCCACGTGGTGAACGTGAAGCCGCTGGCGATTCCGGCGGCGCCGGACGCGGCGGTGCTGGCGCGGGGCCGGCATCTGGCGGCGACGCGGGGCTGCAACGACTGCCACGGCGCGGACCTGGGCGGGACGAAGGTGTTCGAGAATGGCGCGATGGGGGCGGTGCACGGGCCGAACCTCACGCGCGGCCAGGGCGGGCTGCCGGCGGGCTGGGGCGACGTCGATTTCGTGCGGGCGATCCGGCACGGTGTCGCGCCGGACGGGCGCGGGTTGTTCCTCATGCCGTCGACGGACTACGCGAATTTCTCCGATTCCGACCTGGCCGCGCTGATCGCGCACCTGAAGTCCGTGCCACCGGTGAATCGTGCGCGCGGTCCGGTCGCGCTCGGGCCGGTGGCGCGCGGGCTGACGGCGGCGGGGAAGATCAAGCTGGCGGCGGACGTGATCGATCATGCGAACGTGAAGCCGGCGGTGGTCACGCCGGGTGTGACCGCCGACTACGGACGCTATGTGGCGGCGGCGTGCACCGGGTGCCACGGCAACAATTTTTCCGGCGGCAAGATCGACGTCGGCCCGCCGGACTGGCCGCTGGCGGCGAATCTCACGCCGCACGCCGATGGGCGCGTGGCGAAGTGGAGCGAGGAGGATTTCCTCCGGGCGATCCGCACGCTGAAGCGGCCGGACGGGAGCGCGATCAACCCGGTGATGCCGGCGGCGTTTGGCGGGATGGATGACGTCGAGCTGAAGGCGATCTGGACGTTCCTGAAGACGCTGCCGGCGGTGGCGACGGGGGCGCGGTAGCCGCGACGCCGCGACGCAAGCGGGTGGGCCGCCGCGTGAGCGGCGGACGGTGGCGGCGGCCCCGCGCGACGGCGTAGTGGAATTGCGGCTACGCCAGGAGGCCCTCGACGACCTGGCCGGAGACGCCGGTGAGGCGGACGTCGAGGCCCTGGAACTTCGTGTTGAGGCGCAGGTGGTCGACGCCCAGCAGGGCGAGCATGGTGGCGTGGAGGTCGTGGACGTTGACGACGTTTTCCGTGGCGCGGTAGCCGAGCTCGTCGGTCGCGCCGTAGGTGGTGCCGCGTTTCACGCCGCCGCCGGCGAGAAAGACGCTGAAGCCGAGGATGTGGTGATCGCGGCCCGTGCCCTGGCCCATGGGCGTGCGGCCGAACTCGCCGCCCCAGAGGATCAGGGTGTCGTCGAGCAGGCCGCGCTGCCGGAGGTCCTTGATCAGCGCGGCGGTGGCCTGGTCGACGTCGCGCGCGCCGGCCTTCATGCCTTCCTCGAGCTGGCCGTGATGGTCCCAAGCGCGGTGATACAACTGGATGACGCGCGTGCCGCGCTCGGCGAGGCGGCGGGCGAGGAGGCAGTTGGAAGCGTAGCTGCCGTCGCCGGGCGTCTGGATGCCGTAGAGATCGAGCGTCTCCTTCGACTCCTTGCTGAAGTCGGTGAGGTCGGGGACGCTGGTCTGCATCTTGAACGCCATTTCGTATTGCGCGATGCGCGTGGCGATCTCGGGGTCGACCTGCTCCTCGGCGAAGAGGCCGTTCATGCGCTTGATCTCCTCGACGACCTGGCGCTGCGTGCTCTGGCAGACGCCCTCGGGATTGCCGACGTAGTGGACGGCATCGCCGCGCGACTGGAACGCGATGCCCTGGAAACGGCTCGGCAGGACGCCGCTCGACCACTGGCGGGCGGAGATGGGCTGGAGGCCGAACTTGCCGGCGGAGTTGAGCACGATGAAGCCGGGCAGGTCCTGCGTCTCGGCGCCGAGCCCATAGAGCAGCCACGAGCCCATGCTGGGGCGGCCCTTGATGATCGAGCCGGTGTTCATGAACGCATGCGCGGTGTCGTGGTTGATCTGCTCGGTCTGCATCGAGCGGATCACGCAGAGCTCGTCGGCGACGCTCGCGAGGTGTGGGAAGAGATCGCTGACCTCGACGCCGGACTGGCCGTGCTTCGCGAAGGTCGTGAAGGAGCCGCGGGCCTTGAGCACCATGTTCTGAAGCTGGGCGAGCTGCTGGCCCTTCGTGAACGATTCGGGAAACGGCTGGTCGTGGAGTTCCTTGAGTTTCGGTTTCCAGTCGAAGGTCTCGAACTGCGACGGGCCGCCGGCCATGCAGAGGTAGATGAGACGCTTGGCCTTGATCGGGTAGTGGGCCTCGCGCAGCGCGCCGTTCCAGCCGGGCGGGAGTTTCGGGGCGGCGCCGGACGGAGCGGCGGCACCGAGTTTCTGTTGGAGGAGGGCGAGGGCGAGGCCGCCGAGACCGTAGGCGCCCTGGGTGAGGAAGGCGCGGCGATTGATGCTGAGCGCGTGGCTCGTGGGATCGAAGCGGGTCATGGTCAGTAGCGGGTGATGAATTCCTGCGCGTTGAGCAGCACGCGGGCGACTTGGGTCCACGCGGCGAGGTCGGGGGCGTCGCCGGCGGGCGGGGGCGAGAGGCCGATGCGGAGGACTTTCTCCGCGTCGGCCGGGTTGGCGCGATAGTAGTCGCGCTGCGCGGCGAGCAGGGACTTCAACGCCGAGGCTTCTGGCGGCTTCGGATCGCGGCCAAGGGCGAACTGGTAGAAGCGCCGGAGGCGCGCGTCGTCGCCACCGGGGCCGGGGACGGCGCGGGCGGCGAGGGTGCGGGCGGCTTCGACGAAGGTGGGGTCGTTGAGGAGCGTGAGGGCCTGCTGCGGGGTGTTGCTCACCGTGCGGGCGGCGGCGCACTCGTCGCGGGCGGGGGCGTCGAAGTTGGCCAGCATCGGGTGCAGGAAGGTCCGCTGCCAGTGCATGTAGACGCCGCGGCGCCACTGCTCGTCGTCGCTGCTCGCCACGTAGTCGCGATCGGGGAACTGCAGCGCGGCGTAGTAGCCGGGCGGCTGATACGGCTTCACGCTCGGGCCGCCGAGGTCGCGCACGTTGAGCAGACCGGCGGCGAAGAGCGCGGTGTCGCGCACGAACTCGGCCTCGAGCCGGCGCGGCTGTTGCGAGGCGAGCAGGCGGTTGGCGGGGTCGACGTCCCGCAGCTCGGGGCGCAGGCTGCTGTTTTGGCGATAGGTCGCGCTGGTGACGATGAGCCGGATCAGGTGCCGCAGGTCCCAGCCGCGATCGCGAAACTCGCTGGCGAGCCAGTCGAGCAGCTCGGGGTGCGACGGCAGCTCGCCCTGCGAGCCGAGATCGTCGAGGACGGCGCTGAGGCCGGTGCCGAAGAAGAGCGCCCAGAGGCGGTTGGTGACGACGCGCGCCGTGATCGGGTTGTCCTTGGAAACAAGATACCGCGCGAGGTCGAGCCGCGTGAGGCGTTGTTCCGGCGTGCTCTCGCGGCGGGCGGGGAGAAAGCTCGGCGTCGAGGGCAGCACGATCGGGCCGGTTTCGTCCTGCCAGTTGCCGCGCGGGAGCACGCGCAGCGTGAAGGGCTCGGCGGGTTGCGTGATGAGCGTGGAGGCGCGGCCGTCGCGGGTCTCGCGGATTTTCGCGGCGAGCCGGTGCTGGCGGTCGAAGGCGGCGCGGTCGGCGGCCGTGGACAGGAGCCAAGTGGTGGCGAGGAGTGCGGTCTCCGGCGGAGTGAGCGAGGCGGCGTCCTTCTGCAGGGCTTCGCTGGCGACGAAGGAGCCGATGGCAAACGGATCGGTGGCGCCGAGCGGCGTGGTGAAGACGCGGACTTTCGCCGGAGCCTCGCCGGTCAGCGACAGGACGAGCGTGTCGCCCTCGCCGAAGGTGTGTGGGGTGGCCAGCAGCCAGGTGCCGCGCGCCTTGCCGTCCTGGTCGGGGAGAGAATATTTCCAGCCGCTCAGGATGCCGATGATCTCGGCGCCATTGGCGTAGCGCGGCTCCTTCGGGGCGCCGTCGGCGAAGCCGAAATCGAGCTTCCGCTCCTTGCCGGCGGCATCGCGCACGGCGGCGGCGAGGCGCAGCGGCGTGCGGTTGGCGCGCTTGCGCGCGTCGGTTGCGTCAGGGGTGGGGCCCTCGAGTTCGAGGCTGATGGCGGCGACGGGGCCGGGCTCCGGCTGCACGACGAGGCGCAGCGGCGCGGCGGCGCGCTTCGCCGTGGTCGAGGCCTTCTTCGCGGCCGGCGGCGACGCGGGGCGGTCCGCCTCGGGGACGGGCGGAAGCTCGTTCCAGCGCGACGGATGGCGCGCGAGGTAGTCGCGGGTCTGCTGCTGCCAGGCGGCGAATTTTTCCGCCAGTGCGGGGTCGCGCACGGCGGCGACGACCGCCTGCTGCTCCGCATTCAGCTCCGCCTCCAGCCGCTGCTTGCGCGCGACGAGGTAGGGGCTGGTGACTTCGATCTCGGGCGGAAACGGGTAGTCGTTGTTGAAGCCGGCCAGGTCGGGATTCGGCGTGTAGGTGTAATCGCTATACACGCCCCACTGCTTCACGTCGGCGAAGAACGACTGCAACTCGTAGAAGTCGCGCGTCTTGATCGGGTCGAACTTGTGGTCGTGGCACTCGGCGCAGCCGAACGTGCTGCCGAACCACGCGGCGGCGACGGAGCGCACGCGCTCGGCGCCGTATTTCGCGAGATACTCCTTCGGCTGCGCGCCGCCCTCGCGCGTCATCATGTTGAGCCGGTTGTAGCCGGTGGCGACGATCTGCTCGGTCGTGGGATTCGGGAGCAGGTCGCCCGCGAGTTGCTCGATCGTGAACTGGTCGAAGCGCTTGTTGGCGTTGAACGCGTTGATCACGTAGTCGCGATACGGAAAGATGCGCTGGTTCTGGTCGCCGTGAAAACCGACGGTGTCGGCGAAGCGGGCGAGATCGAGCCACCACACGGCCAGGCGCTCGCCGTGGCGCGGGGAGGCGAGCAGGCGATCGACCTGTCGCTCGTAGGCCCCGGGTGAGGCGTCGGCGAGGAACGCCGCCACTTCCTCCGGCGTCGGCGGCAGGCCGGTGAGATCGAGCGAGAGGCGGCGGAGGAGGCGCGCCTTGGGCGCCTCGGCGGACAGCGCGATCTGCTTTTCGGCGAGCTTTGCGCGGATGAAGGCGTCGATCGGATGGCGGACGCCGGGGACCGAGGGAACCGCGGGGCGGGTGAGCGCGGCGTAGGCCCAGTGCGATTCGTAGACGGCGCCCTCGGCGACCCAGCGGCGGAAGAGATCCTTTTGCGCGGGCGTGAGGGTCTTGTGCGCCTCGGCGGGCGGCATCGGGTCCTCCTTGTCGGTGATGCGGAGGATGATTTCGCTTTCGTCCGGCTTGCCGGGCACGATGGGGACAAGGCCGTTTTTGGTGGGCTTGAGCGCCTCCTCGCGGAGGTCGAGACGCATGCCGGCCTTGCGGGACTTGGCGTCGAACCCGTGGCAGTGGAAGCACGTGTCCGACATGATCGGCCGGATGTCGCGATTGAAGGAGACGCGCGGGGTCGCGGTCGCGGCGGCGGCGGGTGCGACGACGAGGAGGCTCGTCGTGAGTGACGCAGTGACGAGGAGCAGGCGGGAAGGGGGCGACCAGGTCATGGGGAAAGGGGAGCGGAGACGGACTCCGTGAGTCCGCGCCCCCATAGTTAAGAAAAGCCAAAGCGGAATTTGGCAACAGGGAGTTCTGCGGGCCGGGCGGTGACGTTGCGGAAGCGAGCCGCTCCGGCCGGAGTGCGTAATATTCGGGTGAAGGTGTGCTGATGGCGCATTTCGGGCTCGGCAGGCGACTCAAGTTGAGTTGGTTCTGTGTCGTTATCCCCTCTTGGTGAAGGCACTCCTCTCCATAGCGATCTACCTCAGCCTGGTGACCGTGCTGGGTTTTCTCTTCGCGAGATTCGCGCCGCGCGAGCAGCTCGAGCACGATTTCGGCGACGACGAGGGCTAGCCGGCGCATTTAGTCTGGCGACGCGCGGCATTCAGGCAAACCTGATGCCGTGGCAGCCCTTCCTTCTCTCAAACTGCGAGCCAATGCGCGCGCGCGCGTGCTGAATGGACACCCCTGGGTGTTCGTGAACGAGGTCGAGGCGCTCCTGCCGGTGGAGCACGACGGCGAGGTGGTCGAGTGCCGCGACCGCACGGGGCGGCTGATCGGCACCGGCATCTACAACTCGCGCTCGCAGATCGTCTGGCGGCGGCTCAGCCGCGATCGCGTCACGCTGGATGCCGCCTACCTGCGCGCGGCGGTGGAGCGGGCGGTCGCGCGGCGGGCGCCGGACGGGGCGCGCCGGCTCTTGTGGAGCGAGTCGGACGATCTGCCGGGCGTCGTGGTCGACCAGTTTGGCGACACGCTCGTGGTGCAGGTGCAGACGCTGGCGATGGAGAAGCGGTCGGCGATCCTCGGCGACGTGCTGGCGGAGCTCGTGCGGCCGGCGGAGATCATCTTTCGCAACGACGGGCCGATCCGGCGGCTGGAGGGGTTGCCGTTGGAAGTGCACAGCCGGTCGGGCCAGCCGTGGGAGCCGCGCTGGGTGCGGATCGAGGGCTTCGACTACTGGCTCGATCTGCAGGGCGGACAGAAGACGGGCTTTTATCTGGATCAGCGTTTCCAGCATGCGGTGGTGGCGAAATACGGCCGCGGCGGCCGCGTGCTCGACGCGTTCTGCAACCAGGGAGCGTTTGCGCTGCATGCGGCGCGGGCCGGGGCGGCGGAGGTGCTCGGGCTCGACAGCGCGGAGGACGCGATCGCGGCGGCGAAGCGCAATGCGGAGCGCAACGGCGTCGGCAGCGCGGTGGAGTTTACCGTCGCCAACGTCTTCGACTGGTTCAACGCGCCCGATCGCAACGTCGAGCCGCTGTGGGACCTGATCGTGCTCGACCCGCCGCCCTTCGCGAAATCGAAGAGCGCGCTCGAGGGAGCGTTGCGCGGCTACAAGGAAATCAACCTGCGCGCCGTGAAGCGGCTCGTCCCGGGCGGCGTGCTCGCGACCTACACCTGCTCGCATCACATGCAGGATGCGGAGCTGCGGCAGGTGCTGGCGGAGGTGGCGGCCGACGCGCGGCGCAAGCTGCGGGTGCTCGAATGGGCGCACCAGCCGGCGGATCATCCGGTGATGCTCACGATGCCGGAGAGCGAGTATCTGCGCGGCTACATCGTGCGGGCGGAGTAGGGCGGAACCCGGCGCAGCCCGAAGCAGGCTGAGGTGCGCGGGCTTGCCGCGCGGGGACGTTCGCGCAACGTCGGGCAGCCCCGCGTCCGCGTGTCCCACCCCGAAGAGCAAACCGCGACTCCGTTTGGCGAGCATCAGCTCGCGGCAATCGTCTTCACCGACGTGGTCGACTACTCGGCGCGGATGGGGCGCGACGAAGCGGGGACGCTGCGGGCGGTCGAGGCGGATTTCAAACGGCTGCGGCAGCTCTGCGCGCGCTACGGCGGCACGGTGCACAACACCATGGGCGACGGCATGCTCATGTGTTTCACGAGTGCGACGCACGCGGTGGTCTGCGCGCTGCGCGTGCAGCAGGAGTTCGCGGCGCGCAGCCGCGGCGATCCGGAGGCGCTGCGGCACCGGATCGGAATCCACATGGGCGACGTGACGCTGGGGGCTGAAGGCATCGCCGGGGACGGCGTGAACATCGCCGCGCGCATCCTCACCCTCGCGGCGCCCGGCGGCGCGTGCCTGAGCGAGGCAGTGCACCGCGCGGTGAAGAGCCAGGTGCGGCTCAAGGTGGAGTCGCTGGGCGCGCCGGCGTTGAAGAACATTGCGGAGCCCGTGCCGGTCTGCCGGCTGGACATCCAGGAATCGCGGCTGCCGATGCGCGCGCGCATCGCGCTCAGCGGCCCGCGGTGGCGCCTCGGCTTCGTGGCCGCGGCCGCCGTGCTCGTGCTGGCGCTGGGCGCGGGCAGTTGGTGGTGGCTTGCGCGGAGGGCCGCGCCGCCGGCTCCGGCGCCCGCGGCTCCCGTGCCGGCGGCGGCGAACTCGATCGCGGTGCTGCCCTTCGTCGACCTCAGTCCGGCGCGCGACCAGGAGTATCTGAGCGACGGCGTGGCGGACGAGTTGATCGACACGCTGGCGCGGCTGCCGGGCGTGCGCGTGGCGGCGCGGACGTCGGCGTTCGCGTTCAAGGGCCGGACGCTCGGCGCGACGGCAATCGGCCGCGAACTGCAGGTGGCCCGGCTGCTGGAGGGCAGCGTCCGCCGGGTGGACAGCCGCGTGCGGATCTCGGTGCGGCTGACGAACGCGGCGGACGGTTTCCAGATCTGGTCGTCAACCTACGATCGCGAACTGAAGGACCTGCTCACGCTGCAGGTCGAGATCGCACGCACGATCGCGCAGCAGTTGCAGGTGGCGCTGCACGGCGGCGCGCGGGAGCAGCTCGAGCGGCTCGCGACCGACAGCAGCGAGGCCTACAACCTCCAGCTCCGCGGCCGGCACATCCTCAGCCGGCGCGGCACGGACACGAGCGAGGCGCAGCGGCTCTTCGAGGGGGCCATCGCGGCGGACGAATACTACGCGGCGGCGTATTCGGGCGTGGCGGAGTGCCACGTGCTGCGGGCCTTCCACGGGCGGGTGCCGGCGGCGGAGGCGATGCCGCTGGCGCGGGCGGCGGCGGAGCGCGCGCGCGAACTCGATCCGCAACTGGCCGACGCGTATGCGACGATCGGATTCGTGCGGCTGTTTCACGAGTGGGACACGCGGGGCGCGGAGGAGATGTTCCAGCGGGCGGGCGAGCGGAACGCGGAGCACGCGGGAGCCCTGGCCTGGCGGGCAGTGGCGGCGTTGAACCGCGGTGACGCCGCGGCGGCGGCCGGCCTCGCGGCGCGGGCGGCGGCGGTCGATCCGTTGTCACCGATGGCCCACGCGCTCTGCGGCTGGGTGCACCTGCTGGCGCGGAAGCCCGGCGAGGCGAAGCCCTGGCTGGAGAAGGCGCGCGAGCTCGACGGGAATTTCACGCTCGGGCATGCGCTGCTCGGCCAGCAGGCGGAGGCGGCGGGGGACCTGGCGGCGGCGGGGCGGCACTTCGAGGCCGGGCTGGAACGCTCGCCGAACCACCCGCTGTTGCTGGCGCACCTCGCCCGCACGAAGGGACTCCAAGGGCAGCCGGCGGAGGCGCGCGCGGCGTTGCGTGCGCTGGAGGAGCGCCGGCAGCGCGGCTATGTGCGGGCGTATCTGTCGGCCGTCGCGCACAGCGGCCTCGGTGACGGTGAGACGGCGGCGGTGCTTGACGCCCTCGAGCGCGCCGTCGCCGAGCGCGATCTGGGCATCGCGACGCTGCGGCAGACGGCGGTCTTCGATGCGGTGCGCGCGCACCCGCGGTTCCAGCAGATCGAGCGGTCGGCCGGCACGAAGCTGTGGACGGGGCGCGCGGGGCGGTGAGGGCGGCGGCGCCCGGGCGGGCGCGGCGGGGAGGCTCAGTTCAATTTTGACTCAGGCGGAGAAATCGCGACAAACGACTCGTCCCGGGCGCACCCCTCGCCCGCGACGTCCCAGCCATGCTCCGGCGCCGTTGTTTCCTTGGCTTCATCGCGGCAGCCGTGCTGTCGGCGGATGCGGCGGCGCAGGGCGCGAAGGGGCCGGACTACACGCCGTGGGTCGAGTGGTTTCGCGGCAAGGGCATGGTGGCGCAGGAGGGGCTGCCGCTGCCGACGGACAACATGGACGACGTCAGGGGGCCGCACCGCGTGATCGGCGGCTACCGCGACGACCCGAACGTCACTGAAAGTCCGACCGTCGCGGCCCAGGGAGCCTACGTGATTGAGCTGCCCGACGAGAAGGCGGCGCTGGAGCTCTTCGCGACGGAGACCCCGCGCTGGCGGCGGAACTACGCGTATACGTTTCCCGTCAGCGAGCCGGTGGAGCTGCCGGACGGGGCGGCGGGGCTGATCTTCCGCAACCCGGATGGCTACAACGGGCAGCAATCGGGCTCGGCGCTGGGAGAGCTGGGCGGGGTGCGCCTGCATGGGCTGATTCGCCACGGCAAGCGCGTGATCTATACGTTTTCCGAGACGCATGCATCGAATGCGATGGCCGGAGATGCGCCGATGCACCAGCGCCGGGTGCGTTCGTGGGAGCGGCTGCGGCCGTTCGCGCTCGCGGAGATGAAGGCGCTGATGGCGGAACTCGTCGGCGTCGAGGAGGAGGTGCGGCCGATCATCTTTATCCACGGCATCGGCGGGTCCGTGCTGGCGCGCAACTGGCTGTTCTTCGATTCGCAACTGTGGCCGTTCGCGCTGGTCGACGATCGCAAGTCCCTGATGCTGGATCGCAACGGCCAGGGCTCGCTGCTGTCGGCGAATGTCCACGCGCCGGAGGCCATGCGCGGCGCCGGGATTTTCGCCACGGTCTACGGGCCGTTGATGGAGTTCTTCGAGCGCAGCCGGCGCAGCGCCGGCCGGGACCTCTGGTATTTTCCCTACGACTGGCGGCTCGACAACGCGGAACACCTGCCGCTGCTGGACCGGCTGGTTGACGACGTCCTCGCGAAGACAAGGAAGAAGAAGGTCAACCTCGTCACGCACAGTATGGGCGGGCTCGTCGCCAAGGGCTACGTGCACGGGCCGGGCGCGGCGAAGGTGTCGAAGCTGATCTCGATCGCGCTGCCGTATCGGGGCGGCGGATTCGTGTTTCGCGGCCTCGCGGACGGCTACAATTTCGGCAACGACACGGCGCGGACGGAGCTGATGAAAATCCTCCTGCAGAACTGGCCGTCGGGTTACCAGATCTATCCGCGCTATCCGTTCATCGTCGACGCGGCGACGGGGACGCCGCTCACGGCCGAGCAGGCGCACGCGATCCGCTACTATGGCTACAAGGGTGCGGTGGAAAACTGGATCTGGCCGGACGTCTACACGCTCACCGATCGGCCGGAGTGGGTGAACAACGACGCGCTGGTGAAACGCGCCGACGCGTATCACCGGCGTTTCAACGCGCCCGACGGTTCCCCGGCGCCGCTGCCGCCTGGCGTGAAGCACTACGCGATCGTGGGCTGGGGGCTCTCGACCGAGGTGGGCTACGCGATGGTCGACGAGCCGGATGCGCCGCACGGGCAGGGCTATCTCCACCTCGATCACGGCACGACGCCGCCGCGCGAGCGCACCGTGAATTTTTACGCGCAGCGCGGCGATGGGGACGGCAAGGTGCCGCTGCGCGAATCGTCGGACTTCGGCGGCGCCTCGAAGTTTTTCTACATCCGGCACCAGCACGCGGGCGGTGCGCAGTCGGCGGAGCACACCGAGATCACCTGGAACACGCAGGTGCACACGATCCTCGACCGGCTGCTGTCGAATCGCCCGGTGCCGCCGGGCGCTTACGATACGCCTCCGACGGAGCTCGACAGCCTCAAGGCCCTGCACGGGGTGATGACGATCGCGAACCGCTCGGCCGTGACGCTGCGCATCAGGGACACGGCCGGCCAGGCGACGCTCGGGCGGGCGCCGACGAAGGGCGCGCCGGCGATGGCCGACGGCCATCTGCTGCGGCTCGGCGGGCTCGAGCACGCGTGGCTGCCGCCATCGGGCGGGCCGTTCGAGGTCGAGTTGCAGGGCATCCGCGACGGGAAGTTCACGATCAGTGTCGAGGTGAACGACGCCGGCCGGCGCGTGGTATTCGGTTTTCCGACACTCGATGCGAAGCGGGATTCCACGGGGCGGTTCACGCTGGCGCGAGACGCGATCGCCGCCGCGCGGGTGCCGGTGCTCGAGTGGGTGACCGATGGCCGCACCACGCGGGTGCCGGCGAGGCCGCTGTCGCCGGCGGAGGCGGCGAAGGCGTTTGGACCGGAGGTGCGGCCGGCACCGGGCGCAGTGAAACCGGCGCTGCCCGCGGCGCCGGTGGCGGTGACGAGGCCGCGGCCCGCGGAGTCGTCGACGGCACGTCCGGAGGCGACGACGAACCAACCGGCCGCGCCGGCGATGGTCCCGCGAGAGCCGGGTGAGGCACGCGTGCTGGACTTTCGCTTCGTCGACAAGAGCCGCGACGAGGTGAGCGCCAGCGGCAACGCCGTGGCGGACGGCGCGCCCGATGGCTGGTTCAAGCTTACGCTGGAGCTGCCGCCGCAGACGGAGATCCAGCGCATCGGGATTGCGGGCGCGAATGCGCAGGGGAGATTCGCCGAACACTACTGGACCACGCAGCCGGGGGTGAACTGGGTGATTGGCGTCGCGCACGCGGGAGCGCGCCTGAACCAGACGCACGTGCGCTCGCTCGGACGTCTCAACGGTGTCGTCACGTTGGATCTGTTTGCGGCGGACCCGCGGTGGTTCGTGCCGGGCAACTGGGTGACGCTGGAGGTCGTGCTCGGAGACGGCACAAGACTCACGGGGCTTTGCGAGTGCAGGGTGACGCCGGCCGGCGAGGCGGCCGCGGTGGTGCCCGAGTCCGGGGGACCGGCGATGGAGGGCGCGACGGCGCGGCCGTCGACGGCACCGCCGGAGCGCGGGGGCACGCCGTCCGAGGCGAAGCGACAGGCCCTGGAGCAGGTGCGGGCGCAGCCGGCGTCGGCCGAGGCGTGGATCGCGCTCGGGATCGCGCACAACTACGACGGGAAAACGGCCGAGGCGATCGCCGCCTACGAGCGGGCGCAGCGGATCGCGCCCCATACCCCGAATCTGAATACGTGGCTGGCGGAACTGCACATCGCCCGGCGCGACTGGCCGGCGGCGCGGCGGGTGATCGAGGCGGAGATTGGGGCGCAGCCGCGTTCCGGCTGGGCGGTTTCCTGGCTCGGCACCCTGGAGCACGAGGCGGGCAACGCCGAGCGCGCGCGCGCGGCGTTCGCCCGCGCGGCGCAGCTCGACCGGGCGGCGGCGGGCTTTCGTTACCAGAACGCGCTGCGGCTCGCGGCGGCGCGGCAGCCGCGGCGGGCGCTGTCGGACTTCATCGCGGTGTCGCTGATGGACCCGCAACATGGCCCCGCGTATTTTGGGATGGCGCAATGCTACGCGCTCCTCGGCATGAACGAGGCGGCGGCGACCTACTACGAACACTACCTGCGCCTCGATGCGGCGAGCGAGTGGGCGAGGCAGGCCCGGGCGGAGTTGGGCCGGTTGCGTGGAAAGCAATGAAACCCGCGCCATCCGATCCTCCCGGGGTGCTCCCGCGCGTGTGGCGGGCCACGCGCGATTGCCACCGGGCGCTGGTGGAACAGCGCCGCGATCTCTGGCTGCTGTCGGTGTGGCTGGTGCTCGTCGTGCTGCTGGGAGATGATCTCGTGCTGTGGGTTGCCGGGACGATGAGCGAAGAGTTCCGCGCGACGCTGGCCGACTGGGGCCCGGGCGTGACCACGCTGGTGTTTGGCGGCGCCCCGGCGGTGGCGCTGGGCGTGGCGCTGTTGCAACGCGACTGGCGCGACGCGTGGCGGAGGACGAAGGTCCCGACTGCGGTTGAATAGTTCCGGCCTCACACCGTCTCATCCCGCCGTCCCGCCCCGCTCCCCACGATTTGCCCCGCCATGCTTCGACTCGCTGCGCTTCCGGTCCTGCTGCTTTGCGTGCTCTTGCCGTCAGTCGCCGCGCAAACGGTCGACCTGCTCGGACAGAAGTTGGGGGCGAAGCAGGCGGCCGCGCCGGCGCGGCCGCCGGTGCGCGCGAACTTCAAGCCGCCGGGGCCGCCGGAGAACGCGCCGGCGCCGTTCATCACGCGCACGGTCGAGGTGGGCGGCGACAAGACGCGGATTCCGGAACAGCGGATGCGCTATCCGACCCGGGAAAAGGTGACCGAACTCTACTACGATGTGCCGGTGGCGGTGCACGTGCCCTTCGAGATCCCCTACGACGGCGGCACGGTGAACGCGTTCTTCGACATCGACGGCATCTGGGGGACGCCGGAGCAGGGGGCGCAGACTCTCGCCCGGGGGATGCGGAGAGTGCCGATCATCGAGCAACTGAAAAACTGGCGGCCGCTCTCGGACGGCCTCTACCGGCTCGATGGCGCGCCGATCGACGCGGCGACGGTGGGCTGGGACCTGCCGGAGCTGGTGCGCATCGTCCCGTCGCCCTTCACCTGGCAGACGGATGGACCGTATCCGATTCTCTACAACGGCGGGGCGCCGGAGAACCGCGCGGGGACGCTGCTGCAGTTGCGGCACTTCTTCAGCGACAGCCCCGGGCACGGGCCGCGGAGTCCCTTCGCGTTACGCATGGGGGCAGGGCTCTCCTACGGCGATCCCCTGCCGATCCAGTTCCGGAACGCGAAGCCGGGCTGGTATGTGCGGTGGTTTGTCGTCGCGCCGAATGTGCCCTGGGGCCTCCCGGTGCCACCGGTGCGGCCTGACGGCACGCTGCATGTCACGCTGCGCGTGCACTCGATGGTGACGCGGCTGTTGCGGCAGACGACGGGGTTGAAGTCGTCGCTGGCGTTACCGGAACTCGAATACATCTGGGAGGGCCGCGGCGAAAAGCCGCCGCGGCTGGCGGACGAACGGCTGCTGCGGGCGCACACGGTCGAGGTGCCGCTGGTTTTTCAGCCGGACGGCTGGGTGCTCGAGAATGTCACGACCC
>CAZENI010000131.1:14986-17324 GCA_964513055.1 uncultured Opitutus sp.
CGGCCGCATCCCGATCGCGGGGAATGGCTGCGCGCCACCGCGGCGCAGGCGAGGCCGGACAACCGGCAGCCGCTCGACGTGAAGGCCGAGACGAAGGTGCTGGGCCGGGCGGCGACGATGACGTTGCAGGCGGGCGTGTTCGAGTGGTCGGGGGCGGGCCCGGAGCGGCGGTTGCAGAAGATCGGCCAGCGCGATCTGCGCTTCGAGGTGCAGGTGCCGGCGGAGATCGCCGACGGCGGCGTGGCCGAAGTTTCGGTGAATCGCACGATCGGGCGCGACGAGGGCCGCGTGGGGCTGCTCGCGACGAGCGACGATCCGTTTGCGCTCTGGCCGGTGACGGAACGCGCGATCGAGCGGGAGTTTTTCTTTCCGATCGCGAACACGCCGCATTTCGAAACGCGGGAGAAGTATCTGCAGGAGTGGGCGTGGCGGGTGGGCGACACGACGGGCCGGCACTGGCTGCCGTATGTCGACGGGCCGCAGCGCAGCGGCGAGCCGCGCCTCTACCGGTTTGCCGCGCCTTACCACGGTCCGCTGCAAGTGAGCACGTCCGGGCAGACCTCGCGGCGGATGATCGCGGAGGACATAGGACCGTTGAAGCTCTTTTCGATCGAGTGCGGGCCGTGGATCGTGGAGGCGCACTATCGCCGCTGGAAGGACGCGCGGCAGCGCGGTTCCGATGTGAACCCGAACGCCGCGGCCCGCGTGGTGACGGAGAAGGATCCGTTCTGGGAGTGGTATCCGAAGCACAGCCGCTTCCTCCGCGAGCGACTCGCCCGGGTCGAGGTGGCGATGAAGGTTGCCCACCTGGTGGTGGGGCCGTTGCACGAGACGCGCCGGCAGGCGCGGGCGATCCTCGGGGCGGCGCAGGGCCGCGACGCGGCATGGAGCGATGTGCTGGCGGACGCCACCCCGCTGGAGCCGAGTGATGCGCAGTTCAACCGGATGATGGCGCGGGCGCGGCTGCTTGGGGATCAGGCGCGCGATCTGCGTGCGCTGCTCGATGCCGCGGCGAAGGAGGTGCGCGAGATCTACGCCGGGATCGACCGGCACCTGTCGGACGCGTTCGATCTCTACGGCGAGAGGCATTTCTATATCACGCTCTGGCGCACGCACTGGCGGAACGAGGCGGCGCGCACGGTCTTTGAAATGGCGGTGATCACGGGCGACGTCGGGGCGCTGCGGGACTACTCGGCGCTCTTCGCCCAGGACAACCTCGACCCGCAGACGCGCCTCTATGAGGCGGCGATGCTGCAGCGGGCCGGCGACCCGGTCGGGGCGTTGTGGTCGCTGCGCCGCGGCGCACGCACGCATCCGAAGGATGCGGAGCTGCAGGAGCGGCTGCGGGACCTCGAGGCGGCGTTTCTGCGGAACGCGATCGACCGATCGCAGGGCGCGATCCGTGACGCGCGGCGCCACTTCAACACGTATCTGGCCGAGCGCGGATTTGCGGCGAAGGAGCCGGGGCGGCCCTCGGCCGCGAGCGATGGCTGGGTGGCGGCGCTCAAGCTGCCGTTCAGCGAGGCGAATCGCGAGTATCTGCTCGCCACGATCACGACCGGCGTCGTCGGTTCGCTCTCGGCGCTGCTCGGCGACAAGCCCGAGTCGGAGGCGCGGGCGCTTGCGGCGACGGAGGGCCAGATGGTGACGGCGTATCTCGGCCTGCAGGCCATGCTGCGGCTGCGCCTGCAGGGGCTGACCTTCGCTGAGATCCGAGGACTGGATACGACGCGGCTCGCCGCGGCACTGACATTGCGCGACGTGCGCGGCTCGGCCTATACGCCGCAGCAGTATCGGCAGCTCGGCATCGCGGTGCGCGAGGCGCTGAAGCTGCCGGACATCCAGGCGCTCGTGAGTGGCGACCGCGCGGCGTTCGAGCAGGCGGCGGCGGCGGGCTACTGGGATCCGAAGGATGTCGGCGACACCTGGGCGGAGTGGTTCGGCGACATCACGAGCGTTAAGAACGTCGTGCAGTTCGCGCTGCCGCAGGCGGTCGGCACGATCGGCGGCCGGAGCGCGGGCGCGGGTTACTGGACGTCGCAGCGCGCGGCGGGCGTCGCGCGCATCGCGGTGGCGGGCAAGGTGGAGCGGGGGACGGCGGTGCTGACGCGCGCCCTCGGCTGGGAACGCGCGATGCAGCGGATCGGGGCGACGGGTGTGGGCGAGCGGGTGCTCGACGGCCTGCAGCGCAGCTACGAATATCAGCGCGGACTCGGGGCGTTCGACCGGCGGTTGTGGACCGCGAGCAAGTTCATCGGCGGGCAACTGCTGGAGTATTCCGCGAAGCAGACGGCGAAACAGGTCGCGGGCGAGTGGGGCGAGATGGCGGTGGAGGCGT